>CAZALU010000116.1:0-7928 GCA_964486075.1 uncultured Verrucomicrobiota bacterium
GACATCGCAAAGAAAAAGGGCTCAAAGTAGCCGAGAACTCGGTACTCTCAAGTTATTAAGATTCATTCGGTAAACCTGATGCCAAACAAGATTCTATAAGGAGCGGGAGACGTGTCAAGAACGCATGGCATCCTTGATTCCTGTTGCAAAGGTGTCCGGATAGGTACAATAAATGATAATTTAAATACGCAGCACGGACACGATCGCGATTCTTAAGATCAGGTGTCCCTCCATTGAAAAGCAATGATTTCGGAGGACCGCGTTTTACACGCCTGCGTCGTCAGACGAAGCATTGCGGATAGGTCATAACCGGTATTTCTTGCATTTTTCAGCAGACCCCTTAGGATATGTGGACAAGGCACAGCCCATGCTTAGAAACAACCAGAACCCATTGCGAGGAAAACTGCGTTTCCAACGCACTCCGAAACCGTGTGCCATCGTCATCTTCGGAGCATCCGGCAACTTGACCAAGCGCAAACTGTTACCTGCACTTTACAACCTGGAGCTGGAACGTCTGCTGCCAGACCGATTTACCATTGTCGGGTATGCGCGCAGACCACTCACATCCGCTGAATTCCGGCAGCAGATGCTGGCTGAGATCAATTCTTTTTCCAACCAGCAGCCGGTCGATCCCGAGTTCTGGAACTATTTCAGCCGCAATATGGAATATTTTCCCGGCAATTTCGACGATCCGGAAGCCTACGTCCGGCTGGGCGCATTGCTGGATCGGCTGGATGCCGAACGCGGCACGGAGGGCAACCGCCTCTTCTACCTGGCCACCGCGCCTAATGATTTTCCGGTCATCCTGCAACATCTGGGTCAGGCCGGGTTGAACCGCACCAAGACCGGCGGCTGGGTCCGGGTGGTAATCGAAAAGCCGTTCGGGCGCGACTTGGCCATGGCTCAGGAATTGAACCGCGCTGCCCATAGCGCCTTTGAAGAAAATCAGATTTACCGCATCGACCATTACCTGGGCAAGGAAACGGTCCAGAACATCCTGGTATTCCGCTTCGCCAACGGAATCTTCGAGCCACTCTGGAACCGTAATTTCATAGATAATGTGCAAATTACGGTTGCGGAATCGGTGGGAATCGAGAACCGTGGCGGCTATTACGAAACTGCGGGAGTCATCCGCGACATGATCCAGAACCACATGCTGCAACTGCTCAGCCTGGTGGCCCTGGAGCCGCCGGCGACCATGGATGCCGACGCCGTGCGCGATGAAAAGGTCAAGGTCCTGGCGTCCCTGCGCCCAATCACGCCGCAGGAAATCGGCACCCTGACCGTGCGCGGCCAATACGGACCGGGAACTGTCGCCGGCCAGTTCGTGCCGGCCTACCGCAACGAGAACAACGTTTCCGAGGCCTCAACAACCGAGACCTACGCCGCGATCAAATGGGAAATCGACAACTGGCGTTGGGCGGGTGTGCCCTTTTACCTGCGCTCAGGTAAGCGACTCGGCAAGCATATTACTGAAATCGCCATCCAATTTAAGCAGGCACCGTTATCGCTTTTCGGTAGCTCCCTTCAAGGAATAGATCCCAACCTGCTTGTGCTCCGGATCCAGCCCGACGAAAGCATCTCGATCAAGTTCAGCTCCAAAGCTCCGGGCCAGGCAATCAATATACGGCCGGTGAAGATGGAATTCGATTACGGCACCGCTTTCGGTATGGCACCACCAGAAGCCTATGAGCGCCTCCTGCTCGACGGCATGCTGGGCGACGCCACCCTGTTCACGCGGGCCGATGAAGTGGAAACGGCATGGTCGCGTATCATGCCAATCCTGGAAGGCTGGGCGTCCGCTGCGCCCGGGGATTTCCCTAACTATGCTGCCGGAACTTGGGGTCCGGCGGCAGCCGATGGACTAATGACCCGTGACAGGCGGGCCTGGAGAAGATTATGAGTGTCAAGATTGAAGCCGGCCCAAAGCGCGTGGAACCAGCGGACATCGAACGCGAATTGAAGGCGCTCTGGATTGCCATGCCGCCGGTTGGCGGTTCGAGAACCAGCACGATGACTACGCAGGCGGTGGTGGCCAACCTGATCGTAGTACGTGATTCAGATCGCGAGATAGCCACCGCCACAGAAATCATCGGCAAAATCATCGGCAACCATCCCTGCCGGATGATCATGGTCTCCTCCGAACCCGATGCCGCGCCAGCGGACCTGAGCGCCGAAGTCGCCGTAATCTGCCAGCAATCCGGCACCTGTCAACGCTGCGTGTGCTGTGACCATATCCGGCTGGTCGGCCACGGCAGCATGGCCGATAACCTGCCAAGCATAACGGCCAACCTGCTGATTCCCGATCTGCCGGCCATCCTTTGGTGCCTGAAGCCACCGTTTACCCGAAAAGATTTTGAACGCTTCGCAGCGCAGTCCAACCACGTCATTGTGGATTCGGCCGCTTATACACTCTCAGATCTGCGCCAACTGGCCAGCTTCGTGGAGCAATCACGCCGGACCGAAACATCCGTCAGCGACCTGAACTGGTCCCGGCTCACGATATGCCGTCAGATCTTTGCCCAGTTTTTTGATTCACTGGAATGTCGTGATCAACTGGCCGTAATCCATTCCATCCGGATCGAGGCGTCTACTGGCGCCGGGCTGCTGCTGGCCGGCTGGCTGAAAGCGCAGATGGATGAAAACGTCTGCCTTCTGCCACAGGACCGGATCACATTGGTCCCCACCGGCGCCGACGTTTTTTCATTCAAATCACTGGCCATGACCTGCGCCGGAGGAAAAGAATCGTTCAGCGTCACCCGCCAGGATACGCTCACCCTTGAAGCCCGCTCCGTCCTCGACGGCAAAACTGCCATCCGCATGATCAAAGCGGCAGTGCCGCCGAACGACAAACTGCTTGGCAACGAATTGATGATTGCGAGGCGCGACACGGTTTTCGAAGCAGCCCTGGCGGCCGCCGCAGAAATGTAAATTCAATATGAGAGCATTTTAAGATCGTAAAGAGCAGCTAATTAATAGGTGGTGAAATTGCCTGACAATTAACCACCCATAAATTGTGCTATGGAGCCTTTGATATTTATCCGCGTGATCGGCGTAATCCGCGGTTAAAAAGCTTTTCGAATGGGGTCTAAATATCCCGCCATTTAGCAGTTTTCCCGTAAATATACACGTTTTTGCATGTATCTTTCTGGGTAGCGGAGGCTTTTCCGCCAGCAGCGGATCAGCTTATGGCTGAACGCCTCCGAAGATCGCAGGGATTCCGCCTGCGGCGGAAGACCCTGCGCTACCGTGGCTTGCGGGCACGGCCCGCATGAAATGTATTAAGTCTTACTGCTAAATGAACATATCTGGTTGACCCCGTTATTGCCTTAAGTACCTCATGCGCTTCGCTATTGCAACATGCCGCTGTTATCCGCTAAATTTGATCCAAGACAAAGCCATACCCAAAATAGCGACTGTTTAATTTACCGATGAGCATCAACACACATCCAGGGCATGCCAAAATGAAAGTCGTCGTGGGCATGAGCGGCGGCGTGGATTCCACCATGGCGGCCGCCCTGCTACTGCGACAGGGCCATGCGGTGACCGGGATCACAATGCAGACCTGGGCCGGACCCCCTTCCGCAGCCGGACTGAAACATTCCGCTTGTTACGGGCCCGGCTCAACCCTATCTCTTAAATCAGCCAAAGCCATGGCGGACCGACTCGGCATTCGCCATGTCGTTGTCCCCCTGGTCGATGAATTCCGGGCCCAGGTGCTGAATTACTTTCGCCGGGAATATCTGGCGGGCCGGACGCCCAATCCGTGTCTTATTTGTAACCAACGCATAAAATTCGGCGTACTGCTTGAGCATGCCCGCCGCTTGGGAATCGAGTTCGAACGCTTCGCCACCGGCCATTATGCCCGGGTAGAATATGACTCGGCACGCCAGCGCACTCTGCTCCGGCGCGGCCTGGACTCACAGAAGGACCAATCCTATTTCCTGGCGCGGCTCTCCCAGGAACAATTGCGGCTTGGGCTTTTCCCGTTGGGCTCAATGCCTAAAAACGAAGTCAAGACGCTGGCTCGCGAGCTGGGATTCCAGGACGTGGCTGAACAAAAGGAAAGTCAGGATTTTTTTGAAGGCGCGGATTACGCAGCCCTGTTCCAGGGCGAAGAAATCAAGCCCGGCCCGATCATGGACAGCACCGGCCACATAATGGGGCAACACAAGGGGATAGTCCACTACACCGTCGGCCAACGCAAAGGCCTGGGCCTGGGCGGCGGCGGCCAGCCGTTATATGTCCTGGCCATTGACGTACCGTATAACGCCTTGATTGTCGGCGCGCACTCCGAGATCTTCGGCAATAGTCTGTTGGCCACCGACATCAACTGGATTGCCATGGACCCACCCTCGGAACCAATCCGGGTCCAAGCGCGAATCCGGCAGCAGCATCCCGCGGCGGATGCCACCCTAACCCCGGTCGAGGATCAGGCTTCTCCCGCAGCCCGGATAAAGTTCGACCAGCCGCAAATGGCGATCACCCCGGGCCAGGCGGTGGTCTTCTATCAGGACGACTTGGCGCTCGGGAGCGGGATCATTGCGGCATGCACCGACAATGGCCGGCAACCCCGTCCGCCGACCGCAGCGCCAGCCCCGTAAAATCATAAACCACGCGCCAAGAGCAGGCCGATCAGCCCCCACAGGAACATGGCGATATATGGGTTCCCGGATAGCGGGCAGCCGCCAGTCCGGCAACCGATAAATTTATAGACCGCAAATCCGACGGCGACGCCAACCACCGCGCCAATGACCATGCGCATTATTGGATGCATGCTTTGACCTCCTGTTGTGGGGCCGGGGCGAAGCCGTCCCCGCCCACCGGCCAATTATCGCTTTAACACCCGAAGATTACACCAACGCCAGATTAATTTCAATAACCGCCCGCAGAGCTCCTGACTTATGCGCCACGAAGGCGCCAAGGCACGCAGAACTCACCCTCATATTTTAACCACAAAAGAACGCATAGAACACAAAGTTGATGCGGATCTTGCTATGAGATCTTTGCGGTCTTTGCGGTTAAAATTATTTTTTTCTCAAGCTCGCGCAATGGCAATTATGTTCGGCATAAAGGGCAGGCCAGATTGCGGTTGACGCGCACGCAGCGCACATGCATCTCCAGAACGTCAAAGATCAGCAAGCGGTTGCTAAGAGGCCTGCCAATGGCCAACAAATACTTGATGGCTTCCGCCGCCTGGATCGTTCCGATCACCCCCGGCACAACCCCCAGCGGACCCTGAATCCGCGCACCGGGCGCGGACGGCAGAACCGCGAACAGACAGCGCAAGCAGGCGGTCCGCCCCGGGTAAACGGTCATGGTCTGGCCCTGGTAACGGGTAATGCCGCCATACGAAGATGGTTTGCCAAGGCGCCGACTGGTCTTCGCGATCAACCATTTCGTTGCAACGTTATCGGCGGCGTCGATAATGAAATCGTAATCCTTGAAAATGGCCGGCGCATTGCGGGACGTCAGACGCTCCGGGTAGGCACGGACAGTCGCAGCCGGATGAATCGCCCGCATTTTTTCGGAGGCGGAATCCGTTTTCAAACGGCCAATGTCCGCCACAGTATGCAAAATCTGACGCTGTAAATTACCAAGCTCCACTGTGTCATCATCAACAATCCCGATTGTGCCGACACCGGCGGCGGCGAGATACAGACCGGCGGGAGAGCCCAGTCCGCCCGCGCCCACCAGCAGAACTCGTCCGGCCAGCAGACGTTGTTGACCGCGTGCGCCGATTTCCGGCAACGCAATCTGACGTTCGAATCGGCGGCGCTGTTCGCTAGTAAGCATTATCCCTTGCTTTGTTGCGACTTCCCGAAAATTGACTCCTCGATCATCCCGCACAGGATATGCGCGATCATGATATGGGCTTCCTGGACACGCGGAGTTTCCTTCGAGGGCACCCGGATGCAATAATCGCAATTGTCTTTCACGGGGCCGCCGGCCTGACCCGTCATGCCGATCCGCACAATGCCCCGCCGACGACATTCCTGGAAAGCCTTGACGATATTAGGCGAATTGCCGGAGGTGGAAATCCCGATGAACACATCGCCGGCGTTCCCCAGGGCCTGGACCTGTCGCGCGAACACCAACTTGAAGTCGTAATCGTTGCCGATGGCCGTCAACACCGAGGTATCGGTGGATAAGGCGATGGCCGGCAACGGCGGCCGGTCAAAAAGGAAACGGTTCACCATCTCGCCGGCGATATGCTGGGCGTCAGCGGCGCTGCCCCCGTTTCCGGCCAGGAGCATTTTATGTCCGCCCCGGTAGGCCTCGATAATGCGCGCCGCAACAACTTCAATGTTTTTCAGGAAAGCAGTATTTTTCAGAATTGCCTTTTTTACCGCAATCGACTCGGCGATTTGTTTTTTCATGGAAAACTTCATGCTATACTCCTTTTTGGATTCTCAATAAAGTTTAGCCCAATATATTCACCTACCACTAGGCTTAAAACATTCAGGGTTCAGGGTTCAGGGTTCGGGGTTCGGGGTTCGGGGAAGGCTATACTCCCTCAGAACACCGCATACCCCCCATCCACCCGATCTGTTCATCTGCCACCAAGACCCCAAACATCCATCCTGTTAATCCTGTCCATCCTGTCCATCCTGTCCATCCCTGTTAAATTCCTAATGAATCCTGATTTCATGCACAAGTCTTATCTTTGCGTTCTTTGCGGTTAAAAAATCTCCCTCACTCCGTTACTCCCAGGGGCAACTCCTCTTATCTTGCCTTCTCCGCGCCTTCGTGGCGACTCGACGCCCGTATCCAACGCAAGGGGGCCAACAGCATACGCCGGCGACGACTGCCCGGCGGCATTACCCGGTCAATTCCCCGGCAAACAGCATGCAGCATGCGGTAGCCATACGAACGCTGAATTTCGGCGAGTGTCCCGGCTTGCACCCTCAGATTCTGCAATTCAAGGTCCTGCGCCTGAATCCGGCTGTTTTGCTGGGCAACGATTGCCTGTATATGCGGGATCGTCTCCACGCCTTTGAGGTAACGCAGATTAAAATTCAAGCGCTCTTCTCCGCAGACGTAGGACTGGAACTTATCTTCCATGGCGCGGTAACAACCCAGGGCCTGCTCGTCAATGCCATAGCGTTGCGCCACGGTCCGGAACGGAATAAAATGTTCGATCCCGAACTCGCGCCATTTCAACTCATAGAATTCGAACAATGCCCGGTAAATGACATAAGCCACAGGCACACAGCCGGGGAACACCCACTCGTTATCCACCAGCGTCCAGCGCCCATCCGCGATGATCACGTTATCGAAAATCAGGTCAATGAGAGCGCAGGCCAAAAAGGCATCCGGCGCTGGCGTCACCCAGGGAAAGGCGGATCGCCCGAACACGCGTTCGATCTCGATCTGGCCTTCCGGCGGAGGATGGGCAACGGTCTTGAAACCGGTCCGCAGCCGCCGTACAAATTCATCCAGCAATGCCTGGAAACGATCGCGATCATCATGCTGCAAAGCCTGGAAAAGCAGGTCATCCAGGCTGGAGCCCTCGATGAAATCGTAGGCCAGCGCCCCTACCCCGGCTTCCCGCACAGCGGCCAATTCGAATCCGCCCCGAACGGCCACCTCGGCAAACCGGAGATGGTCCTGCCGGATGCGCGCAATATGGGCCTGAGCCTCAGGGACAAGCGCGCGCTTGAGCGCCTGCTTGCGACCCTGGTCCAACACAATAGACGTAGCCGTTTGGAACTGCGGCAACCGATGATAATTATATTTTGTATAAAGAATGTCCATATGATTCTGCCGCTAAGACGCGAAGGCGCAAAGAAAACAACCCTAGTGACGGGTGAAATTTTGATCCGCCAGCCGGCGGATCGAAATGACAACCTCTGCTTATATGAACAAGAATTTCAGGCTCGTCCGCAAAATCTATGGGTTATTAATATCAGATTAGCTCGCTTTTG
>CAZALU010000117.1:0-7585 GCA_964486075.1 uncultured Verrucomicrobiota bacterium
GGACCGATGGGCGTCGTCAGCCCCGTTGATACGTTGTAACCTAAACAGAGCAGGGCCAGACCATCAAAGTCGATTCCGCTGAAAAACCCGATTAACCCGACTTTACCCACTCGCGTGGCAAATCGTCTTTTTTCGAGGGGGTAAGGTGCGTTTCGCCCTTTATTTTCAGGGATGCACACTTAAAAACAGGCTGTGGGGCAGACCAGAATGGCACTTAGATAAGCCCTAAAACTCGTTTGGTCAAGGCTTTGCGTCTGGACGGTTCGGAGACTGTCTGAAAAAGCACCATGCGGGAAATTTGCTCCATACGCTTTAGCGCCGCCTGAACTTGCCGCAAGTTTTTGATCGCCTCCTTCATCCAAGCATATTGCTCCTTTGACAAGGAGGCTACCGACACCGTTTTCTGGTTATCTTTGCGCGTCCACTGATAACAAGGGCCGCCCGCTCCAGGACCCCGGTCCTGGACGTAGCCATGACTGAGCCACCCGGTTTGCCCCAGAGTTCTCTGCAACTGGCTGTATTCCGCGCGCAGTTTGGCAAGGTCCGTTTGCATGCTGAGAAATGTAGCAAATCCTTGACGACAAGTCAATAGGGCGGTATATATACCGCCCTATGAATACACCTTTCTTCCCTGCTTGGCGTCGGACACTGGCGGCGGGGGCCGGCGGACGGCCCTCGGTTGCCGGCAATCACCTGTAGATAGAGCCCATTCAAAAAGGTCTTCGAATGGGCTCTATTTACATCGAGAACAGACGGGGCTTACATCTTTGCTCGTCGCCGTTCGAACAGGCGGATGCTCCAGATGCAGATCTCATAGAGCAGGATCATGGGAACGGCCATGACTACTTGCGAGAAGACGTCCGGCCCGGGCGTTAAAATCATGGCCACGACGAGCAGCATGACGATGGCGTGGGGACGCTTAGCCCTCAGCATGCTCGAGGAGGCGATGCCAAGATAGCCTAGGACCATGAGTACCATGGGCAGTTCGAAGGCCAGACCGAAAGCGATCAAGAGTTGGATGGTGAATGCCACATAGCTGGTGATCGTCCACCAGGCCTGGATACCCATCCACTGATGGAGCCCCAGCATCACGCGCAGGGCTGTGGGTAGAACGATGTAATAACACAGGGCGACTCCGAAGGCGAAGAGCAGCAAGGCGCACGACATGGCAACGGCAATGGCTTTGCGTTCCCGCCTGGTGAGCCCGGGAAAGATGAAGCGCCCGATCAGCAGTAGGATAACCGGAGCGCTCAGCAGGAGTCCGCACCAGAACACGGCTTGAAGCGCAATCGAAAAACCGCCGGTGATTTCCAGGGATTGCAGGAACTGCTCCGGATGGTCGACCACGCCGGCCAGCGGCGCCTTGATCCATTTTAGGATCAGTGGCGCCAAGGGCGCGGCGATTGCCATGCCCAGGGCCAGGGCAATGAGCGAGCCCAGAATCGTCCAACGTAATTCCTCGAGATGTGCGAGGAAAGGCTTGGGCTCATCCCGGATCGAGATGTCGTTATCCGCGACGGTCATTGGCGCTTTACGGTTTTGCCGCACAGAGTCTCTGCGTCCGGTTCGGACGCACCAGCATTTGCCGGATCTGTTTGGTGTTTAATTTAGCGATCGCTGCCTCGGACATGCCCAGGGCCATGAGCCGCTTACGCTGGGTCTTTTCGCGCCGCCGGCATTCCCTGGGTTTTTTGGCTCCTTGGGTTAGTTCGTCATTTGCGCATCCTGATCCCATAAGCTGATTTCCTTCCTTTTTTCACACCACGATTCGCAGTGAGTCCTTGATCGAGTGGAAGGCATGATAGTAGAAGGACGTACGAAAAGCAAGCGGGTCATGGGCACGTTTTTATGTTGTGTGCTCACAGTCTATGGCGTATATGATACGGGTTAAGAGGGGTTTTAACAAATGAACATAAATGCGCATGACCGGGACGTGCTGCGGCCTCTGGCGGGGGCGGTCCGCAAAATTGCCGAATTGTCGGCGATGGCAGAGCGCCGACGGCTGTGGTATCGGCATAACGATCTCGATCCCGAGTGCCCGCTCGTGCTATGCAACCCGGAATGCGCCTGGGACGAACTGCTGCCGGAGGGCACCCTGGTCTGCGATGACGATACTGCCCGGGACTGGGAGTGGGACCTGCGGTCCAAAATTTTCTGGTGGGAACACATCCGTGACGACAATGTCGTTGAGCCGTGGGTCGGAATCCCCTGGCGGATTGCCCCAGGCGATTTCGGCGTCCCGGCCCATTACACCCAAGGCGTGAACCGGGGGAGTTACCGGTGGGATCCGCCGATACGGGATTTAGCGGGCGACCTAAAGCGCCTGCGCCCACGGCGGCCAACCGTGGATCGCGCTGGCACACAGGAACGCCTAGCGGCCGCCGCGGATTGTTTCGGCGATCTTCTGCCGCCCCGCATCCGGGGCCACCACCATTATCCGGCAGGTCCGGCGCGGCGGGCGCTGATCTACCGCACGCCGTCCCCGCTGGCGGACGGATGGTGGACCGTTGGCCTGACATGGGAGGTCATCAAGCTGATTGGGCTGGAACCTTTCCTGCTGGCGATGTTGGACAATCCGGCCGGACTCCATGCGTTGATGGGCTGGTTGCGGGATGAGTGCTGTGAGTTTCTTGATTGGCACGAGTCGGAACAGTTGCTGACTCCGGCCAATCAGAATGACTATACCGGTTCGGGTGGGATCGGATATACGCGTCACCTGCCGCAAGCGGGCCGGGGTCAGGGGGACACCGTGCGGCTCGCGGATATCTGGGGCCTGGCGGAGGCGCAGGAAACGGTTGGAGTATCGCCGGCAATGTTTGCGGAGTTCGTGCTGCCATACCAACTGCCGTTGCTCGCGAAATTCGGGCTGACGTGTTACGGGTGCTGCGAACCGCTGCACGATCGTGTTGAATACTTGGCGCGAATCCCGAACCTGAGGCGCGTGTCGGCGTCAGCCTGGTGCAAGCTCGATGTTCTGGCCGAGCGCTTGGGCGGGCGATGCGTGCTCAGCCGCAAGCCCAACCCGGCTACGGTCTGCGTGTCGTTCGACGAGGCGGCCATTCGCCGGGATCTTCGCGACGTCCTGCGCATTGCCGGCCGGCTGTCCCTCGAGATCATCCTCAAGGACACGCATACCGTGCAGGGCGATCCCACGCGCCTGACCCGCTGGGTCTCGATGGCGCGCGAGGAAATCACACGATCTGCTTGAGCATCATGATCGTCTGCGCCGGAGCCTACACGGGTTCTGATATTCAACCTAAACCCAGCAGTTGAATCCACTACGAAACACACGAAATGCACGAAAATATGGGGTTTAATTGAAATTCGGATATGTTTTTCAATCTGGTCTTTCACTCAATGGGTGCAGCTTTACCGCAGTGCCCCTTGCAACATAATATGTTTATCATCAACATATTAATTTCGTGTATTTCGCGTATTTCGTAGTTAAAATGCTCTTTTCAGGTTCAATCTGGCACCGCGAACTTCTCACAAAATTCCTTCCAGAGCAGTTCCTTCTGCCAATGCCGGAGCTGCGAGGCGATGGGCGGGGGCAGCGCCTCGCCGGGATGCCGGGCGCAGGCCTGCAGGATATCGCTGGATAAAAGCAGGTAGGGCTCCAGGTCCAGCGGGGCGGCGACCTGCCGACGCCATTCCTGCATGGCTTTCAGGCGCTGGGTATAACCGGGCTTGATCGGCGGCCGCTTCTTCCGGATCGGATGCAGGTCCCCCGGCGCCGCCTGGCCCCGCGCTATAGTTTCGAACAACTGCCGGATAGTGTCCGCCCGGTACATGACCGGGTGCAGGCCCCGGATGGAACGCATGGCGTTTTCATCGGCCGGAGGCTGCGCGGCGAGCTGGAGCACAATCGGGTCGCGCATGATGTAATGGACCGGCCGGTTCAGCCGGCGGGCAACCTGGTCGCGGAAGGCGGTAAGCGCGCCGAGGATGGCCAGCTGACGCGGCGACAGCAGGGAGCTTTTCTTGATCCGGTAATGCGCGGGGCTCGCCGGTTCCGTAGGTTCGATGGTGTTCAGGCGCAGGAATTCTTCCTGGGCCCAGGCCATCCGTCCCAGATCGGTCAAGCGACTGACCAGGACGGCTTTCAATTCGTGCAGGGAAGCGGTGTCATGCGCCGCGTAATCCAAGGCATCCTTCCGGATTGGGCGTTTGAGCCAGTCAAAGGTCTGGAATTTTTTATTTACATGGATGTTGAGCAATTCCTGCAGCAGGTTGCCCAGTCCGAATTGTCGGAAGCCTGCAAGTTGTGCGGCGATCTTGGTGTCGAAAATATGGTTAAGCGTCCATTGATACACCTGGTGGCATGACCGCCGATCAAAATCGGCGTCATGCACAATCAGCTCCTTGCTGCTCCGGGTCAGCAGCGCGCCCACCTGCTGAATATCGATTACGGAGAGCGGATCGAAAATATAATGACGCCGGTCGGGCGTTGAGACCTGGATCAGGGCGATATGCAGGCCGTAGCGGCGATAGGAGTTTTCCATTTCCAGGTCGAGGGCCAGGGAGCTGACCGGGGCCAGCGCGGCCAGGGCTTCCCGCATGGCTTCCGGCCGATCAATAAGCTCGTAATGAATTGATGCGTTCATTCATCATATCATCCGCCATATTCACGGCGGGTGCAAGGATTATTAGCGCGTGTGCCTGCGTCAGGGCGTCAGGGTAACGCTAATTCAATGCATAGGAATTTTCCGCCATTAGCGGATCAGCCTATGGCTGACAATCTTTTGTAGCCGCGACCGATGGTCGCGGTCCTTGGATTAGGACCGACATCAGCGATGTCGGCTACAGTAAAATTTGACCGGCCGTGGGGCAGACCGAGGCGATAGGGTCCGCCGCTCAAGTCTTGCATCTCAATATCGATCCGCACCACCGTGAAGTTGGTGCTAAGTTCCGTCTCAACACTGCCCTGCGAGACCACTACGCTGACCTGCTCCTCTCGATACGAGTCGCTGGGTTCGCCTTGCTCCTTGATCGTTGCCTCAAGGGCGTTCCCAGGGTCCGGATCGAAATGGGTGATCGCGGAATTCAAGGTCCAGGCGCAGGACGCGCCGCCATCGGCATGGACTATGGCGGTCGCGGAATCTACAGGCTCGCCGATGGGGTCGGTCATGTTGATCCCGAGATAGGGGGGCATCTCCAGGGATACGTTCGAGACGATCAAGTTGCCTTCGGCGCTGTTATCCATACTCATTTTACTACGGACATTTCGGCGGTATCAGACTTGACTCTTGTTTTCTCACTCGGATGTTGTTCGAACTTTACGAACTTCGGTTCGATAGGATTTTTCAGCAACTGCTGCCAGTTCTGCGACGTGCTGTGCTTCTTCATCAGGCCGTCCACAAACGTTTGGTTTCCGCCGTCCATGACGATCTTTAAACGTGTTGCATTCTCCTGGATCGGGAATTCGCTAATATACTCCAGCAAGCGTTTACCTCGTTCGTTGGGTACATACTTTCCGGTCTCGTCATCAAAGGAATAACCGTCCACGATAAAAAGTCCCATCACCACAGCGGAAAGGAATGGTTTGTCTCTTCCGGATTGTCTGCACCAAACGAGAAAGTCATTCAGAATATCAAGCCGCTTTGCCTCATCTTCGAAAAGAGTGCAGTATAGCCACACACCGAGATTCTCCTTGGTAACGGACAACTTGCGTAGTTTTGCGGTGCTCCCATTTGCGTTGAACTCCAGCACACCCTCTTCAAATGATTTACCCTTTATAAACTCCGGCTTCTCAACTATAGACGCCCCGTTTCGATAGATGTCGTCCGTGAAAATGCTCTCCAGGTACTGTTGCGGAACAGACTCGAAGAATATCTTTTCTTTGTATGAGCGAGGGTCTCTGGTGAATGTGGCGAGAAACGGGGCTGTGTATTTCGCGATGTCCTTGTCCCAAAGAGCTTTCTCATGCTTTTCCAGCGGCTCTAGGCGAAGAGGACAGTCATATCCTGTTCCGAATCGATATCGTTCAGGGAAACGTGCCTGAAAGTTTGCTATCAGAAGAAGAGACGCGTAGAAAGAAAACCTCGGATCATTGAGATATGGCATAAAATTGCCCCGAACAAATCGCCAATCGTAACTTTCGGCCTGCTGCGCGACGATCTTGGGTAATTTGAGCCGATACACGTAGGTATCGCCACGAGCGCGCCCCATAAATGTCGTCTCCCACTCCATGTGATCAACTTTCATTTCGTATTCGATCCCATCATTTGAGAGACGCTCCATGAGTTGGCTCAAGTGTTGCTCCTGCTGGTGGTAAGTCGGCTTGAGTTTATCCACTGAGGCGGCACCCGCTAGCATTGACGTGCCCAAGCATAACACCACGATTAATATTCTAGAAAGAAGTGTTCTCATGTTCGGTCTCGCTCCTTAATCCAGCATGTTAAAGACATCCTTGGGGTTCTCGCCAAACTCAACGGGGAAGAGGCCGGGGTCGAAATAATCCAAAGCGTCGTGGCCGGTATTCAGGTGCAGGTCAGACTCGGTGGCGATGTCCCAGTTCAAACTATTCTCGTCCTTGATCGTCTTTCCTTGGAGAATGTCCAGTAAGTCTTCGCCCAGCGAGCCGGCGCCCGTTGTCGCAACTGAGGCATCCCAATCAACTCCTGAGCAGTGATTTTTGATTGCGTTGAAAACGGCTTCAACTACGTTGGCGTCCTGACTAGCACGTGTGCCAATTGCAACGCGCCAGACTGACTTATTCGCGGTTGTAGGCAGGTTCTTAGTAAGCCGGCTATTGGCCATGCTGGCATTGTCAATATCGTGATCTTCCATGCCCAGCCCCACGTTAGACAGGCATCCCCATCCCTTATTGGCAAGATTGATATGAAGGCCAAAATTGTCATATCGATCAAACGCTGTAGGATGATAATCGGCAAATGTGTCAAATAGATCGTTAATCCTGTTATAGTTCAAAGTATAAGTGCGCCTCAGCACGAGTCTTTTGTCATCGTCGGTTTTGGAATCACATATATCCCACCAAGCAATATCGTTTTGGTCATTTGGGTTGCCGGATACATAGTCCCAGAATGTCTGAGTCAGTCCGCCTCCGCCCGTCTTACCCCAGAACCACTTGTGTCGATATGCACTTGCTTTACATTTTGTGTTCAGTTCTGTGCCAAGGTCCGGACCTTCGTATTGAAAACATACGAAACCATGACCAAGCACAGCGTCTTGCTCATGCCACCACCGATCTTCGGAAGGCGGAGCACCCGTTACCTTTTCCATGAACCACTTGTATTTTTCGCAAGACTTATAGGCATTAATCACACCATTCAGACGGGCATATGGAGTCGAATAGTCAGGCGTATACCTTTGCGTCGCGCCAAGCACAGTTTTGTAGTATTGACATACAACTTCTACGGTGAAATTACATAGCAGACAGGAGCATCTCACCTTGTCATCATAAATCCATGTGCTTCCGCCATCAATTGACACCATCGCCTTGATTTCGATGTCGCTCCATTCAGCACTGGCGTTTATCCCTTCTACATAGAATATCTTCGGGGTAAGTGGATTTGAGAGAGGTCACGATAATTGATGGCAAAAGGATCAGGGTAAATGATGGAGC
>CAZALU010000118.1:0-7453 GCA_964486075.1 uncultured Verrucomicrobiota bacterium
TGGATATCGCAAAGAAAAAGGGCTCAAAGTAGCCGAAAACTCGGTACTCTCAAGAAATTAGGCCTGATAAATATAATTTCCCGGCCAACTCGCGATATTACGCTGCTCAAAAAAGGAGAGGAGCATAAGGGCCGGTTAAAAATCAAGCGAGTTATCAAGGCTCAAAAACCAAAGATAGTCTGTTTCATAGGCAAGGTTTCTTATGAAAAATACAGCGGATCCAAAAACTTCACGTTCGGGTGGCAAGATGATATTGAAGGATCAAAGGCATACGTCATGCATTTTCCATTACGCGGCAAAGCGGATGTGCGCATTCAAGAATTAAAGCTGGTGGCCAGCCTAGCCAAAGAATAAAATTCATGACCATGGCAGACTGGGATAAACCGCAACGAGCAAGGTCAGCGCAAAGACACGATCCGCAATGATTTGGAGTTCGTGACAGAGGCCAGAGCGTTTCCGGGGTTAATTTACAACCTTATATTGCACGATCATCGTGCAATATTCACTTTCGCCTATGCGGGCATTGCCCGCTGGCGAACGAAGTTAAATTTCAAAAACAACCTGGTTAACCCCGCGAATATGTTCATAAGGAGAAATGCTATGCAGAAAAAATTGAAGATCCTGATCCCCATCGTTCTGGCCGCCGTCGCGCTCGGCTGCTGGGTGATCCGCCAGACGGGCGCCACGGACCATGCTGTTATTCGCGTCTCCGGAAACATTGAGGTAACCGCCGCCCAGGTGAGCTTCAAGATCCCGGGTCGTGTCATCCAACGGCTGGTTTCTGAAGGCGAACATGTAACCAACGCTCAGGTTGTGGCACACCTTGAACAGGTTGAACTCGAGCAGGAAGCGGCCATGCGCCGGGCTGATGCACAGACAGCAGAAGCCGTGTTGGCCGAACTGGAGGCCGGCACGCGCCCCGAGGAAATCGAACAGGCCGCGGCCGTCCTGGAAGTCGCCCGAGCCGAGGCGCAGCGCGTGCAGTCCGAGTTGGCACGGCAGAAGGAGCTATTCGAACAAAAGGTCATTGCTCCCCGCGAGTTCGAGGCGGCGCAAGCGGCGTCCAGCATCGCGTCCGCCAAGGTGCGCGAAGCCGAGGCGCGACTGACGCTCCTCAAAAAAGGCCCGCGTGCAGAAACGATTCGCGCTGCCCGCGCCCGCCTGGAGCAGGCGCGCCAAGCGCTGGCACTCATGGAAACTCGCCTCACATACGCCACACTCCGTGCCCCGCTCAGCGGGATTATCCTGGCGGAAGGGATCGAGAACGGAGAATACGTCGTCCCCGGGACACCGGTCGTGACCGTCGGCGATCTCATGAACGTTTGGCTTCGAGGATATATCAACGAGACGGATCTGGGGCGCGTCAAGATCGGACAGCTGGTTCGCGTCACCACCGACACCTATCCCGGCAAAGCGTATGCAGGCCGGCTGGCGTTCATAGCGTCCCAGGCGGAGTTCACGCCGAAAAACGTACAGACCACCAAGGAGCGTGTGAAGCTCGTATACCGGATCAAGGTAGACATCGCAAACCCCAATCAGGAGCTGAAACCGGGCATGCCGGCGGATGCCAACATCACGGCCCAGTAGGACATTGCATGGATGCCATTCGCACAGAGGCCCTGACGAGAACCTTCGGAAACGTCACGGCCGTAGACCACCTCACGATCTCCGTAGGCAAAGGAGAACTATTTGGCCTCGTCGGACCGGATGGCGCAGGCAAGACAACGACCATGCGCCTGCTCACCGCGATCATGGATCCAACCTCCGGCGACGCCTGGGTTGCCGGCCACCATTCAGTGCGCGAGGCAGCTGCAATCAAGGACTCCATCGGCTACATGAGCCAGCGTTTCGGCCTCTACCCCGATCTGACAGTTATGCAGAACGTGAATTTCTATGCCGACATTTACGGTGTTTCGCGAGCAGGGCGCACCGATCAGCTCGAGCGCCTGTTGGCTTTCAGCAATTTGACGCCGTTCAAACAGCGGCTGGCAGGCAAGCTCTCGGGCGGCATGAAGCAAAAACTAGGTCTTGTCTGTGCGTTGATTCACACCCCTAAAGTGCTTTTTTTGGACGAGCCAACGAACGGCGTTGACCCGGTTTCCCGGCGCGATTTCTGGCGTATTCTATATCAGTTGATCCGTGACGGCGTCACGGTTTTCGTATCCACCGCCTATCTCGACGAAGCAGAGCGCTGTGCGCGACTGGCCTTAATCCACCGAGGCAAGCTGTTGGCGCTGGGCACACCGGATGAAGTAAAGCGTCTGATGCGCGACACGATTATGGAACTCCGGACCGTCGATCCGCGTCGAACGGCGGCCTTATTGCGCGACAAGCTGCCTGAGTGTTCGGTGGGACTATTCGGAGATCGCGTCCATGTAGCGGCGCGCGACGTGGAAGCCACCCAGAAAAAAATCGAGGCAATACTGCGTGATGGCGGCATTGAAACGGAAACAATGCACACGGTGCCGCCCACGCTTGAGGATGTGTTTGTTTCCGTGCTCGCCCATGCGGCACAAAAAACTAGTCATGAATAGTCAGGAAAATGCAGTTACGGTCAGGGAACTCGAGAAACGATTTGGCGCCTTCGTGGCCGTAAACCGCGTTTCGTTCGACGTCAAACGCGGCGAGATCTTCGGCTTCCTGGGGCCTAACGGCGCCGGCAAGTCAACCACCATTCGTATGCTTTGTGGCATTCTGGCTCCTTCGGGCGGCGCCGGCACGGTCGCCGGCCTCGATATCCGTACACAACAGGAACGGATCAAGGCCAACATCGGTTACATGAGCCAAAAATTCTCTCTTTACGAAGACTTGACCGTGGAGGAGAATATCGATTTCTACAGCGGCATTTACCTGATCCCTGCGTCGCGGAAACAGGCCCGCAAGGAATGGGTGCTCCAGATGGCCGGCCTCCAGGAGCATCGCCATTCGCGAACGGGCATTCTCTCCAGCGGCTGGAAACAACGGCTCTCCCTGGGTTGTGCCATCCTGCACGAACCGCCCGTTATCTTTCTCGATGAGCCCACTGCCGGCGTGGATCCCATCAGTCGCCGTCAATTCTGGGATTTGATTTACGTGCTTGCTGCGAAAAGCGTGACCGTCTTCGTTACCACGCATTACATGGACGAGGCGGAGTACTGTGACCGCATTGGACTCATCTACCGCGGCGAATTGATCGCCATGGGCGCTCCGGCCACGCTCAAGACGGAAAAGATGCAGGAGGATGTCGTTGAACTCGTGTGCGATCAACCTGCGGACGCGATGGGCTTCATCGAACATCTGCCCGAAGTGAAGGAGACGGCGCTCTTTGGCCGCGGCCTGCACATCGTGGCCGAAGACGCCCGGCTGGCCGTGCCTGCCATCACGGAGGCATTACGCAAGAACAACTGTCCGATCACGCGGATCGAACAGATCGTCCCCTCAATGGAGGACGTCTTCGTTTCACTGATCGAGGCGCGGGACCGTCTCGAAAAGCCCCAGGAGGAGGTGCGCCAATGAAATATTTCCGCATTTGGGCCATTGCCCGGAAGGAATTTATCCACATTGTACGCGACCCCCGCAGCCTGGGGATGGCCATTGCCATCCCCATGCTGCTGCTGATCCTTTTCGGTTCCGCCTTAACCTTGGATGTCGATAATGTACCCACTGTGCTATGGGACCAGAGCGGCACCCCTGACAGTCGCGAATTTATCAGTCACTTCGAAGGCTCGCCCTACTTCAATATCCTGGCCCACGTCCGCAATTACCGCGAAGTCGAAGCCGCTATTGATTCGGGCAGGGCACTGGTAGCCATCATCGTGCCCTCGAACTTTGCCGACCAGATTGTGGCGGGGCGCGATGTCCCCGTTCAGATGATTGTTGACGGCAGCGACGCCAATACAGCCACCATCGCCATGGGCTACGCCCGGGTTGTGGCGTTCCTCTACTCACAACAGGTAGCGTTGCGTGAAGTGCAGCGCTTGGGCGGCAAGGCCCTTATCACGCCAATCGAGGTTAGGCCGCGCGTCTGGTACAACGCCGACATGGAGTCGCGCAACTACATTATCCCGGGGCTCATTGCGGTAATCATGATGGTCATCGCAGCTTTGCTGACATCCCTGACCGTTGCGCGCGAGTGGGAGCGCGGCACCATGGAGCAACTCATCTCCACTCCCGTTAGCGGGCCTGAGCTGATCCTCGGAAAATTGTTGCCGTATTTTGCCATCGGAATGTTGGACGTCCTCCTGGCCGTGTTGATGGGTGAATTCATCTTCCATGTCCCGTTGCGCGGCAACGTGGCCTTACTCTTCGGCATAGCCGCCATCTTCCTGGCGGGCGCCCTCTCGCTGGGCATGCTGATCAGTATTGTGACCAAGAGTCAGTTGCTGGCCAGTCAGTTAGCCATGATACTCACGTTTCTGCCCTCGTTTCTTCTGTCCGGATTCATGTATGCCATCAGTAACATGCCGCACCCGATTCAGGTCCTGACCCACCTGGTTCCGGCCCGCTATTTCGTGGCCCTCCTCAAGGGGATTTACTTAAAAGGCATCGGCTTGGAGATCCTGGCGGCGGAAGCAGGACTGCTTGCGCTCTTCGGCGTTGTGGTCATGGCCATCGCCAACATGAAGTTCAAAAAGAAGGTGGCCCCATGAGATCGGAACGGATCAAACGCATGTTGGTCAAGGAATTCATCCACATTTTCCGCGACCCGAAGATGAGGAGCATGATCTTCCTGATGCCCATTATCCAAGTGTTGATCTTCGGATACGCCGTCACAACCGATGTGAAGAACGTCGCCACCGCGGTCTTCGATCTCGACAACAGTACCGCCAGCCGCGAACTCGTGGCCCGTTTCGAACACTCCGGCTATTTCGATGTGGTCGCCCACATTCAGGATGAAGCGCAGCTACGCGATGTTCTCGACCGCGGAACGGTGCGCGCGGTGCTGCGCCTCAATAAAGGGTTCGAGAAGGAACTGCGCGCCGGGCGCACGGCTCAGCTCCAAGTGCTTCTCGACGGCACCGATTCCAACACCGCCGGCATCGTGCTCGATTACAGCGCCCGCATTGCGGGCGAGCTTTCGCAAGCCATCCTCATCAAGCGCATAGCGCAGATCAAAGGAACATTCCATCGGCCGGCCGGCGCGAATATTCAGACACGCGCCTGGTTCAACGAAAACTTGGAGAGCCGGAACTTCTACGTTCCCGGCGTGATCGCCATCCTGGTTATGCTCATTACCCTGATGCTCACGAGCATGGCGGTGGTCCGCGAAAAAGAGGTCGGCACCATGGAACAGATCATGGTCACGCCCATTACGTCTGGGGAGTTCATTCTCGGCAAGAGCCTGCCCTTCGCGTTGATCGGTTTCGCGGACGTGGTTGCCATCACCCTGGTCGGAGTCTTCTGGTTCGAGGTTCCCATCCGTGGTGACTTGGGATTGCTGTTCTTTGCCACGGCGCTCTACCTCATGACAACGCTCGGCATCGGCCTGCTCATCTCCACCGTCAGCGAGACTCAGCAACAGGCCATGATGAGCACGTTCTTTTTCTATTTACCAGCCGTCCTGCTCTCCGGCTTCATGTTCCCCATTGCCAACATGCCGGAACTGATCCAGTGGCTCACGTTTTTGAACCCGCTGCGTTACTTTCTGGTTATCATTAGGGGAATATTCCTGAAGGGCGTGGGACCTTCCGTGCTGTGGCCACAGATGCTGGCGCTCGCGATTATGGGTTTCCTGACCCTTTGGGCCGCTGCGCGGCGCTTCCGCAAAACAATGACGTAGAAGGAGTATACAGATGAAAACTCGTTACCATCTCTTCAAAACACCTTGCGGCATTCAGCGCGCTGCTCGCTTGGGACTGCTGGTCGGCAGCCTGTGCGCAGCCGCTCCGGCGGCAACCGATAGCGCATCGGCAGAGATCAACTTGACCAACCGCTGCGCGCTGAGCGATTGCACCCGCATGGCATTGGCGCAAAACCCGCTGCTCAAGGCCACAACTCAGGATCAGGCGATGTCACGAGAGGCCGTGGGAGAAGCGCGAGCAGCCTACTACCCCACGCTCGGAATTCGTGGCGGAATCAGCCGCTGGCAGAGTCATGCCTTCCTGCCCAGTGGCATTATCGCGCCGGACATATCCTCGACTGTGGGCCCCACTGACGACTGGAGCGCGGGCGGCTTTGCGCAATACATGCTCTACGATGGTGGGGTCCGTCGAGCGGCACTCGCTATGGCAAAAGCAGGTGAATCCGCCAGTGCCGAAGACGGCGTTGCCACTCGCCTCGATGTGCTTTTCGATGTCCATCAGGCATTCTACCAGCTCGCCACCGCGCTCGAACTGCGAATCGTGGCTGCCAAGAGCTGGACCAACGCCAAAGCCCACTTCAGCGACGCCAAGAACCGCCAGACCGCCGGCGACACTACCGCCGCGGATGTTCTGCGGGCCCAGGTCGAAGTGGACAACGCCCAGTCCGATCTCATTCAGACAGACAGCATGATCTCCACCGCCAAAGGTGATCTTAATGTCACCATGGGGTTACCCGCCGAGTTGCCTCTCGATATTGACGTCGAAGGAATTCCAGCGTCGTGCTCCAATGATGTGAGCGTCACGGACCTCGTGGCGCAAGCCATTGCAACAAGACCCGAAATCAAGGCAATGCAAAGCGCGCTGCAGAGAGCCCGACACCGGGTGCGAGTTGCCAAGGCTGCCTTCGGCCCCAAAGTCTACGCGGAGGGCAACTATGGATGGCGCGACGATTCACCTTCCGTTCATGACGAAGCATGGTCCGTTGGCTTGGCCGTCGAACTGACCGCCTTCGAAGGATTCTCAAAACGCCATGCACTGGCCAGGGCGCGCGCCGAGGCAACCAAAGCGGAAATTATGCTAGAACGCGCCACACTTGCCGTACGCAGGGATGTGTGGACATCCTACGCGCGTGTTCAGGAAGCCATCGCGCTGGTTTACGCCACGCTGACGCAAGCCCAACATGCGGAGGAGAGCTTGCGCCTGATGTCCGCGCGCTATAAGGCCGGCGCCGTGACGATGACCGACCTTTTGGATACACAGACCGCACTCACCGCCGCCGAGGCCCGGCAAGTTCAGACGCGCTGGGGTTGCCGACGTGCACAATCGAGCTTAGAGCGCGCCACCGGTACGTTAACCGCGGAGAGATAAACAGCCTATGCACAATGTTAATAGAGGTGACTGGGGCCAATTCGGTGCTTCGCCTCTGCGAACATCACGCCCGTCAGTTCCAAAGCAGATGAACGATGATAGCCAGGATGTACAGGATCAGCACAGCCCCGGAGTATTCATTCTGCCAATCCTGCATACCTGTTAATACCTGAATATTGCACGATAATCGTACAATATGTCAGCGCCGGTCGAAAACGGGCTTTTGGCCGATTTAGAAATGGATTGAAAATAAGGGTCTTCCGCAGAATCTGTGGGTAGGGATCGGCAGGAATTGACCACGGAGG
>CAZALU010000119.1:0-7202 GCA_964486075.1 uncultured Verrucomicrobiota bacterium
CCGTGTTGGCGCTGTGCGTGATCCTGCCACTTGTGCCTGCCACCGTCACGTTGCTCGTCGTGAGGATCGTGTTGGTTCCTTGAAAGGCAAGGGTCTTATTGGAGATGGTCAGGGTAAGCACTGCCACACTGCCGGTGAGGATCGGACCGCCGATTCCGTTCGTGACGACGTAAACGTCGTCCGTTGCGCCCGGTAGCGCATGATCGATCCAGTTCGCGGAGTTGAACCAGTTCGAGTCCCCGCCAGCGTTGTCCCAAGTCACCGCCGCCGACCCGCCGGCCAGGATAACCGTGAAATAGAGCAGGAGGACTGCAAAGGTGGATTTCATACGATAATCGCAACACTCCTCGCGGCGTGGCATTTTTCTTATTGTAGGGCGGGAACGCCCAACGGGTTTCCCGCCTCCGTGCCCGTAGTCGCGGAGCTACGGAGGACAAGTCCCGTCTGAGGCGGGCATTCCCGCCGATCCTGAAATTGGGCCTGGCGGGCAATCCGGCAGTTGCCGGACATGCCCGCCCTACAAAAAATCCACGTCCACAATCCCACGGCGGGCAATCCCGAGGACGGGACGTGCCCGCCCTACACAGCACCATGGCGGGCGCCATGAATTTCTAGCCCGGCGCAAATTTCACCAAACGCGCAACAGCGTGCCCGGCGCCTGGATGCGCCAGTAGATCGTGCCCACCTGTCCGGGCTGAAAACCGGCGCCGTTGGTCACCGAAGTTGTCCCGAAATAATGGTTATACAGGCAACGGATCGCGATCCGCCCGCCGCCGCCACCACCGCCCTGGTATGATGTGTAAAAGCCGCCTGCTCCGCCATTGGCCCGGATGACCCCACTGCCGTCGATCGTATCGCAGTGGATATTGATTCCACCACCGGATCCGCCCGCATTATACATAATTGAGTTCCCGCCATTGGCTGTGATTATGCCGTTGATTGTCGCCGTGCGCATAATGCGCAGACCGATATATCCGCCACCAGCGCCACCGCCGCCGGTCCAGTTACCACCACCGCCGCCGCTGCCGGCGTCGACCGGATTATTCGAGGAACCATAGGTAATCCCACCCAAGCCGCCGGCAGAAACGCCATTGCCACCAGCGCCACCATATCCGGCGCCGCCGGCGTAACTCGCGCCTGTTCCATAGCCAGGGCCCTGACCATTTTGTTGCCGATCACCGCCGGCAAACCCGTAACTGTCGGCGGTGAACACGCAGTCGCTTGCGAGTTCCAAGCCGTCCATCTTCAGAATGCGCGGGGTCACGCCCGAGGTTGGATGGCAATATAAATACATGTACGCCGCATTTGTCAGCATCAGGGTGCCGCCGACTGTGACCAGGGAGCCCGGGTAGAGATAAGCCCTCGTCCGATCCATGTTAAAATCACCGGTGCAGGTCACGGAATTGGTGGATATCACATATCTATTCGTGCCAAGGAACAGTTGGGATATGCCGAAATAGGTGTTCGATCCGCTCACCGTAAGGTTCCGGCAACTCAGATCGCCGAATTCGGGGAGCGTAATTTTTCCGCCGCCGACGAGCGTCACGTCACCGGTGGTTGACAGGATTGCATTGGTGGGAAACCAAATGCCGTAGTTGGTCACGGTGAGACTGGTCACGCTCCACGAATTGGAGGCGTTATAGAGAACGGCTTCCCCGGCCTCATCACGGCCGCAAGTCTCCCACAACAACTCCTGATTGCCAAGGTAAAGGGTTCCGGGTGCCGCGTCATAGTTGATATTGAGCCCGTTGCCATTGCCGGCATGCCCACCTCGCACCGACAGGAACCCGGAGAATCCGCCGGCATCATTGGCGTAGATGGCGACACGCCCGCCGCCGCCACCGCCGTTGCCGTAATAGTTGACGCCATTTCCGTTATTGGCGCCGCCGTTGGCGCGGACAATTCCAGCGCCGCTAAACGAATCGCTGTTGATCCAGATGCTGCCTCCCGAGCCGCCCCCGCCGCCGTAGTATCCTCCGTAGGCAGAGCTTTCGCCATCCGCCGAAATACGGCCGTCCAGGGTCAGCACGCCGCTCACCGCCAGCCGGATCGCGCCGCCGCCGCTGTGCCCGAGATAGCCCCACCCTCCTCCTCTGCCATAGCCGGTGCCGCTGCCCGGTGCCTCGGGCTCAATCAGCGAATCGTAGATCCCACCGCCCGCAGTTCCTGACCCGTTCGCGCCAATGCCACCGTGGCCGGCGCCGCCGGAATAGCCGCTGCCGATAGCACCCAGGCTCCGGCCGGGGCCGTAGCCGTCCTCTGCCCATTCCGAAACGCCAGGTCCGGCGGGTATGTACGACAGGCCGCCCCGGTACCCCGCGTAATCGCCGTGGATCGCCGCGCCAGCGCCCACGGCAAGATTCGTGCAAACGATGTAGACGCGGTTGGTCTGGGCGTCGTTCGTAGTGCAGGCGATATGGGTGATCGTGCCACTGCCGAGGACCGACACATTACTCGCCGTCAGGATCGAAAACCATTTTTCGAACCGCAAAACACCGTTGCTGACCGTGACGGCGACCACGGTGGCCGGCGAGTCGAGAGTCGCCAGCCCGTTCGTGATGAAAGCGGCATCGTATTCGCCCGGGATCCCGACGGGCGACCAGTTCTCGGCCACGTACCAGTAGCCGGTTCCGCCCACCCATATCTTGTCGGTCCCCGTGTCTCCCACATAGTTGGCCTGGACCGTTTTTGCTTGATCCATAAGAACGCTGATGGTGGTGTTCGTGAATTGCCCGTCCGGCACATCCCCGGACCATTGATAGAAGTGGTAGCCTTCCGCGGCGGCCCCGGCCTGAATCGATGCCACCGTTACGCCGCTGGTGTACCAGCCGCTAAGGTCCGCGACCAGTGACCCGTTCGGACCCGACGTCATGGCCAGGTAGTATTGGTTGGTCCACAGCCAGGTGATGGAAGACAGGGCGCTCAGGGTGAAGGAAACCTGGTTGGAATCCCCGCTGGCCGGCACGTCTCCGGTACCCGTCCACCCATAGCAGGCGCGCCGCAGGTCGTTGGTGCTATCAGCCGGCGAGGCAACGCTGGCGGTCATGTTGCTCCCGATCAGGAAAGCACAGGTACCATAGGCGGGTGAAACGCCGGAGGCGCCATACCGATCCGGAGATCCTTCAACAGACAAGTTGGTCATGCCCAGCGGAATCTGCTGGGCAATATACACAGATCCGGTCTCTCCCGCCAATCCACCACCACCCTTAAGGCCGTTCGTGGCAGTTAAGGAACCCGTCCAGGGGATGCTGATTGTGTAATGAACCGCAATACGCCCTCCGCCTCCGCCGCCGGCGCCACTTCCATTTCCATTGCCGCCAATGGCTTGGTACTGACCGATGCCATCAAATTTAGCACATTGGATATAGATTCCGCCACCGGCGCCGCCGCCAGCATAAGCGGCGCCGCCGTTTCCCCCGTTGGCGCTGATAGTGCCGTCGTTCGTAATCGCCCATGCAGCCTGGATCTGGATCAGTCCGCCGCCCCAGCCGCCATAGGCCGGCCAGGTCGAGCCACCGCCACCGCTGCCGCAGTTGGTGGGAAATTCCGCCACGCCGTAGTTTATTCCCCCCAGCAAGGCGCCGTAGTTGCCGCCCCTGCCCCCGTAGCCGGCGCCGGAAGCGTTGGCTCCGCTTCGGCCGCCACCGGGGCCATAACCGTTTGTCCCGCTGGTATATCCCCCCCTATAACCGGCCAAGCTCGCATCAATGGCGCTGCCACCATCTACTACAAGATTGGTCAACACCAACGGACGCGCCGCGTATCCGTCAAACTGGTCGGCATAGAGGTAATTGGTCGAAGCCGACGTCAGCGACATGGTTGCCACGTTCGTCTCACCAGCGCCCGGGTAGAAATGCAGCGCCGAACCGGAGAGGGTCAGGTCGCCGCCCTGCACATTGAGCAGGACATTCGAGTAACAGTATATTGTCGAACCGCTCAGGGACAGATTGGTGCAATTGCACGTTCCAGATTCCCATAGCTCAATGATCGCCGAACTGGTGACCAGCATGGCGCCACTCACGTTTAAAAGAAAATCGGGCCGAAAAATCACAAGCGCATTGCTGATTGTCAGGCTTTGCGGCGACCAGCGATTAGTGGCAAGTTCCAGGCCGTATTGCAGCACCTCGGACAGAACCCCGTCATACTGCGAAAGGTATAAAGTGCCCGACCGCCCATTCTTGGCTGCCGTGCCGCCCCTGCCGCCATTGGCAGAAAAACTGACAGACGGCGCGTTCGTCTGGTCGAAGATCACCGCAATCCGGCCGCCGCCGCCACCGCCGTCGTAGCTGTCGGCACCGCCATTGACGCTCACCAGTCCGCTCCCGCCAAACGTGCCGCACCGCAGGTAGACACCCCCGCCCGAACCCCCGCCCGCATAAACGCCGCCATTGCTGCCCACAGCAGAGATAATTCCATTCACCGTCAGTGCGCCGCTGGCCAGAACAGAAACGTAGCCGCCGCCCCGACCGCCGTACTGGACTCCGGAAAAAACTCCTCCGCCCCCCCCGCTGCCCGGCCCCTGGGGCGCCGTCTCAATTCCGTTCGTGGCCCCGCCAAGACCGACACCGCCGTTCCCGCCTCGCCCGCCATAACCGCCGCCACCGCCGTTGCCGCTACCGCTCCCACCCGAAGTGCCGCCGCCAGGGCCACAGCCATTGCGTGCAACGCCGTTGCTGATCCCCCCGGCGTAGCCCATATAGCTCGCGTTGATTGCACCACCAAAAGCCACCGTCAGATTGGTACAGACAATCTGGATATAATTATCCGGCACCCAAAGCCCCTCGCTATTGGTGGCTATAGCTGATTGTGCTGCGTGTGTGATAACTCCTCGATTCTGTATGGTGATATCGGTCGCCGTCAAAACAGTGTTCGTTCCAAGGAATGTCAGCGTATTGGTTTTACCGGCGCCGCTGTTGGTCAGGGACAGCGACGAAATGGCAGTGCTTTGATCGAGATAGACGATCGTATGACTATTGTTGGAAATCACCACGTCATCGGTTACGCCAGGAATGGTGGTCAGGCTCCAGTTGGCGCCGTTAGTCCAATAGCCGTTCGTGCCACCCACCCAGTTGTTGATGTCGGCCCGCGCAGAGGCCACAAAGCCGGGTGTCGACCAGACAAAAAGCGAGATGGCCAATAACCTGGTTATTTGCAGCAGCCAGCCTGCCTGCCAACGCCTGGAATTTTTTTCTTTTATGCTATGAAATACAAAATTAATAAGAGTTATGGCATAGCTTAAACCTGTTGCCCCTCAATAAACTCGGCATTTACAATTTGGATTTGGACGATTTCAGCCGGTTAGAACCACCATTTCCGGCTTGGTTCATTTCCGGGTAACACTTTTCCGATAGAATCGTCCGATGCTCCCCGCAAACTCACCATTCGTTTATGCGGGTTGTTCAGGCTGTGGACTACCACCCGCCATTCCCCCGAACACCCGCGTTTCCCTATCCCGTTTTGAGAGATAATTCCCTTGCAAACTGACGCCAGAATAGTCGCATTGGACGTCCGCCGTCAATCAAAAAAAAGCGCGGGAAGTAGTGGCGGATAATTCGTTGTTATTCAACGAGATATAATAAGAGAATGTTTTTGATCTTTTTCCAGAAAAACATTGACGCTGCGGCGTTTTTTTTATATCTTGTATCTTATTGTAATAATCTAACTAGAAAGGAGTTGCCCCATGTCCGCAACACGCATCGCTGAATCGAAACCAACATCCGGCGCCGAAGCGCTGGTATCCTGCCGGGATCTTATTAAAGCCTCGCTTTGCAAAACCCGCGTCAAGTGCGGCAAACCCACATGCCGCTGCGCCAAAAATCCCCGGTTCCGCCATGTCGCTTTGACTTTCACCTATAAGCACAAGGGCCGGAGCATGGGGCTACATGTGCCCGAAAGCATGGAAGCGGACGCCCGCCGGGCGACGGCGGATTATCGGAAGTTGAAAAAACTCGTCCAAAAGATTTCGGATTCCAATCTGGAAAAGTTCCGTCGCAGAATTGCCGTCATGAAAGCTAAATCGCGCAAAAGGCTTAAATCACACGCTTGAGGAGACATGCCCAGGTTGACCGCGTCAAGAGACTTTCCGTTTTCCGCGAAAAATCTGCCGCCGTGCGCACGCCAGACTTTGGCGCTCGCGGCGTTGTCGCGGAAAACACCGGTGTCGCGGCTGGCTGCCTCGGTTGGCGCCAGCCGGAAGTTCGTGTATCAGGGAAAATTGGGGTCGGGAAAATTGGGGTCACCCATTAAAGGCCTCGTCAAGAGAAAATAATCCCCCTTCAGTTTCCGATCATGGAAACTGCCTTGCTTTGACGTTAACGCCGACCTTGCCAGTAACCATTTTTACGCCGGTTTTTTCAATCGTATGATTCAAAACGGACCGACCCGCCTGAGGACGGGCCAGCCATTTTGCTCAGTCACCCATCCGGATCAAGGTGCGCCCCAGCCCGGCAGCCGCCGGGCTGGACACCCCTATCAGCTTGCGCTGAATCCAGAAAAACGTCCGTGCCGTGTCCGGTTCAAATCGAGTTTAACAGTACCTGTGGTTTTCCCGCCTGCGCGGGATACCAACCCCTTGTGACTCCGGACCCGGGCAAAATGGTCACCAACAATCAGCGTCTCGTCGAAACTAAGGGATGCGGCAACTCCCAATCAGCCCTGTATGGTTTAGCCAACCCCACTACCGGTTCGTTGCCGCAGCCCGAAATTATCCAAATATCTTTTTTACATCGAAGTCCACCTGGTCCCGCATAATGAAATAACAGGCTTTCGCCAATTTGCTCGACAAAGCTTTCGTCGCCACCACCACATTCGTCTTGGTCGCTTTGCGCTGATACCAGCTCTTGGCCTCCGGACAGTACCGCCGGATAAAATTAGCCGCTTCAACGTAGGCCCACGATAAATACCGATTGCCATTCTTCCGGTTATGAGTGCCCTTGGCTTTACCATTCGACCAGCAACGCGAACGAACACACCGGCAATACGATGTGTAGCGCCCCACATCCTTTCTTTTTGATCACAAGAATTTATTACTTGTGACACACTGAAAGTATACCTTTAATGGGATTGATTCGCCTTTATATGCTTATCAGCCCTGTATTTAGTATTTAATTATTTATTCGACTTTCGAGTAGGCAGGGAAATTTCAAGGCTCAAAATGCGCATCCTCGGCGCCGTGGACACCGCCCCCGGCAAAACCCAGAGCG
>CAZALU010000120.1:0-7198 GCA_964486075.1 uncultured Verrucomicrobiota bacterium
CTCGAAATGACAATCTTGGCTTATCCGGGTTTTTTCAGGCAACCTGAGTAGTTACACAAAATCAGCATGAATAATCTTTCCAAACGGATGATCAGCGGGTCGCTTATTGTAGCAGGGGTGATGGCGGTCGCCTATTGGGCGCCTGCGGTGATTATCTGCGTGATACTGGTCACGATCGCCGGCTTGACCATTCTGGAGTTTTACCGCTTGCTGGACCTGGGGGGCATTCCCAGCTTCCGGATCTTGGGTGTCCTCTTCAGCATGGTCCTGATCACGGCCACTTGGGTTTCATACGCTTTCGGGACTACGTTTTTGGCGGGAGAAAGGGAGCAGGTCATCATGTTCGGCCTGGTGGTCGCTATTCTCGTGCGTCAATTTCCCCAGAGATTCAACAACCAGCCCCTGGCCACCATAGCCTGCACCTTGTTAGGGTTTCTATATGTGCCCTTCCTGTTCAATTATTTCACCAAGCTTGCCTTCGCCTGGCAGCCGGTTGGAATGTTCGGCGTCGCGACCGCCACCGGCCGCCTACTGGTTTTTTATCTCATAGCCGTGGTCAAATTCACCGATATCGGCGCATTTTTCGTCGGCCGACGCTGGGGTCGGCATAAACTGATCCCGCGCATTTCCCCCGCCAAGACTTGGGAAGGGTTTGCCGGCGGGATCGTGACGGGCTTGATCACCAGCTTGGTCTTTTTCTGGGTCGTAGACGGGCAATTCGGGTCCGTGAGCATGCGTCTTAACGATGCACTCGTGCTTGGCATCCTGCTCCCGGTCATGGGGACCTTCGGCGATCTGACCGAGTCCATGCTGAAGCGGGCGGCTAACGCAAAGGATTCCAGCGCCATTGTGCCCGGCATGGGCGGTCTGCTGGATGTGCTGGACAGCCTGCTCTTTGCCGTTCCGGTGATGTTTATATACGCAAAATTATTTTTAACAACCGTCCGCTAGCCGGATTTTATATGCGTCACATAAACGATATATCCGACGCGCCGGCCGTTAAACAACTGGTAATACTGGGCAGCAGCGGCTCGATCGGGGAAAACGCCCTGCGCGTTGTGGAAAAATTTCCCGATCGGTTGCGGGTTGTCGGACTGGCGGTCGGGCGTCGGTTCGAGCGCGCCCTGGAACAGGCGCATCAATTCGGGGTTAAGCGGATCGCGGTTTGCGATATCGCGGCGGCCCGGCGCTGCGCCGAGCAGGCGCCGCCGGGCCTTACTGTTCTGGCCGGCCCCGAAGGGCTGGCGGAACTGGCCGCGACGCCGGAGGCCGATCTGGCGCTGGCGGCCATAGTCGGCATGGCCGGACTCAAACCGGTGCTGGCCGCGCTGAATAGCGGCACGGACGTGGCCCTGGCCACCAAGGAGGCGCTCGTCATTGCCGGTCGCAATGTGCTCCAGGCCTGCTCCAGAACCGGCGCGCGCCTGCTGCCGGTGGATAGCGAACATTGCGCCGTGTTTCAATGCCTGGCCGGGCGGCCCGTCGAACAGGTCCGCCGCATTATCCTGACGGCTTCCGGTGGACCGTTTTTCGACAAGCCGCAAGTTGATTTTGACAAGGTCACAGTGGCAGAAGCGTTGAATCATCCTCGCTGGCACATGGGCCGCAAAGTCACGGTGGACTCGGCCACGATGATGAATAAAGGCCTGGAGCGTATGGAGGCGCATTGGCTATTCGGGCTGGATCTTGATCAGATCGATATCCTGATTCATCCGGAAAGCGTTGTGCATTCCTTGGTGGAATTCGTGGACGGCAGTGTCATGGCCCAGCTCAGCGCCTCCGATATGCGTTTTGCCATCCAGCATGCCTTGCTGTGTCCGGAACGGGCCGATGGCGGGCTGCCCGCGCTGGACCTGTCCGCGCTGGGCGCCCTGCATTTTATTCAGGCCGACGAGCACCGATTCCCCTGCCTGATTCTGGCGCGGGAAGCCGCCCGGACCGGGGGCACGTTGCCGGCGGTATTGAATGCCGTTAATGAAATCGCGGTCCAGGATTTTCTTGATGGACGGCTTCCTTTTTCCGGTATCTGGCGCATGGCGGAGCGAGTTATGGGCCGACATAAAACGATCACAGACCCCGACCTGGATGCTATTTTCCAGGTCGATCAATGGGCGCGGCGGGAAGCTGCTGACATAACGAAAGGATAATCATGTTCGTAGAAATTGCGATCAACGCTATCAAGGTGATCCTGTTGTTCAGCGTCACGATCTTTGTGCATGAGCTCGGGCATTTTATCGCCGCCCGAGCATTTGGAATGGTCGTTGAGGTTTTTTCAATCGGCATTGGTCCTGCTCTTTGGAAACGTAAAATCAACGGGATTGTCTACAAGATCGGCTGGATCCCGTTTGGCGGGTATGTGGCTCTACCCCAGATGGATCCGACCCTCACGGGCAAGTCCGAGGCCGCCCCGCTGCCAGAGGGTGGCAAGCTCGACGAACCCGCGGATAAACCCGCAACGCCCCTGACCCGGGCGCCGCCGGCGGTCAAGATCGTGGTGGCACTTGCCGGCGCACTGGGCAACATGGCGTTGGCCGTACTTCTGGCCTGGATCATCTTCTGGGTGGGCAAGCCTTCGACGCCGGCGGAGCGTTGTGCGATCATCGGTTTCGTTGAAACCAATTCCGTTGCTTTTGCCGCCGGCCTGCGCCCCGGCGATGAAATCGTCTCCATTAACGGACGAAACGTCAATTCCTGGACCGATGTTCTTCAGGAAAACTCGCGTCACGATGCCGTCATCATGGACGTCCGTGACAACGGGGAGACGCGTTCCGTGCACGTGTCGACCGAGAAAAGCCTGTTGGGTTTCAACATGGTGGCGGGCCTGCGCGAAATGACGCTCTGCCGGGTAATGGCGGTTGAACCGGATTCCAGTGCGGCCGCGGCCGGGGTGCTGAGCGGGGACCTGATCAAGAGCTTCGATGGCGTTCCTGTGCTGAGCATCGAACATCTCATCGTCCTGACGGCCGCCCGGCCGGACCAATCCCTGATCATGACCGTGGACAGGCGGGGAGAATCAGTGGATTTGCCGGTCACTCCGCGGCTGGATCCGGCGCTCGGGCGGGCGCGGATCGGCATCCGTTTCGACCCGATGGCACTGGATAGCGACCAAGTTGTGCATATTCCGCCCAGCGTTCAATTGAAATCGCATGCCACCGCAATTCTGCGCGTGGTGGCCTCTCTGCTGACGCCGGCGGAAGCCAAGGCCACATCACAGGGACTGGGCGGCCCGTTTATGATTCTCTTCATGCTCTTCGACATGGTGCGGCGCGGCCTGATTATCGCGCTCTGGTTCACCTGTTTCCTGAATGTTAACCTGGCGATCCTAAACCTGCTGCCGATTCCCATCCTGGATGGCGGGCATATCCTATTTTCCCTGATAGAAACTGTTTTTCGGCGGCCGCTCCATCCGAAGATCATCAATCTCCTGAGCCAGTTGTTTGCCGTCCTGCTCATTGGCGTGTTCGTGCTGCTTTCGGGCCGGGATGTGTTGCGCATTAACCAGATCCGGAAATTATCGAAGCCGACGCCCAGTGCGCTCCCGGCAACCAACGGCGTGCCGCCGGCGTCGTCGGCTATCGCCAGGGAGCGGATGATCAAATTCGTCGACGAAGCCGTCGCCTATGTCGGGCAGGTCGGAGCTGCGGCGGCGCTGCAGGAGTTTTCCGATCCCCAGGGACAATTCGTACGCGAAGGCGGCGAACTCTATATTTATGCTTACGACTTTAATTGCGTCTGCCTGGCGCACGGTTTCACGCCTGAGCTGGTTGGCAAGGACTTGTCGGAACAGAAAGATAGCCGGGGCCTGCTGATGATTCGGCAACTGCGCGACCTGGCCGCCGGGGACGGCAAGGGGTTCCTCGAATATGGCTGGACCGACCCGGCCACTGGCCAGGAAGGGCATAAGCTGGGTTACGTGGTTAAAATCGACGATACGTTCTGGCTGGGTTCCGGCATCTATTTACCTGGAACACTATAGATCTGGCGTCTGCAATATGGCCGGTGCCGACCGACGCTGCAGGCGCGCGGAGCGGGTAGCTTCCGCATGCGGAAATTAGGGCCTGATCCACATGCAATCGCGATGAATCATAAACCAGCCACTCGAAAAACTACTGTATTTCCGCGCCCGCGCCGCCTGACGCGCAGAATCCTGGTTGGCGCTGTGCCGGTCGGCGGCGGGGCGCCTGTTTCCGTCCAGACGATGACCACGACGGATACACGCGATGTCGTGGCGACCGTTGCCCAGATCAAGGAGCTGCAGGCGCTGGGCTGTGACATTATCCGCCTGGCCGTACCGGATGCGGATGCTGCCCTGGCGCTCAAGGCTATTCGCCAGGCGATTCATATTCCAATGGTGGCGGATATCCATTTCGATCATCGCTTGGCGTTGCTGGCCCTGGCAGCGGACGTTGACGGCCTGCGCATCAATCCCGGCAATATTGGATCGACCAGGAAAATCAGGGAAGTTGTCGGCGCCGCCCGGGAGCGGCGCGTGCCGATTCGGATCGGGGTGAATGCCGGCTCTCTGGAGAAGGACCTGCTGACGAAATATGGCGGTGCATCGGTCGAAGCCATAGTGGCCGGTGCCCTGCGTCATATCCGGATTCTGGAAGACTGCGATTTCTGCGACATCAAGATTTCGGTTAAGGCCTCTGATGTGGCGCGCACCGTGCAAGCCTGTCGGCGCCTATCCGGGCAGACTGATTATCCTCTACACCTGGGGGTGACGGAGGCGGGCACCCTACTCGCCGGAACCGTTCGCTCCAGCGCTGCGCTGGGCATTCTTCTGGCCGAGGGTATTGGCGATACAATCCGCGTTTCCTTGACCGAGCCGCCCGCCCGGGAAATCAGGGTTGGCCTGGACCTGCTCCGCGCTCTGGGGCTCAGACCGCCGGGTCCCCGCGTGATATCCTGTCCCACCTGCGGCCGCATCCAGTTGGATGTTGTCGGCCTGGCTCACCGGGTGGAGGATGAGCTGGAAAAGCTGGCGAGTATGACGGCGGTGTTTGATTGGCCGATAGTGGCTGTCATGGGCTGCATGGTCAATGGACCCGGCGAGGCGCGCGAGGCGGATATCGCCATAGCCGGCGGGAACCACAAGGCGGCGCTGTATGTCCGGGGCAAGCCGGTGGCTACGCTGGCGGAACGGGATATTCTACCGGCCGTCATGGAACAGGTCCTAAAGTTTATCTCGAAAAAAAGAAAAAAACCAAATCATCATACCTCAAGCCGTTTACGGAAATCATGAATTAGCATTGTCGTCTTAGTGGCAGATGCATAGACCAGGCCAAGGGTAATTAAAAAATGGAAACCGAAAACTTACTATTTGCCTTTGGACTTACGCTTTTAGCCGGGCTTTCGACCGGCATTGGCAGTCTAATGGGGCTTTTGTCGCGCCGCTTTAACCCGAAATTTCTGGCGGGATCACTGGGCTTTTCGGCCGGAGTGATGATTTATATTTCGCTGGTGGAAATATTTGTCAAAGCCAAGGATTCACTGGTGCAAGCGCACGGAGTCAAAATTGGCAATGTTTATACCGTTGCTGCCTTCTTTGGCGGCATTGCCTTGATGGCCTTGATTGACAGAATGATCCCCTCGTTTGAAAACCCGCATGAGATCAAAAACATAGACCCGAAAAACCTTGTCCCGGCCAACAACCAGAAGCTCCTGCGCATGGGTCTGTTTACGGCGCTGGCTATTGGTATTCATAACTTCCCCGAAGGTTTGGCCACGTTTATGAGCGCCTTGACCGATCCGATGCTCGGCGTGAGTATTGCAGTGGCCATTGCCATCCACAATATTCCGGAAGGCCTGGCTGTGTCCGTGCCCATTCATTACGCCACCAAAAGTCGCGCCAAGGCCTTTTGGCTTTCGTTTTTATCGGGACTTGCGGAACCCATGGGTGCGTTGCTCGGTTATTTTATCTTCATGCGCTTTTTTAACGAATCCACCTTTGGGATCATTTTTGCGGGGGTAGCGGGTGTCATGGTGTATATCTCGCTCGACGAACTGTTGCCCGCTGCCGAAGAGTACGGCGAACACCACGTTGCCATTGGCGGGCTGATAGCCGGTATGGCCGTGATGGCCATAAGCCTGCTGCTCTTTTTATGACACCTGAATTGTGCGCCGAGCCGGCGCACAATTCAGGTAAGGATACTTATCGTGAATCGTCATCGAAAAACATCCCTTTTCAAACCGGCTAAGTCAGGTCATCTTCAAATCAGCGTTTCGCTGTCTCTCGCATCTTCCGCTGGTAGGCGTCATAGCGGGTAAAAGGTCACGTCTGGGCCAGCTTCCTGCTGCTCGAGACTGGTGCTTCGTCATTTGTGGAGTCCGGGAGATTGCTCGGCATCTCGCCACCCATATCCGCGACAACGCCGCCGGGCCGAAGAAGGCGACCGGCGATGTCGGCAGCGTCGAACAGCACGCGCTGACCGGCCAGATTACGGCCGACAAGTATCTCGCCTCGAAGAGAGGGTCCGGTCCAGGGGACTGGTCATCCGCCTCTCGAAACTCATGCCCCTCCCGGGGAGCGTACAATGGTGCAGGTTGCCGAAAACACCGCGAAGACGCCATCCGCCTGGGCGTGCTCTCGGCCGGCGCGGCGGCATGTCTGGAGGTGCGTCGGATGCTGTGCAACCGCGCCCGTTGTTAGGTCAACAGCTTCATCCTGGACGACTACGCCAACCCCATTGCCTATCGCGTGATGCAGAACCAACCTGGTAGGACCAGTCCGGCCAGATGCCTGGTCGGGCGTTCGTGTTAACCGGGAGGTGCGGAATTGTCCCGCAAAGTAAATTGGCTCCCCAGGAACAACCCCACTCGAACCACTCTCGGTCATCGCACCCGCCTACCGCCTTCGGCGCGACCCGGATGGCCGGTTCCGGCGGCATCCTAACCTTCAGATCGGCCCCGACCGCCAGCCTGACCACGCCAGAGAGTCGCCGGACAGACGCGCCGGACGCCTGGTTTAACCACGCCGTCGGAGCGATCATCGTCCGGAAGACCTGCGGCCTGCCGATGGCGGCAAGATGTCTGTCGCGCCTTGACAGCGAACGGCCATCGGCGCGTCGCTGATGATTATTCTGGCGAAGCATTGACAACGCGACTCCAGCATGTAATATATCATGTCGTTTTATATAAGCTAGGAAAGGGCCCGGAGACGATTCCAGGATGAAGACCATGCATGAAGCAGACATAG
>CAZALU010000121.1:0-7193 GCA_964486075.1 uncultured Verrucomicrobiota bacterium
TGGCTCTCCAGAGATCCGGTCGGGGAGAATAGCGGGCTGAATTTATTTGCTTATGTTGATAATGATGTTGTGGATTATGTGGACACGGATGGAATGGCCAAGTATCAAAATGGCAGTCGTAGTGATTCGAAACCGCGAGGTGGCCCTCATCCAGGGACGCCTGGCAAACCGACTTCTCCATCAGGGAGAAGTAAGAGAGCCGTGTATGAATGTAAAGGTTCGGCTATGAGAATATGTTTCAATCAATGTAAAGTTTGCAAAAACAAGGTTGGTGAGGGATGGGGATTAGGATATTCAGTGGCCGAAGCAGAGGATGATACGCGCAGGAATGCTCTGTTGACACTTTCCTTCTGTGATTATGAGTGTGATGATATTGGAATTGGAATTGATGTGAAATGCCATGCTACATATTAAATATTGTGAAAAAGACGTTATCCATCATTGGTCTTGTTGTTTTGTCTCAATTGATTTGCGTTTATCGCTGCAATTGTCAGGGCATAACTGTCCCGAATAAGGATTCAAATTGTTTTATTAACATTAAATGGGATGGCCTCCCCATTCAGAAATCTATTATTCTTCCGATTAATGATAAGAGTAAAACTATCAAAGACTATGATGCTTTTATTGAATACCCAGTCATGATTGACGATGTTGGGCACCCCGGCAGTATTGATAGAACTGGCATAGGTGTTTATGTGAAGTTTTCCGCTGATTTACAACAAGATGGAATTTGGGTTATTAACGGAGAATATAATTATAGGGAAATTGCGGAATGGGAGCTTGTTGATATTAATGGTATTACATTGTCAGTGCCAAGCTTTCACAGTAAAAGCTTTTCAGGAGTGCTTAGGTTATTTGAAGACAAATGGCAATCGATTGACTTATCATCTGGCAGCAATCCCGTAGACAAGACAGCATTAAATGTTCGAGTAACTCGCGATTATCCGAAGGTCAACTGTTATACCCCCTGTCATACTGTGGAGTATAAAGGTGGGAAGGCCAGAGGGGTCCAGACTAATTCGGCAGAACGAGGACGAAGCAGTCAGTTCGTGATTCGTGAAAAAGTGGGTGAGAAGTGACAGACACTACTGGCTACGCCCTCGCTCCGCTCGGGCGCAAAGATCGCTCCCGTTGGTCGCTCAAATCGCTGCGGCGTAATCCAGTCCGATGCAAAGGTACGCCGCGGCTCTATTCTGCGCGCAGCGCGACGAATATCGCGGCCGTGGATGCGGCAAGCCATTGCGCCGGATCGGCGGTGGCTGGTTGAAGCTCCCGCGCCTCCGTCTCTCCGTCGCATTCGCTCGCCTTCAGAGAAGACGCCGCCACATCGTCCCGATCTCTCTTTGAGAATCGGGACGATGTCGGGCCAGGCAAGGTCGGGCGGTCTTGGCCTTCATCCGTCTTCGCCCTCGATGACTCGGGCTACGCCGAGACCGCCGCACGTCGCATAATGGCGCCATTATGCGTTCGTTCACCTTTCGCCCAGCGGCCCCGCTCGCCGAAGCGGCGCGCTTTCAGCCGCCGGGCTCGAAGCCCCGGTTCACACGTGCGGCTTTCAGCTTCGCCCCGTTTGCCGCTCCGCAGCATTACGGGGTCCCGCGCCCGCCCTGAACAGAACCGGTTCTGTCCCCTTGCCTGGCCTGCCAGTCCCGACTCTCCGGGAGGTCGGACGCGGCGGCGGGGGAAAAAAAGGGAAAAACCCGCGCCCGTTTTCCCCTCTGGCCGTGCTTCATCCCGACCACACCGCCGTTGGCGGGTGTCGGGATCATGCGCGGCCATTCACTCCTTTCCCCTTTAGCTGTCACGAAAAATGCGTGGCATTTTTACGTGCCAGCCCCTGCTGCGACGATCCTGACAAAATGCCCGAAGCGGGCTTTTGCGGCCGATGGCCGCAAAAAATACGGGGGAGGATCGCGCAGGGCGCGCGATCGCGCCGCAGTCCTTTCCTGGCAGGTGGGGAAATCGGGATGATTCGTTACTGCGTGGCGGCCTTCTGCAGCACGAAAGCTTCGACGAACTCAACCACCTTCGCCTGTTGCTTGCGCGGCAGGTGTGAGACCTGCTCAAACACTTGCCGCACCTTGCCAGTGGGGCCGGTATGCCGAGCAGACTTGATGCCGAGCAACTCATCGGTGGTTGTGTTCAGCGCAGTTGCCAGGGCAACAAGTTGTCCCGGCTTCAGCGACACGGAGCGCCGTTCCCAATGGGCGATCATGCGGCGATCGACATCAATCCGTTCGGCGAGCTGGGCCTGAGACAGGCCTGCCCGCAGCCGGGCTTCGGTAAGCCGTGCGCCAAAATCTGTGCGCGGATGGTCAGTTGGTCTTCCTGTTCGCATGCCGGCATCATACGGCACGTTAAAAATATTATCAGATATCTCTTGCATACTTGTACAAGATATGTACTATTCAGGGCCATGTCAAAAACATTCAAAAGAATCTTGACGCCTTTTCCGGAAAGGAGGCCACACGCATGTCGGCAACCCGTCGAATCGTTTTAACGCTGAACCAGGAGTTATACGGGCGGCTGGAGGCCCGCGCCGCCGAAGGGAACCTGGCCGCGTCCGCGTGGGCGCAGCGCGCCTTGCAGGCGGCGCTTGCGCCTGCCGCGCCGGAGCGTCCGGAATCCAAGGCTGCCCGCGACCGCCGCAGCCGCGAAGCGGGCTTCGCGCTGCTGTCCCTGCTGGCCGGTCGGCCAGTGGGAGAAAGGAGCCCTCATGCCGCGAATCCCTGAAGATGAGATCGAGCGGATCAAGCGCGAGACGGACCTGGCGGCGCTGGTCAGAAGCCGGGGCGTTGAGTTGCGCAAGCACGGCAGCAAGGACCTGGCCGGGAAGTGTCCGTTCCATGACGACCAGGAGCCGTCGTTCATCGTCAGCCCGGACAAAGGCCTCTTCCACTGCATGGGTTGCGGCGTTGCCGGCAACTGCATTCAGTTCGTCGAGAAGTTCGACGGCGTGAGCTTTCGCCACGCCTTCGAGCTGCTGAACGCCGGCAAGGCGGCGTTCTCTGCCCCCGGTCCGACCGGCGAGACGCTCAAGAAGGCGACCGTGCCGCGGCTGGAATGCCTGTTCGACGTGCCTCGGCGTAGTTCCGAAGGAACGAAGACGGGTCCGGCGCTGACCGACGCTGAAATCATGCTTCGCGTGGTGGACTTCTACCACGAACGATTGACCAGGACGCCCGCCGCGCTCGACTACTTGCGCGGGCGAGGCATCTATCATGAGGAAGCCGTTGAACGCTTCCGGCTCGGCTTCGCCGACCGGACGCTTGGCTTGCGGTTGCCGCACATGAACCGCAAAGAAGGCGAGGCGATCCGGACGCGGCTTCAATCGCTGGGCCTGATGCGCGAGACCGGCCACGAACATTTTAGCGGCTCGGTCGTTCTGCCGATCTTCACCGCAGGCGGTGAAGTCGGCGAGATGTACGGCCGCAAGATCACGCCCAACTTGCGGAAGGGGACGCCGCTTCACCTTTACCTGCAAGGCCCGCATGAAGGCGTCTGGAACGCCGACGCGTTGAACTCTCCCGAGTTGATCCTGTGCGAAGCGCCGTTCGACGCGCTCACCTTTTGGGTGAACGGGTTCAAGAACGTGACGTTCATCTACGGAACCGAAGGCTTTACCGATGAGCTGTTCGACGCGATTCGGGCGAAGAAGGTCCGGCGCATCCGCATCGCCTATGACGCCGACGAGGCTGGGAACCGGGCGGCGGCCCGAGACACCGAACGCTTTCTTGCCCACGGCATCGAGGTTTACCGCGTCAAGTTCCCCTGGGGCATGGACGCCAACGAATACGCCGGGAAGACGCAACCGCCGGACAAGTCCCTGGCCGCTCTTCTCAAGGCTGCCGAATGGCTTGGAGGAACGCGCTCTGTCGCGTCCGTTCCGAAACCGGATGGCCATGACGGAGCATGGCCCTCCACACGGAAAGATGCTTATCACACACCCGCGCCCGCGCCTTCTTCTCTTAAATCCTTAGCTGCTAATTTAGTAGCTAATGAAAAGGAAGCTGCCTGCCCTGAGCCAAGTCGAATGGCTGATGAAAACTCCGTGCCCTGCGTGGTTAAAACTGATCCAGCCTCTTCCATCAGTGTTAATCTGTGTTCATCCGTGGCTAAAAACTCTTCGCAATCTTCCTTGGCGGTCTCTACGCCTCTGCGCGAGACATCTGCGCTCGAAAGAGTCGGGGAATACCACGTTCTGAAACTCGGCTCCCGCGAATATCGCGTCGGCGGACTGGACAAGAACAACAGCCTTGAGGTGTTGAAAGTCGCTGTCCGTCTTCGCCACGGCGAAGACTTCCACCTCGACAGTTTCGATATGGCCCGCGACGGTGAGCGCCGCCGGTTCATCGAACGGGCGGCTGAGGAGACCCGGCTTGAGAAAGACCTGGTCAAGCGTGACCTTGGCAAACTCCTGCTGGCGCTGGAGCAGGAGCAGGCCGACCGGATCAATGCCACCCTGGCGGCACCAAGCGCGGCGCGTGTGCCGGAGATGTCCGCCGAGCACCGGGCGGAAGCTCTGGCGCTCTTGAAGGCGCCGGATATTATTGACCGGATCACCAAGGCTTTTCCGACTTGCGGCTTGGCGGGAGAAGGACCGAACAGCATATCGGCCTATCTCGCTTGCACATCGCGCAAGCTCGAAAAGCCGCTGGCGATCATCATCCAGAGCACCACGGCGGCCGGCAAGTCCACACTCATGGACGCCGTACTTTCGATGTTCCCGGAAGAGGAGCGGATAAAATATTCGGCCATGACAGGTCAATCGCTCTACTACTTGGGCGAAACGAATCTCAAGCACAAGATCCTCGCCATCGTCGAAGAAGAAGGCGCGGAGAAGGCCAGTTACGCCTTGAAGCTCCTGCAGAGTGAAGGCGAGTTGACGATCGCCAGTACGGGTAAAGACCCGCAGACCGGGCGTATGGAGACGCAGGAATACCACGTCGAAGGCCCAGTCATGCTCTTTCTGACCACCACGGCGGTCGAGATAGACGAGGAACTTCTGAATCGTTGCTTGATCCTGACCGTGGACGAATCGCGGGAACAGACCGAGCGAATCCACGCCTTGCAGCGCAAGGCGCGGACGCTCGAAGGACTGGTTGCCAAGGAGGAAAAGAAAGACCTCTTGCGCGTGCTACGCAACGCGCAACGGTTGCTTCAACCTTTAGCCGTTGTGAATCCCTACGCCGATGAACTGACGTTCACGGCGGAGCGGACCCGGACGCGGCGCGACCATGAGAAATATCTGACGCTGATCGACGCCATTGCGTTACTGCACCAGCACCAACGGACGACCGAGACCAAGGAGGTCTCGGGCCGTCCGGTTCCGTTCGTCCGGGCGACGCTCGACGATATCGCCCTAGCGAACCGGTTAGCACCGGAGCTTTTAGGCCGCAGTCTCGATGAGTTGCCGCCGCAGACGCGGCGGGTGTACGAGGTCATCAAGGTCATCGTGCGCGAGCGATGCGACGGCGAGAAGATCGAACAGCGAGTTGCCTTCTTCAGTCGCCGGGAGATCAGGGCAAAGCTCGGCTGGGGAATCACGCAGATCCGGGCGCACCTGGAACGGTTGCGCGAACTCGAATACATCGAGGCGAGGTACGGCAGGCTGGGATCGTCGTATCAATACGAACTTTTGACCGACTGCCGGGAAACGGCGGACAAAGCCCATATCGGCCTGCTGGACGTGGAGAAATTACGCCTACGACAAGCAACCTGTCGGGAAAAAGAGGCACCTGTCGGGGGGTGTCGGAATGACACCCGACAGGTTCAACCCGTTGAAGAACCGCGCCTTATGGTCAACCTGTCGGCCTGTCGGGAACGCACATCAGGAGCGGCGCTTGCCGCCGTCATGTCGTAAACATGGCAAAGACCGGATACAACGCCGTGCGCTGGATGCGCCAACGCACACAGGACAAACGCGGCGGCAACGAGAAGCCGGACGACGGCTTCTCGCGCGAAGGCCCGACGCTGGCCGCGTTGACGGACGACTACCTTGAACACCTCCACGTCTTGAACCGCACCTCCGAGGCCGTCGAAAGCCGGCACTGCGAGTTGAAACCGTTCCTCGCCTGGACCGAAGAACGCGGCCTGTTCCATGCCGACCAGATTACCCGGACGATCCTCGAAAGTTATCAGCGCTGGCTCTGGACCTACCGCAAGAAGAACGGCAAACCGCTGGGCATCACGACCCAGCGGGCCCGCCTGGGCGGCGTGATGAACCTCTTTGCCTGGCTGTGCAAACAGCACGCACTCGAAGCCAATCCTGCCAGCGAGATCGAACTGCCGCGCTCCGAGAAACGCCTGCCGATCGAAGCGCTTTCAATCGCCGAGGTCGAAGCCGTCTTGTCGCAACCGAACATCGCCGATCCGCTCGGACTCCGTGACCGGGCAATCCTCGAACTCTTCTACTCGACAGGGATCCGCCGGGCCGAACTCGTGCGGCTGGAGGTCTCCAACCTCAACCGCGAAAAGCGACTGCTACACATTCGCCTGGGCAAAGGACGCAAGGACCGCGTTGTGCCTGTCGGCACACGCGCCTTGCGCTGGGTGGAGAAGTATCTTGAAGACGTGCGGCCGCTCCTGATGGTGAACGCCGCCGAACAGACGTTGTTCCTGTCAGGCTACGGCGAGATGTTCAATCCCGACGTACTCGGCCGCAAGGTCGTTCAGTACATCGAGAACGCCAACACCGGCCACAAGGGCGGGGCGCACTTGTTCCGCCACACATGTGCCACGCATCTACTCGAAGGCGGCGCGGACATCCGATATATCCAGCAGTTGCTCGGTCACGAGAAACTCGAAACCACCGCCATCTACACCGAAGTCAGCATCATCCAGTTGCAGGCCGTTCATGGTCGCTGCCATCCAGCAGAACGGCATAACCTGTCTGCGTGCAACGCACAGGCAGGCGCACCGTCTACCGCCCCAGTTGCCGACACCGAAAACACATCAGACAACCGGCCAGAAATCGCTTCCATTTAGCGGCCTCTTCTGCTACGTTCTTCGGCATGGGTTTTTACGCAACAACATGCCCGGAGGTCGCAGACCTCCCCTCGAAAAATCGTGTCGGGGGTTCGCGGCGATCCGCCGCGACTCGCGCCGAGCGATTCGCTCCGCAACCCGTTGAAACCGTGTCGGAAACGACGGTTACGGTTACGATAACCGTGTCGGGTCTCTCCTTTTGGCTC
>CAZALU010000122.1:0-6988 GCA_964486075.1 uncultured Verrucomicrobiota bacterium
CGCAGGCTTTATGCCTGCGAGTAGACGCCCATGTTAAGGCATAATTACAATTACTGCAGCAATTCGCATTATGGCCTGCGTCTCTGCGCGAGATAATTCCGATCTCCTCCTGTCTTCAGACAAGAGAAGATTTTTAACCGCATAGATCGCAAAGAACACAAAGAAAAGACGGCTCGTCCGCAAAATCTATTGGTTATTAATATCAGATCAGCTTGTTTTTGCCCAATAAACAGCACTTTTACGGGCCTTTTCTATCTCGATCTTTTTCGGACGACATATTCTATACTTGAGAGTTCAGATAAATAAAGTAACAATGCGAGACGAAGTTCTAAGGGAACCCACCCCTATCCCCTCCCAGGAGGGGAACTGATTAGCTTACGATTGCTTATCCCCTCCCAGGAGGGGCAGGGGGTGGGTTCTTTGACCTTCTGAAGACAATGGTCTGAACATCTATAGCCGCCATGCCAGAACGAATGCCGGCTCGTGTTTTCTTGGCGGAGATCAACCGGATGATATCCTCGTTCAATCCGGGCGGGGCCGACTCCGATTCGATCTCCGTCACGAACCCGTATTTGTACTCTTGATCCGTCAGGGACTTGATATTACGGGTGGTGGTCATTTTAAATATCGAGCTCCATGGCCTGTAATCCATCGTGCTTAACTACTCAGCGGTGCGCACAGCACCGTCGCGCAGAGCGATCTTTTCCACGCACGCTCATGCATCCCAATTCCTTGCGTAACATGGCGCTATAGGCTTTCAACGGCTGCATATCTTTCGCTGACAGGCGCTTGGCGACATCGCAGACGCGCAAGCCCGAGTCGGGGAAGGCTAATTCCGGGGCCAACTGGCACAGCGGTATGGCCAGAAACGGTCGTTCAGTGATATCCGGGTCAGGGAGCACCAGGCCGGCCATTTCCATTATCACCTGATCATACCAGATCAGGTCAAGGTCTATTGTTCGAGCCGCAAATTTATCCTTGCCTCGCGTACGGCCAAGCTCATCCTCAATGCCCCTCAGGATACGATACTTGAGAACTCGTGGGCGTTTGTTGGTCTCTATTTTTACTACGCAGTTGTCGTATGGCGCTTGCTCCGGGCGCCCCTGCGCCGGCGTGCGATACACGGTGGATATGCTCACAACGGTCTCGAGCTGGCCAAGATGGCGTAAGGCTTCACAGACGTTAAATGCCGGGTTGATGTTGGAACCCACAGCTATAAAGGCGCTGGTCATTGCTTCCCTTCGCGCTCGCGTAGAATCCGCACTCCGACGCTCCGGGCGAAACGCAGGGCGGAGGGCTTTTCCACTTGGACGCGGACCTTGCGGATCTTCGGGTCATCGAGGCAGATTGTCGCGATGGCCTCCGCAAGCGCTTCAACTAGCTGAAATTCCGACGCCTCGACCGCCACCAGGACGCGCTTCTTGATTGCGCGGTAGTCCGCGGCATCTTCGATCCGGTCATTCCTGCTGGCGCGGCTGAAGTCGGCAAAGAGTACCAGGTTGATGATGACGTCCTGCTTCTCGCGTCGTTCATCCGGATTGATGCCGATGATGCAGCGCGCGCGAAGGTCAAGAATTAAAATTTGATCCATGAACATGCTCCTTGAGGTGCTGACCGCCGTCCACATAAAGAATCTGGCCGGTGACGAATGCATTTTCGATTAGATAGCGGACGGCCGCTGCAATATCCGCCGGCTCGCCATGGCGCTGCGCCGGCAGCGAGCCGGCCAGTCGCTGCAAATATTCCTCATCCTTGCCCGGTGGCGGCAGGATTGGTCCGGGCGCGATACCGTTCACCGTGACTTCTGGCGCGAACTCGAGGGCCATCATAGCGGTCAGCCCGGCGAGTGCCTGTTTGCTGAGAATGTAGGCCGTGTGCTCCAAGTCATTGGCGGCAATCCGCGCATCGAGCATGTTGACGATCGTGCCCGCGCCGACCTGGCGGGCGAATTGGCGGCTGAGGACGAGTGGTGTCCATGTATTAACGCGCATGTGCTCCATTAGGCCGGTGAAATCCATATTCTGTATGGTGCTCGGCCGGAAGATCGCTGCGTTGTTGACCAAGATGTCCAGTGCCGAAGTGATCTTAAGAGTCCGTGCGATCAGCGTCTCGGTCTCCGCCGGATTAGCGAAGTCAGCCTGCACAGCCCAGGCCTTAACACCCTGTTTTTTTAAGTCTTTGGCGAGTGTTTGCGCCTCCCCTGCGGATGAGGAGTAGTGGACCGCAATATTGATGCCAGCTTCGGCCAGCGCCAGGGCGATGGCTCGCCCGATTCGCTTGCTCGCGCCCGTGATCAGCGCCGTCCGACCTCGCAGCCGTCCGCGATTCATAGGGCTCACCTCCCAGCGGCTGGTGCCATGCGTTTGCCTGGCAGGGCGTCAATCCCGGCCGCCAAAACGAAATCGTTCCGCGATAACCCGCCCACCTTGTGAGTTGAGAGCGTCAGGCGAACGCGATTATAGGATATGAAGATATCCGGGTGATGGTCTAGTTTTTCGGCAGCATCAGCCACTTGATTGACGAACGCCATGGCCTGCCGGAAATCGTCGAACTTGAACTCGCGTTCCAGTTGTTTTTCCGAAAACACCCACAGCGGCACATTTCGGGCCAGCTCGCGCGCTTCTTCTGCTAGTAATAGGACGATGACGTGGGCCGCTCCGCTTTGTTCGTTGGCAAGTTGCATGGTGCTCTCCTTTATATGGGGGTCAGCTGATAGCTCCGCGCAGTTTCTCGGGTGCCGCTGGCACGCCCTTGCGCAGCAACTCGCGGGCCAGTGGAACCTTATCCCACACATTGCACATCATGACGCCGACTACCTTATTGTTGTCCAGATAGTAGACGACACCCGTATCATTTTCTTTTTTCCAGTCGGCATAGGTCTCTAAATTTCCGCTGATGCGGCCAATCGCCTCATAGCCGAACTCAAAGAGGTCCGAAAAGAAATAGGGTAGGTAGTTGAACGCCTCGCTGGCGCCGGCCATGTTGCTGCCGGCCCGTTTACCCTGGCTGCGGGCGTTGTCCCAGTGCTCCAGACGCAGAGACTGCTGGAGGTCCGGCGAATACCACCAGGCGTTGTCGCCGGCGGCGTAGATGTCAGGGTCGGATGTCTGCAGCAAAGCGTTGACCATGATGCCGTCATCGACCGTGGCGTTCGGGCGTTGAGTGGTCAGACCGGCTTGGCGGGCCAGGGAGACGGCTGGAGTGACCCCGATGCCCGCGACAATGAAGTCGGCTTCGATCGTCTGCCCGCGACGTGTAGTCGTGACAAGGCGTCCGTGTTGGGACGCGATCGCGACCGGCGCGTCGCCGGCGAAGATGCGAACGCCCCGTTCCTCGTAACGCGCCTGGAGCGCCATGCCCAGGGACTCCGGGAACACGCGCCGGACCAGGCAGGTATTCGGGAAAACCATGCTGACGTTTACTTTATTGATGGCCAGGGCGGCGGCGATCTCCGAGCCGATGAACCCTCCGCCGATGACGAGGGCCGAATTGCCTTCGACCGCGCGCTTCCGTATTTGCTGGTAATCGTCGAGCGTCCGGAAGTAGCAGACTCCTTCCTGATCACCGCCGGGAATGGTCAGTTTAGGCGGGTGCCCGCCGGTTGCCAACAGTAACTTGCCATATCGCCAGGTCGTTGCCGCATCATCCCGCACCTCTTTTCGGCAGGCATCCAGCGACAGCGCCGTGCGCCCCAGAACCAAGTTCACTCCGCTGCGCTCATAGAAGGCCTGATCATGCAGAAAAATATCTTCGACCTTTTTTTTGCCGAACCACAGCTTCTTGGAGAGCGGCGGCCGATCGTAAGGTAGATGGCTTTCGGCGCTGAGCATGGTGATGCTTCGATTCGGATCGAGTTTCCGAATTCCTTCAATAGCCGAAACCCCCGCCAACCCCGCGCCGATAATCAAGTAATCGCAATAATTATCTATCATAGTCCGTCCTCCTCAGGTTGCTGAGCGTGTCGTCTCGCATTGGGCAAAGAACTCAGAGCGCAATGCCGGGTTCGTATCATAGGCCCCTCTCCAAAATGAGGTGCGCGTCGCTGAAGCCGCCTCCCGGACCCCTCGCATTTCCATGCACAGGTGAAACGCCTCGAGGTAGACCGCGACGCCGTGCGGCTGCAACGCGATATTCAGTGTATCCGCGAGCTGCTGTCCGATCCTCTCTTGTACGGCGAATCGCCGCGTAAAGAGACGCACCAGTCGAACCAGCTTGGAAATTCCGATGATGTGCTCGTGGGCAATGTACCCTACATAAGCACGGCCATAGAACGGAAGCGCGTGATGTTCGCAGAGCGCGAAGAACCGAATCGGGCCTTCGACAATCTGGCTGAGGCGACAGTCCGGGCCACCCCTGCATTCTGTGGGAAAAGCTGTTATCAGTTTGGGATCCCCGTCATATCCCTCAGTGGCGTCATAGAGTGCTCGGATAAATCGGTGAGGTGTCGCACCGGTTGCAGGCGTATCCAAGTCCATGCCGAAGGCGCTGAGAATTTCTGCAGCATAGCCCTCGAATTTCTGAAATTGTTCTTCGGACACCTGTCGTTTACGCAGGGTTAGTGCGACATCGAGTTTCTTGGCGTCAGCGTTGTTTGGCATGGCCATTCCTTTCCGGTCTTATTTGATTCCTGCATATTGCACGATGCGTGTAATATTCAGATGTTAAGATTATTCCCTATCCTTTCGAAACACAACCGCAAAAATTAATCTTTATCACCCCGGGCGCAAGTCAGTTCCGTAGGGATGCTATAGTGCTTCCGCTAAATAACGTCACAAGAACGGCGTTCTAAATTAGGCCCCGATGCGGGACAACTTTTACTGTGGCAGACCCCAATGGGTCGGATCAGAAGACCGCGCCCAACGTGCGCGGCTACAAAAGACCAACTGCGCAGGCGAAAAACTCCTATACATGCACTTATCGCCCCGCAACGTGGCGGACCTTATTCTGAATTGTAGGGCGGGAACGCCCCCCGGGCTTCCCGCCGTCCGGGAATGGGGCGGCGGGCAATGCCCGCTTAGGCGAAAGTGAATAGCACGATCATCGCGCAATTCAGGTGTTACTTAACATGGGCGCCTTTGCGTGGCGACGCGCCGAGTTCCGGCTCGCGCGTTCCATAATAAGAATTACTACCCCGCACCAGAGAGACAAAGGCGCCCAGCAGTGCTATGCCGGCGGCGATCAGAAAACCGATGCTGACCGCATGATAAAGCGCGCCTGAATCATGGGCAGCGCTTCCAATAAGGAACGTTGTGAGCACGGCGCCGGCGAGACCGACACCCAGGACCATTCCGACGTTTCTGGCTGTGGCCAGTATCCCCGATGCAATGCCTTGTCTGTCCAGCGGCGCGGAGCCCATCAGCGAACTATTATTGGGCGAAACGAAAATGCCCGTTCCGAGCCCTGCAACTCCCAGTGCCATGGCGATTGTGCTGAAGGATGCCGTCGCTTCAAGCCGCGCCAACAGGAATAAACCAATGCTGAGAATCAACATGCCGACTGTTCCAGGGATGCGGGCCCCAATGCGATCGGATGTTGTGCCGCTGATCGGCGCGGCAATCACCATGACCAGCGGTTGCGCCGTCAGCAGCAAACCGGCCTGAGCCGGGTTCAAGCCACGGCCTTGTATCAGGTAAAACGGCAGCAGGAATGTGATGCAAGATATGCAAATGTAATTTAATGTGGCGGCGATCGTAGCCGCGGAAAAAAGTCGCCGTTGAAAAAGGGTGAAGTCCACCATCGGCGCTGCGCTGCGATTCTCGATCACGCCAAACACAAGCAGCATCGTGACCGCAAAGATGAGCAGGCCGCAGACCGGCGTGGAACGCCAGCCCCAGGCGTACCCTTGGTTCAGGGCAAGCAGTAGAGCGATAAGCCCCAAGATGAATGTCAAGGTTCCGGGAATATCAAAACGCTCTTTGGCTGCCTGCCGGGAATCGTGTGGAATGTATCTGGCGCTGAGCCAAAGAGCCAGTGCTGCCAGGGGCACGTTGATAAAGAAGACCGACCGCCACCCGAAGTGTACGGTTAACCAGCCGCCCAGAGACGGTCCTGCGCTCAGCCCGAGATAAGTCATGGATCCCAGAATGCCCAGAACGCGGCCCCGCAGGCGGGGAGGAAAATTGCTCACGAGGATGGCTGGTGCATTAGCAAACAGCATAGCCGCGCCGAGTGCCTGCACGCCCCGGAACACGTTCAGGAACGCGATGCTGGGCGCAAAGCCGCAGGCGCCGGAACTGACCGCGAAAATTCCAAAACCGATCATGTATATTTCTTTATGACCGCGCAAGTCACCCAGTCTGCCAAAAGTAAGCAGCAGTCCGCTGACCACCAGCAGATAGATGGAGATGATCCATTGGACGGCATCGATGGGACTCCGCATGGCGCTGCTGATCACCGGTAGAATCGTGTTGACGACACTGCCGTCCAGCGCGGACATGAAAGTACCGACTCCAACGCTGGCCAGCACCATCCATCTGAGGCTCTCGGGCCGTTCGTGCACAGTATGTGTCATCCTTTGTTTGAGTCTAACTTGTTTGTCCACCGCAACGGCCGGGCACCCGCAGCAATTAGCTCCAGTCAAACTCTAGCGGTATAGAACCTGAATATTGCACGACCATCGTGCTATTCACTTTCGCCTATGCGGGCATTGCCCGCTGGCGCAAGACATGAAGTTTCTAAAATAGATTCTGCTGAACAAGTCTAGCGGACGGCAGGAATGCCGTCACTTCCTTAATAAAAACGGATCTTCCGCGGAATCTGTGGGTAGATCGGAAATAATTCACCACAGAGACACGGAAGCACGGAGAAGAGATTGCTTGAAATTGCCCCGGCCCGAAAACGCCTCGGGGCGATTTCAAGCAATGACTTTTCATTGGAGAAAGACGGGAGGCGATTCATAAGGCACAACTATTGACTTATGAGAGTCTTGCAAACCCCGTGTCAGAGCCGGCCACGACAGAGCGTGGCCCTCCAACTGGGGTATAATGCG
>CAZALU010000123.1:0-6879 GCA_964486075.1 uncultured Verrucomicrobiota bacterium
GACCGCCATCATCGATGTCGGCTACAGTCAGAGTTGCATCCCGATCCGGATCGGGGAACCTAATTTAATGCGAAGGAATTTTAAAGTGTTGTAGCCGCGACCGATGGTCGCGGTCCTCGGATTAGGACCGCCATCATCGATGTCGGCTACAGTCAGAGTTGCATCCCGATCCGGATCGGGATGCCTAATTTAACACAGGAGGGGAGGCGTAAACATGAGACTACTCGGACGTTGGATGGCGATGATCGGGCTCGTGACGTTGACAATCTTCAGCGCGTGGGCTGCGACAGTTAAAATGATGAGCGTCCAGGTAAAGGATGCCCAGGTGCGGGAAAAGCCTTCGTTTATCAGCAAGGTTGTCGGCAACCTTGCCTATGGCGACCGGGTTGAAGTACATGAGTCCCAGGGCGCCTGGGCCCGGGTCAGTCTGGCAGGCGGGGCGGCCGGCTGGATGCACAACTCCGCGCTGACCTCTCAGAAGGTTGTGCTTAGCGCGGGCAAGGGTGACGCCAGGGTGGGTGCCTCTGGCGACGAACTGGCTTTAGCCGGCAAGGGCTTTAACTCCGACGTGGAAGCCCAGTTCAAGCAAGACCACCAGAACATCGATTTCACATGGGTGGATAAAATGGATAGAATCAAGATCTCGGCTTCGGAGATGCAGGCGTTCCTCAAAGCTGGCGAGGTGGCTCCGAGAGGAGGCGTGCAATGAAAAGCAAACCCTACCATATCCTTCCATTACTTGCGGCGGTTTTAGCGCTGCTAGCATTGCCGGCCTGCGAGACCATGAATGTGGTGTCGGAATTGGGCGCCAGCGTTGGAGCTGGCGCCGGCGTGCTGACTCCCCAGCAGGCCGAATCGATTAAAAAAACCGGTTCCGCCATCGGCAAGACTTTCGACGCCATCACCTCGGAGCAGGAATATTACATCGGCCGCACGGTGGCAGCAGTGGTGATCAATCAATACAAGCCGCTCGCCAACGATAATGCCAATCATTACCTGAACGTGCTGGGGCAAACCCTGGCCCAGTTCTCGGACAAGCCGGAGACTTTTGGCGGCTATCATTTTCTGATCATGGAGACCGAGGAGGTCAATGCCTTTGCGGCGCCGGGCGGACTGATATTCGTGTCGCGCGGCATGCTGAAATGTTGTAAGAGCGAAGACGCCGTGGCGGCAGTCCTGGCCCACGAGATCGGGCACATTGAGAAACAGCACGGGTTGCAGGCGATCAAGAAGAGCCGGCTCACCTCGGCCCTGACCATCCTGGCCGTGGAAAGCGGCAAGTCGCTGGGCGGTCAGGAATTGGCCCAGTTGAGCGAGGCGTTCGAAGGCTCGATCACCGACATCACCGGCACGATGATGAACAGCGGGTATGCCCGCAGCTTCGAACGGCAGGCGGATCAGTCAGCGATAACCATCATGCGGCGCGCGGGCTATGATCCCAACGCCCTGGTGGCCATGCTCGCGGAGATGAAGTCGCGTTTGAAGCCCGGCGGCCGCGATTTTGCTAAAACCCATCCGGCACCCGCCGACCGCATTGCCGATGTCAAAAGAATGATTGGCGGAGCCGCGGCGGTTCCGATGCCGGCGGCCCGGCAGGCGCGTTTTGCCGAAGCCCTGGGCGCACTGTGAGGTCTGGCTGAATCTTGTGTATGCGCAAGTCCGGGAAGCCCGCAGACGGCCCAAGACCGACGCTGCCTTGTTCGAACCGAATTCGACACGCTGCTGGGAGAGAAGTAAAACATGGGTTGCGGGCAGTGCCCGCCTTAGTCATAACTGAGTTAAGTGCAAAAGCCCTATGAATGCGACAGAGCATGTTGCGCCACCGCCGAAAACAGGAGGTTTTCCTTCGATAGTGGAGGGCCACGGTCCCTCGGGGCCGTCTTTTCGGGGACTTTTAAAACTGACTCAACTGTAACGTATGCTCGTACACGAAAGAGGAGGAGTTATGCGAAAAATCAGGGTCGGTTTGGCGGGCTGCAGTCGGGGACATGGTCTGGTGACGGTGTTCGGGGCGCACCCGCAAGCGGAGGTAACAGCACTCTGCGATACCAATCAGCAGAGCATGGCCGAATTGGGGAAAGCGTTTAACCTGGCGGAAAATCGGCTCTTTACGAATTACAAGTCCTTTCTGAAAGCGCCCGTTGACGCCATCATCATTGCCACGCCGATCAAGTTGCATGCCGACCAGACCATCGCGGCATTGACGGCTGGTAAACATGTGCTATGCGAGCAGACGATGGCCTACACGGTGCCAGACTGCCGGCGGATTGTGAATGCCGTCAAGAAAAGCAAGCGGACCTATATGATGGCCGAAAATTACTGCTATTTCCATTATGTCCGCGAGTGGCAAAAACTTGTCCAAGCCGGCAAACTCGGGAAAATATTCTATGCGGAAGGCGAGTATCTCCACGAAATCATAGACCTGCTCGTTGACGCCAAAACTAAAAAATTTCACTGGCGGCATGACCGTCCACCGATCTGGTACTGCGCGCACACCCTGGGCCCACTGCTGGTGCTGATGCAGGATCGCATCGTGAAAGCCTGCGGCCTGACCTCTGGCTTCAAGAAGATGCCGCGGTACCGTAAGCACATCGGCTTCCTCGATTTCGAGGTGGGCCTGTTCAAGACGCAAAAAGGATCGGTGATCAAGATTCTGCGCAGCCAGGTGGTCTCGCGTCCCCATGTGGTCTGGTATGCCCTCTACGGCACGAAAGGGCATCTGGAAAACAGCCGCCTGGATTCGCTGAGCACGGATGGGCTGACCTTCATCGAAGGGGAGATGGATAAACATCATCCCCGGGTCACTCCGGCAACGATTGTCGACCCGAACGCGCCGAAGGAGGCGCGGCAGGGCGGGCACGGCACGTCTGAATATTTCATGATCCGTGATTTTCTGAAGGCCGTCAACAGCGGTACGCGCCCGCCGATCGACGCGGTCATGGCGGCGGACATGACCATTCCGGGATTGATTGCCCACCAGTCGGCCATGCAGGGCGGGAAATGGATGGATGTGCCGTTGATGCAATGGTAGAAAGGAATGACAGGGATGAAAAATCAATTATTGGTCGGCGCGGCGGAAGTGGATATCACTCCGCCGGTGGGAACTAAGCTGTGCGGTGATTTGGAGCCCAGGACCTCAATCGGGGTACAGGACCCACTGACCTTCAAGGCCATAGTGTTGGAGTCGGGTGGCACGAAACTGGCTTATGTGCTGGCCGACCTGATTGCCCTGGAACGTAAAGTCGGAGATGCGGCGGTGCTTTTGGCTTCCCGCCGGGCCGGTATTCCTACGGATCATATTGTCTGGGCGGCAAGCCATACCCACACCGGTCCCTATACGACTCCCTTATCTTCTGGCGGCAACATTGATCGGCAATGGTTTGCGAGTCTGCCTGAAAAATTCGCGCAGGCGGTTGTAGCGGCGCACGATGCGCGCCGCCCGGCGCGCATGGCCCGCGAGCGTGGCTATTGCTTGAGGATGATCCATAATCGCCGCTTGAAATTCAAGGATGGCAGGGAAATAAACACTTGGCTGCTCCAGCAGGGTGAGCAGGAAATTCAATGCCTGGGGGCGGCGGCACCGGTTGATCCGGAAGTAGGCATAGTTTGTTTCGACGATGAGCAGGGGATGCCGATTGCCATCCTCTGGCATTTCAGCCTGCATGCCAATGCGAATTTCGGGCTCAAGTTCAGCGCCGATTACCCTGGCGTAGTGGCTGGCCGGCTGCGTGAGCGCTTTGGCTCGGGCGTGGTGCCGATTTACATCCCCGGCGCCCAAGCCGATATCAACCCGCTTGGGTCTTATCGGCAAGTTGGCGACGAACTGGCCAATGTTATCATTGCATGCCTTGATAAACGGCAACCCGCTAAAGGTGCAATAAAGCTTGGCGCGCTGAAGTCCGAAGTGGTTGTTTCCTGCCGTGATTTGACTGTTGACCAGGAGCGTCGAATCCGGGACACCCAGTGGGCGGCGGCCGAACAAAAATTCTTTAGAAATGAACTAAAGCTGATGCGCCGGGGCGGGGTGAAGAAAGACCGGACGCTGATTCAGGCCTGGCGCATTGGCGAAATCGGGTTTGCGAGCCTGCCGGGTGAATTATTCACAGAGTGGGGTCTAAAAATAAAGGCCGAGAGTCCCTTCCCCTGGACCTTTCCGGTGGAACTGGGAGGAGATTGCCTGGGCTACCTCGTCACGGAGCAGGCCTGGCGTGCTGGCGGATACGAATCCCTGATCGCCCGCAGTGCGCGGCCCAGCGTGGATGGCGTCGCCAAAATGGTTGACACCGCCCTGGATATGCTGGGTAAACTCTGGAAAACGAAATAAAGACAGTATTTCCCCTTGTTCCGATCGCATGCTGAAACGGAATCGCGGTAATTGGATGCGAGGTTTTGCCGCAATGGCAAACATGGAGGAACTTGCGGAATCTGGATGACCGCGTTCGCAACCCGCCTGGGAATTGTTGCCATGAATGCCCCATTGCCCATGACGCGCCAAGAGATGGAGAAACGGGGTTGGAGCGAGTGCGATATCGTCCTGATCACCGGCGATGCCTACGTGGATCATCCCGCCTTTGGCGCCGCGTTGATCGGGCGCTGGCTCGAACGTCTGGGCTATCGCACGGGGATCATTGCCCAGCCGGATGTGCGCCGGGTTGAGGACTTCCGGGCGCTCGGACGTCCGCGGCTGTTCTGGGGCATCACCGCCGGCAACTTGGATAGCGAACTGGCCCAATTGACCGTCATGCGCAAACTGCGCCGCGACGACGCCTATTCACCCGACGGTCGCGCCGGTCCGCGGCCTTCCAACGCTTGCATTACCTATACCGCCTGTGCCCGCCATGCCTTCAAGGGCGTACCGGTTGTCCTGGGCGGTTTGGAGGCGTCCTTGCGGCGCTTCGCCTACTACGATTACTGGACCGATCGCGTCCGCCGTTCGATTCTATTCGATGCCAAGGCGGATATCCTCGTCTATGGCATGGGTGAACGCGCGGTTGCCGAACTGGCTTCCCGCCTGAAGCAGGGGCGGGCTTGGAACGATATTCCCGGCACGGCAGTCGTTGCCGCAGCGCAGGCTAGCTTGCAAGATGCCGAGGAGCTGTCGCCTTATGAAGAGGTGTCCGATCCGTCCGGCAAAGGACGTCAGGCATTCATGCGTATGGCGCTGATGATCGATCGCAACCTGCATCGACAGCGGGGCCTGGCCCAACGCCATGGCGTGCGCTGGCTGCTGGCGCATCCGCCGGCCGCGCCGCTGGCGCCGAATGAAATGGATTCGGTTTATGATCTGCCGTTCACGCGGCGTCCGCATCCGGTGTACGGGCGGGCGCGGATTCCGGCCTTCGACATGATCAGGGACTCCATCACGACCCATCGCGGCTGTTTTGGAGGCTGTGCCTTCTGTGCCATAGCGGTTCACCAAGGCAGCGTCATCAGTTCGCGATCCGAGGCGAACATTCTGCGCGAAGTGGAAAGTCTTGTCCGCTCTCCAGGATTTGGAGGAACGATCAGCGACCTGGGCGGGCCGACCGCCAATATGTATGGCATGGTGTGCCGGCTGGGCCGATCCGGGTGCGATGGACGCAGTTGTGTGTTCCCCGATATTTGCCCAAATTTGAATACGAATACGTTGCCCATGCTGCGCCTGCTCCGAGCGGTCCGGTCCGCCCAGGGGGTCAAACACGTGTTCGTCTCGAGCGGGGTCCGTTATGACCTGGCAGCGGAGGATCCTGGCGAAGTATGGTTGACAGAGCTGGTAACACATCATGTCGGTGGCCGCTTAAAAATAGCTCCTGAACATGTATCTCCGGATGTCCTGGCCCTGATGCGCAAGCCAGAACTTGCCGTATATCGAAAGTTTAGTGAACGTTTTTTTGAGCTGACCCGTCAAGCTGGCAAGAATTATGAATTGGTGGAATATTTCATCAGTGGTCATCCGGGATGCACGAGTAAAGACATGATTGAGCTGGCTCAATACATGCGTCAAGCGCGGATTAAGCCGGAGCAGGTTCAGGATTATTATCCGGCGCCGTTGACCCTTTCGGCCGCCATGTATTATACGGGGTTAGATCCCCGGACTCTGCAGCCCATTCCCGTGGCGCGTTCCGATCGAGAGAAAGCGGACCAGCGCGCCTTGCTCTTGTGCCACCTGCCGGAATTCCAGCGCAAGGCGCGGGAAGCTCTGCGGGCGGCCGGGCGGGCCGATCTGATTGGGCCCGGCCCCAACTGCTTGGTGCCGGAGGCAAGCCGGATGGCTGGCAGCCGTTAGCGGGATTCCCACTGAGCCTTGGTGGAACTTATTCTCCGCAGCTCTGTCCCAGCGCAAAAGCAGGAAGCCCGTTGTTTAATCAGTTCTTTGGGGGAGATAAGTTGAGCCGGCCTGTGCCACTCTGCGAAAAAAATCGGACGGACACGACCCGCCTGCATTGCTGCGCAAAGCGCTGCGGGCAAGTGAAACGTGTCCCTCCATGGCTCAAAGCATGCGAATTTCCTAACAAAATGGAGGGACGCGCTCCGTCGCGTCCGCTCTTTGTAAAGGAGCAAGTTTGCCCGTCCCGTGGCGGGACGGGATTTTCATGCCAAAGGCAGATCCGCCTACGGCGGAAAACCATGATCTACCAATAGGATGCATAAGGTAGAGCAGGCTTTAAGCCTGCTATTTTCAGGGGAGCTTTTTATTTTTCACAGCTTCTGACGGATTACCCTGTTGGGCGGGCCTGCCCTACAGTGCGTGATGTTCTGTTGTAGGGCTGGCACGTCCCGTCCGCGGGATTGCCAGCCTTGGCGTTATAGAAGCAAATATCAACGGAAGTAACGGGTAATATCCACCTCTACGGTTCCAAATTAGGAATTCTTCGAGTTCCTGAAAGGCCGGATGAAGCC
>CAZALU010000124.1:0-6807 GCA_964486075.1 uncultured Verrucomicrobiota bacterium
GCGGTCTGGGGGGAACGAAGACCGCCATCATCGATGGCGGCTACAGTAGGAGTTGCCCGCTGCGAAGCCTGATTTGATGTATAGGATTTGCAAAAAGGTGGGGCGAGGCGTCCCTGCCGAGCCGTCCGGTGCTGAACGGCTCACCCGGAGGGTTCGCCCTACCTTGGGATGAACTCCGCCCCGCTTCGATGCGATAAGTTTTGTCTCCATTTGGTAGAGCAGGGTTTATCCCTGCTATCCTTTCTGTGCTTTGATTTTTCATTCATTATCATGCTTCCTGATCCGGGCGGAAAACAGGTTGCCTATTCGTAGACGCGGCGCCATCGTCGCCGCCCTTGTCGCACAGGTAGATCAAGCCGCCGACAGCGGTTGTAAGGGTCGTCAACAGGGAGACGGTGAACGAGACCACGAAGGCGTCGGCAGAGCTCACGCCGACCATGGCGAAGAACGCCACGAAACTGCCCTCCCGGATGCCGATCCCGTTGAAGGAAACCGGCAGCATGATCAGCACCATGATCAGAGGAATGAATATCAGGTAATAAAATAACGGCGCATGCACGTTGAACCCCAAGGCTACCGTGTAAAAGATCAGGACCCGGATGATCTGCACCAGGATGGATAACAGATAAGACAGGAGCAGCAGACCCGGATAGCGCCGGTATTCGAGACAAGACACCACCCAGTTGCGGATGTGCCGGTTCAGATTCCAGCGCGTGAGCCGTTGAATGATATGTCGATCTATCCGACGCAGGGACGCGGGTCGGAAGAGCAATGTCACGGCCAGCGCGCAGGCGGCGACGCCCGCGACAATCACAACGCGATGATGGACTAACCCGAACTGGTCGCCAGCCAGCCAAGCGCCGACGCCCGCCAGGGAAACCAGCGCCAGGCCTGCGATGATCCGATCCACCAGCATGGAGGTCACGGTCAGCGACAGTCCCGCGGCGGTTCGGGACAGGTAGTAGCCGCGGACAATATCGGCGCTGACGCTGGAGGGCAGGATCAGGCCCCAGAAGCCGCCGACATAGTTGATGATAAACAGGCGCCAGAAGGATACGGGGGCGTCCTTGGCCCGCAGGAGCAGGAGCCACTTAAACACGCTTACCACGCGCTCCAACGTCAGCAGCGCCACGGCCAGAACCATTAGGTAAATATTGGCCTGGGGCACCAGGGCCAGGCCCTTGCGCCAATCCACCAGGTGTATTGTGTAGGCCAGTAAGGCCAGGCTGATTACGATCTTGAGCGCCGGCTTTAGACGCTTAAATAATTGAGCCGCCATTTTACTCCTGGGTTTTGCTTAGTTCGCTTTTCATTCAATCACCGCTGATTTCCTCAACTCGGCGATGAAGGCGGCCAGCGCGCGGTTCTTATTGACGGTTGTTAGCAGACAGCGGGCCTGTTCGTGAATCGTTGCAGGAGACGGCGCAGATTCCAGCGGAGATTCTCCGTCGAGGAACTCGTGGACATGGTCTTTTACATAGGCGCTGATCTCGTCCGCCGTCGGCTGGGGACAGGCGGATGTGACTTGCGCGACCAGTTGCTCCGTCTGCCGGGCCTCGCTGAGCTGGCGGCGGAGATCGGCTAGAGATAGCTGCAGTTTGAGCAGATGCGCCTGAAAAGCGATTTCACCCCCGCAGATTTTGATAAATTCCCGGATGGAACGCTCGATCTCTTCCGACGCCACCCGGATTTCCCGACGCCGGGCCTCATGCAGCAGGAGCAGGCGTCCGATGGCGTAATCCAAAGCCTGGCGCTGCAGCCCGCGGGAACGCTGGGCGAGTTCCTCGGGCGTCAGGCGGGAACCGAGCGCCTTGAGCAGGCGCTGGTATTCCAGTTCGACCGCTTTCTCGGATACTTGCTCGCCATTGACCGTTAGGTTCATGATTGCTTACTCTCTCTTCCGTATTTTCCTGAGTGTTTGGTGGGAAACAGTCCTCGTCTCCTCCCCGATCCATTGACGGTACTTGCCATAAACGCTGTTGACCGGCGTGACCAGGATTTCGGGCACTTCGTAAGCATGCCGACGCTTGATGAAGGTCATCAGCTTCGTTGCGAGCGCAGCGCGGGTCTTGGCCAGCACGAGATATTCCGGGGTGGATTCCAACTTGCCCTTCCAGCGGTAGACGCTGTGGATGGGCATGAACTGCACGCAGGCCGCCAGCCGGGATTCCAGAATGGCGTCGGCCAGCTTGTGGGCCTCCGCCTGCGTGGTCACGGTGGTGTTGACGATGACGAGATCTATAGGTTTGGGTTGCATTGATAGATGTGATTGCCCAGAAGCCACCTTCGACCTTCCACCATCTTCTGCGGGCGCCGTCAGTCCACTCGTCCGCCGCCGGTAAAGGCGCGGCTGGGCAGGTTGCCGTGCCAGATCAGGTCGGCGTGTTCGAGCTGCCGGCATTCCGCCGCCGCCGGCGGACGGTAGAACAGGCGGAACTGCGCAGCCCCGTCGTCCAGGCCGGTGATGGCGCGCGCCGGATCTTGGTTCCGTTGGATAAACCATTGCGGGTCGCGCAGGTCTATTCGAATCGAATATTTTTCACCGGGTTTGAGGATATGCACATCGGCATTGGTGGGTGCGGGTCGCGCTTGACCGGCGCCGGTCCATTGCCAGTTGTTGTTGACCCATTCCCGGAAAGTGTCGGGGCCCAGGTCGAGCGATTGGCCCTGCGGCAGATCCACCACGGCCAGGTCATTCGAGGAGGAGTTCATCAGGGTCAGCGTGGCCGCCACGGCGGCGTTAACGCTATTGGTCACGATCCGGTTGCCCAGGTTGTTCATCACTGTGCGGGTCTCGTTCTCGAGCGCCAGGCCGATGCCGAGCTGGCTCCAACGATGGCCCTTGAGCACGCTCTTGCCGTTTTTGGCTACCGCCACTTCCATTTCGAGCGAGACCTGGATGCCGTCCGTGCCCCGGCCGCGTTCCAAGTCCAGCCCCTGGCCCTGCTCGACGAAATAAGTCTCCAGGCCGTAGAGGATGCCCAAACCCGATCTGGTCCGGTGCTGGATTTTTCCGCGAAGGACAATGTCGGCGTCCGTCGGTTGCCGGTCCGAAACATAATCGAGCGATGCCAAATTGGCGTGCATTTTCAGCGCGGCATAGACCCCGGGTTCTTTGGCGTGGTGCGCATCCGGCGGCTGCGGCGAACACAGTCCGTCACGCACCTGGTTGGAGGCCGCGTGGCCGATTTCGTAGTTGAGGCGGACGAAATCCCCGCGGAACGGGTCTTGCGGGTCGATAGGCGCGGTGCGCAGGTAGATGGTCCGCCCGGTGTGGAGGATCAGCTCCCGCTCGCCGGCCATGTAAGCCAGCACGAGTAATTGCAGGGCGGCGGCGCCTATGACGATCCAGGTTTTCATTGCATGAGACCAAAATGAACTTATCGCCCCCAAAGCGGGGCGGACTTGCATCTGGATTGTAGGGCGGGAACACCCCCTGGGCTTCCCGCCGTCCGGGAATGGGATCGGCGGGCAATCCCGCCGAAGCGGCGTGACATGCCCGCCCTACAAACAAACAAATTGGGTTGCGGCCATGGCGCCACGTTAGTCATTTGCCTTTATGCTCCTCTTCTTGGTCCGCGTATAAAGATAGCCCTCGGCGAAAATGATGGCGCCGATCACAATAAAGACCAGGCCGCGCAGGAAGAGGCTGTCGAAGAGATCGAAGTAGCGGGCCACGACCAGGGCGACCAGCAAGATGGAGCCGGTGATGGCGGCGCCGGCCTGGGTCTGGCGGCAGCCGCGCGCCATCAGGGTCACGGCAAAAGCGAGGAACACCAGGTTACAGAGCGCCGACATTTTCCAGCCCGCTAAAACATGCGTCCAGACAATACCGCACAACCCGCAAAAAACAACGAGCGGGACGAGAAAGATCTCGAAGCCGGGCTCGTCGGACGCGTCGGCCCGCACAGGCTGGAACCTGTTCCACAATATTATGCACCACGCCAGCAGGGTGAGCATAAACGGCGTCAACCACGCAATCCGGACCCAACCGTTGGCCGAGTAATTGCTGTCCAGCAAATAACGATTAAGATCCGGGAAACAAAGCAGGTACAGCGCCACATAGAAGATTGCCCAGCCGAAGAAGCCGAAGATGGAGGCCGACTCGGGGAATCCGCCATATATCCGGACGAGAAACCGGAGCGCAATCCAGAGTGCGCCCAGGTTTAGGATCGTGGAGAAAATCAGCCAGGGGTGATGATCAAGCTCCGGCAGGACAAAAATTAACGCAATGCTCCAGGCCGGCAGGAGCACACCCAGGAGCAGGCGTGATTTCCGGCACCAGGCCAGTCCGCCCAGGACCAGGGCCAGCAGCAGAGGCGCCAGGTACATGGGCGTATCAAAGCCAAACCGTTCCATGCCGCACCAAATGGTCAGGAGCACGGTGGCTAGGATGGCCTGCGGGATGGACGGCATGGCCAGCCCCAGGGAGAGGGCGCCCAGCGCCCAGATCAGGAACGCGTTCGGGAAATGTTCGTCGATGTGATAAATCTGCGCCACCAGCCAGATGCCGGCGCCGAAGAGCATCGTGCCCAGAAGGCAAAAACCCTCGCCCAGGTTCCGGAATCGTCCATTGGCCAGGAAGAGGCGCAAGCCAACGCCATGCACCGCGGCCAGCGTGCCCAGCACCAGGGCCAGCTTGCCGAGCTTGGGGATCGCCTGCCAGTTGTAGGCGAAAAGGAGAATCACGCCCAGACCGGTGATGACGGCCCCGAGAGATGAAAAGACGATCATGCCCCACGCCGGTCCGGATTCGTTCACCGGGTAACGATGACGGAGCACCTCGGCCTGGTCCGCAGATACCAAGCCCTCCTTCAGCCACGCGCCGAGTTCAGCTTGGAGCCACTTGTGTAACTTCAGCAAAGTCAACTTCCTTTCTCCCATGAATTGATTCGACTGGCGGCCGCTGATTACCGAACCACATGTCCGTCGGTAATATAGGGGTCGGGCGGCGGCAAGTCAAGCGGCGGACAAGTGGCGCAGCGGTTCTAATTAGCCCCCATTCGACAAGCCTTGTAACCGCTGATTACGCTGATAACGCGGATAAATATCAAATTTTCGGGTATGGTTCAAAAACGGCGCAAGACGGGTTACAGGTAGGGACCGCTTGCCAAACGGTCCGTGCAGTCTTACCTGCGGTCTGACTGCTGAGCGGCGGTTTTGGCGAAAGCGGCTTTGCCGTGATACTATAGATGTTCAGGTAATTAACTTCATTAGATCAAGATACCCACCCCTCGCCCCTCCAAGGAGGGGAAAAGATGGTGCACACCAACCAGCTCCCCTCCTTGGAGGGGCCAGGGGTGGGTTCCCAGGTTAGGCTTAATTTAGAACGCTGTTCTGGTTACGTTACGCACCTAAAGCACTATGGCATAATCCATGCGGAACTGATTTGCGCCCCGCGTTACATCAAAACGCAAAATCGACTTTCCTTTTGAGGCTGATTCTCTTATATTGCGCGATATGTTCCAGGCATTACCCGGCCGTGAGTTTAGCTATTCCTTGATGTTTGGTTGTTGGAGTTTGGAATTTAGGATTTGTAGACTATGCCCGAATTGCCCGAGGTCGAAACCGTGGTCCGCAATCTCCGCCAGGCCGGGCTGGAAGGCCGCCGTCTGTGCTCCGTCCGCGTGAGCTGGAGCCGCATCATCAAGGGCTGCTCCACCAGCACTTTTGCGGCGCACATAAAAAACCGTATCATTCAGACGATCAGCCGGCGGGGAAAGTTCATCGTTATCCGACTTGCCGGGAAAAACACCCTGTTGATCCATTTGAGAATGACGGGTCAATTGATGCTGACCGCACCCTCCGCGCCCCACGCCGGTCATGAGCGCCTTATCCTATCCCTGGATGACGGCCGGGAGCTCCGCTATCTGGATACCCGCAAATTCGGCCGCTGGCATTTGACCTGCGCCCCCGACCTGATCCTCAAACGGCTGGGCCCGGAGCCGCTGGCAGACGTCTTTCGCTCGTCTGAATTCGCGGCGCGCCTGGCTGCCCGCCACCGGGTTTTGAAGACGCTTTTGCTGGACCAGTCTTTTCTGGCCGGGCTGGGCAATATTTACGCAGACGAGGCGCTCTGGGAAGCCGGTCTCCATCCCTGTCGCCGGACCGACACCTTAAAGCCGGCTGAAGCCGAAGCTCTTTTTAAGGCAATCCGGAAAGTTTTGCGGCGCGGGATCAGATGTGCGGGCACCTCGCTGGGTTCAGGCAAATCCAATTTCGCCGACTTGGCAGGACGGCGGGGACGGCACCAGGGCTTGCTACGTGTCTACCGTCAAACCGGGCAGCCCTGCCTGCGCTGTGGCACGCCGATCCGGCGCATCATCGTCGGCCAACGGAGCACGCACCTCTGTCCCGTCTGCCAGGCTAAAACTTGACAGTGCGTATGTTTTCCCGCAGAGATACTCAGTAGTTCTAATTACAGACTTCCTGATCCGGGCGGACAATAGCTTGGCCATTTGTAGACGCGGCACCCTCGCCGCGTTCCGAGCCAGTAGCGAAAAGCGGCGAGGGCGTCGTTTTTACTCAATTTCCACCGACTTATCCGCCATGGCTATAGCTGCGGAGGAAGGCGGATCCGTCGCTGGCGGCAAGACGTTGATTGCAGGAAAAAGTTTCCCCCGTTGCGGGGGGCCGAATTTAATGCCAAGGAATTTCAAAGTGTTGTAGCCGCGACCGATGGTCGCGGTCCTCGGATTAGGACCGCCATCATCGATGGCGGCTACAGTAAAAATTAACCGGCAGTTGCCGGTCCTAATTTAATGTTAAGGAATTTCAAAGTGTTGTAGCCGCGACCGATGGTCGCGG
>CAZALU010000125.1:0-6697 GCA_964486075.1 uncultured Verrucomicrobiota bacterium
CTCATCTGTCTGCCAACAAACATGAGATACTTCGCTACGCTCAGGATGACAACCTCCCCAGTAACACGGGATGCCGAATTTGACATAAAAGATTAATATCTAACGTGTTTCTTTTAAGTTTGCACCGCCGGCCGCCGGCGGTGGTTTCGCTGAGTAGTTACGTTCGAGCAGCATGCATCGGTTGATCCGTGTCTAAATATCCCAGACAAGTAGCGATGTGATTTCCATGCTTGTTCCCGTTTGGTTTTGCCACTACTCTGATTGCATCCATGAAAACTGAAAGCGTCATAATTCAGCGCGAAATGGCCGCGCCGGCTAAATCCAAGCTGGCGCGTTACCGCGATCTGATTGTCGGCTGCCGGGGCTTCTGGCCCTTGTTAAAATATGAGCTGATTATGCTTTTCTGCATGCGCTTGCCAGGTGCCCTGGGCCTGTTCCTGCGCGCCAAACTCTACCCGCGCCTCCTGGGACGCTGCGGTAGAAACGTGAACTTCGGCATGAACGTGACGCTCCGGCATCCTCATAAAATCGAGATAGGCGATAATGTGATTATCGACGATAATTGCCTCCTGGACGCTAAGGGCAAGGATAACTCCGGCATCCGAATCGGGAACGGCGTTTTCCTGGGGCGGAACTCCATCTTAAGTTGCAAGAACGGTGATATCGTCCTGGATGAGAACGTCAATATCGGCTTCAATTGTGAGTTGTTTTCGGGAAGCCGCGTGACGCTGGGCAACGATACGCTGGTCGCTGCCTATTGTTATTTCATCGGCGGCGATCATAATCCCCAGGATATTGAAGCCTCCGTGACCAAGCAGGGCTCACGCTCCGAGGGCATCAACGTGGCCGAAAAATGCTGGTTCGGTGCCGGCGTCAAAGTGCTGGACGGTGTGACTATCGGCCGCAACTGCATCGTCGGCGCGGGCGCCATAGTCACCAGGTCCGTGCCCGAGTACGCCGTGGCCGTTGGCATGCCCGCCAAGGTCATTCGCGACCGGCGGGAAGTTAAATCAAACGCGTAGTGCATCAATCTGGAATGGGACGCTTATTGGGGAGAGAACAAAAAAGGGGGGGGCGAATTGTAGCCACGGCGCTCCATCGCCGTGTCAGCAGGCCAATACCGATAGACAGGATGCTCAGAAAGCAGCGTCCAGCGGAACATTCATCCTGCCAATCGTGTGTATCCCTGTTAAATTACGAATGAACATTAAAAACATCACCATTCAGCGGGAAATGAACGCGCCCTCTAAAGCGAAGGTGACGCGCTACGGCGACCTGATCGTTCCACTCCGCAAACTACACCGCTGCATGCCCCCACAATCCCCTGCGGTTCAAGTGCTGACTTTTTTTCTTTTCTTTTTACAGCTTGGCATAGGCATCAAAGCGGCGCCGTCCGTGGCCTCTGAAATCCGCGATCTGACACACGCCCCGACCCGAATCGTCTGGTGCCAGGACACGAGCGATGACTCCGACGCCGGCGCCATGGGCACAAATCTCCACCTGATGGGATTCGACACCGAGGACGGCTGCGGGGAACGCGCCATCCTGTCCAAACTTTCCAATTATGCCCGGCCCTTGATCACGCCCAGCGGCAAGCGCGTGATCTTCTCCAATCGCCAGGAAAACAATATCTATATCGTCAACTGGGACGGGAGCGGGCTGCAGCGCCTGGGCAACGGTTTCGCGGTGGGCGTCTGGCAGGACCCGTCCAACGGCGTGGAATGGATCTATGCCGGGTCCTGGCTGACAAATACCGACGCCCTGTTTCCCATCCAGCGGGCGCCAATCGATCAGCCCGACAGGGTCGAGACCGTGTGGAACCGGACCCTTGTCCATCCCGATAACTTCCAGTTATCCGCCGACGGGCGCCGGGCCTGCGGTAATCTGCCCTGGCCGATCTGCGGGATAGCCGAATTGCCGGAAGGCGATTGGAAAAAATACGGCGACGGCTGTTGGCCGGCCCTGGCCCCGGAGAACGCCGGCCTGTTCTGGATTTTCGACGGCGCGCACCGAAACCTCACCTTATTTCGGACCGATACCGACAAGCGCTGGACGATCAACATCAGCCACGCCCCCGGCATCGAAAGCTTTGAGGTTTATCATCCCCGCTGGAGCAATCGGGCACGATTCATGGTGATGACCGGTCCCTATAAACAAGGATCGGGCGACAACCGCATCCGCGGCGGCGGACCGGAAGTCGAAGTCCACCTCGGCCGGTTCGACGAGCGCTTTGGCTCCATCGAACGCTGGGTGCGTGTGACACGCAATAATCGGGCCGATTTTTTTCCAGATGTCTGGATCGCACTGCCAACCGGCGCCAGCGCAACAGCGGCCGCACCCGCTGCCATATCGATCCCAGCGCCAGCCGCGCGTTGGCCGGGCAACGCCGATGGCCTTGTGTTCCTTTGGGAAAATCGTTCCGGCAAAAATGAGATCAGCCTGCCCGACAGTAAAACCACTCGGACCTGTCGCGCCGAGCCCAGGGGCAAAGCGCGTTATGGCCGCTATTTCGAAATGGACCTCGCCGGCGGCTGGTTTTCGACTGAAACCGAAATCGGCGCCCAGTTACTGACAGCCTGCCTGAACAGCAACCGTTTCAGCCTGGAAGCCGTGCTGACACCCCAACAGTCCGAGTTAACCGATTATTTACAAATAGCGTCTTTTGCTGCATTACAAACTGTCAATTTTACGCTTGGCCAAAAACGGGACCAGCTGATCTTGCGTCTGAACACCTCCGATACAGCGGGCCTAGGCCCCGCCATTCCGCTATGCCGCCTGGCTCCCGCAAAGCCGCAGCATGTACTGATCAGTTATATGCCGGGCCAACTGATCTGTTTCCTGGACGGTAAACCAACACTCCTGACGAACTCTCCGCTAGGCAACCTGGCAGGATGGATGCCCGGGGAACTTGTGTTCGGCAACCGCACCCGGCCTTGGTCGGGCCGACTCGATCATATCGCCATTTATAACCATGTCAAAAATGAATCCGACGCCCGCCAAAGTTATGCCTCGCTCGCGGAAGATATGCAACGACGGACAGCGGCCCGCCGTTTGACGGTCGAAGCCCGGCTGGCGGAAGTGACCAAAACACCGCCGCTCGCCTCCATCAGCCCCTATCGCCGGGCGCTGGCCGTCGACCGCTACGATGAAGTCAAGCCGATCAAAGGCCAATATCCACACAAACAGATACTAGTCGCACGTTGGGTAATTCTCGACAGACAAAGACTTGATACCCCCGCCCGGCAGCAGGACAGTATCCACCGCCTGGTCCTGGAACCTTTCGACGAACACCCGGAACTGGAAGGCGAGCGGATGATCATGGATAACGAGGATTTTTCGCTCCCGCTGTATTACGCAGTGGACTAAAAATTTACCGGATGGCGTAATCGTGGTTTTTAGTTCCCACATATTTTTATTCTACTTCCTGCCCCTGGCTCTACTCCTGTATTACGCCGTGCCGCGGCGGGCCAAGCATCTCATGCTGACTCTTCTCAGCTATGGGTTTTATGGATGGACAAATCCGTTATTCATGGGCCTGATGCTATTTTCGACGTTGATTGACTATTTCGCCGGCTTAGCCCAGGCCTATAACAGCTTCCGTTGGACTGGTCCCATCCGACAATTGGCTCCAGGCCAGCCTCGCACTCGATTTCAGCGGGCGGCGCTTGTGTTTTCAATCTGTTCAAACCTTTGCCTGCTGGGATTTTTCAAGTATTTCAATTTCGGCGTAGAGAATGTGAACTTGTTGGCCGACGCCTTCAACCTGGCCTGGCTACGCCTGGACCTGGTATTCAAGGTAACCCTCCCGCTGGGCATAAGTTTCTACACATTCCAATCGATGAGTTATTCGATTGACGTATACCGCGGCCAGGCCCGGGCCTTGAAGAATTTCGTGGACTTCGCTTGTTATGTTTCAATGTTTCCGCAATTGGTCGCCGGCCCCATCATCCGCTTCCAGGACGTTGCCGACCAGTTGGAACACCGAACATATTCGTTTGAAAAATTCGGACGCGGCATGGCCTTCCTGAGCCTGGGGCTGGCTAAGAAAATACTACTGGCCAATCCCTGCGGCAAGGTAGCTGATGTCGTCTTCGGCGCCGCCTCGGCCAGTGTCATCGACGCCTGGTACGGCGTCATGGCCTATGCTTTCCAGATTTATTTCGATTTCAGCGGTTATTCCGACATGGCCATCGGTCTGGGGCTGATGCTGGGGTTTGTCTTCGCCAAGAATTTCGATTCGCCTTACAAGTCCAAGTCCATCACCGAATTCTGGCGACGCTGGCATTTATCGCTCTCTACCTGGCTCCGCGATTATCTGTATTTTCCGTTGGGCGGCAACCGCAAAGGCCCCATCCGCACCTACATCAACCTGGCAACGGTCATGCTCCTGGGCGGTCTGTGGCATGGCGCGTCTTGGAATTTTATCATCTGGGGCGGCATCCAGGGATTCTTCCTGTGCTTCGAACGAGTGCTGGGCAAACAAAGCCTCTATTACCGTCTGCCAACCGCCCTTCGGGTCGCCACCACTTTTATGATCGTGCTGGTCAGCTGGGTTTTCTTCCGGGCGTCAGACCTTGCCGACGCCTGGCATTACCTTGGTTGCATGCTGGGCTGGAGCACAGTCCACGAGAACGCCGCCTTGATCAGAGGCATCATCTATCAGCCATTTTATGTGTTGATGTTCGCCGTCGCCGCCGGAATTACATGGTGGATGCCCCAAACCTGGGAATGGACTCGCGTCATCACCTGGCCCAAAGCGATAATTATTGTCCTGCTGTTGGCGCTTGCCCTGGTCATGCTGACCACGCAGGCTTATAATCCGTTTATTTATTTTATTTTTTAACCATGAGCAACTCGCCCAAATACACAAGCCGTGAAGCGCAGGCCATGGCCGAGATCGGCCGGACTACCATCCGTCCGGCCCTGGCCCGGCTGTTGACCTGCGTCTTCCTGCTTTGCATTGCGAGCGTACCGATAGTTCAGCATATCGCCGATTCCCGGGCTTACCGGGCCGGCCGGCGATCCTCGCCCCTGCCCCAGTGTTACGATATCTTCCGGAAGCCGCCGGGGGTTGGAGAAGCATTGACTCGCACCGGGGTTTCCCTGCGCCAACGGATCGTGGAAGCCAACCGCTGCCTGATGCGTAACATGCGCGCCTACGAAGACCAGTTGGAAAACGACTCGATCATCGGGGAGCTGATTCGCGCCCCGACCCAGTCTCTGCTTACCCGCTGGCTGGGCATGGGTAATGAAAAAGCCTACTGCGGAAAGCATGCGTGGCTATTCTACCGACCAGACATCGAATACCTGACCGGTCCGGACTTCCTCGCGCCCAGTCAGATGGCTCAACGCATTGCCGATGCCAGCGAGTGGCGAACGCCGCCCCAGCCGGATCCGCTCAAGGCTATTATTAGTTTTCGGGATCAGCTCGCGCAGCGCGGCATCTCCCTTATCATCATGCCGGCGCCGACCAAGACTTCGATTCAACCCGAATGTTTTACCCGCGCCTATGCCGATTGGCCGACGCCCCTGCAAAATCCATCTTATACCGCTTTCGTGGCTGACCTGCGGCAGGCCGGCGTACCCGTGTTCGACATTGCCCACGAACTGGTGAACCGGAAGCGGCAAACCGGTCGGCCCCAGTACCTCGCCGCCGACACCCACTGGCGCCCGGATGCGGTCGCCTATACTGCCGGCCGCTTAAAAACATTTATTGAAACCACCCTCAGCCTGCCGCCGGTCCCGGATCCGGGTTACAAAAGCCGACCGCTGGCCATTGCCAATATCGGCGACATCGCGTTAATGCTGAAAATGCCCGCGGCTCAGACCATCTATCCACTGGATACCGTCACCGCGCACCAGGTTTTCATGCCAAACGGTGATTTTTGGAGGCCGGACGCTTCAGCCGACGTGCTGATGTTAGGGGATAGTTTCTGCAATATCTATTCCCTGGAATCCCTGGGCTGGGGCGAGTCCGCCGGCCTCATCGAACAGCTCAGCTTGGAGCTGAAACGTCCGCTGGATCGCATCGCCCTGAACGATAACGGCGCCTTCGCCAGCCGGACGGCGCTGGGCCGGGAACTTGCGCGCGGACGGGACAGACTAGCCGGCAAGCGCCTGGTGATCTACCAGTTCGCCGCCCGCGAATTGACGGAAGGCGACTGGAAATTGATTGACCTGAGCCTCGGCCAACCACCCGCGATAACCTTCATTGTGCCACCCATCGGCGCAATCTGGACTGCACGGGGCATGGTAAAAGACATATCGTCCGTACCCCGCCCCGGCTCAGTGCCGTACAAAGACCATGTGCTTTCCCTGCACCTGGTGGATATCGAGTGCCGCGAAGCGGCAGCGACCAACGGCCAGGCCCTGGTCTATCTGCAAAGCATGCAGGATAATGCGTGGACCCCGGCCGCGCGTATCCGGCCAGGCGACGAAATCGAAGTTCGCCTCCAACCCTGGTCGGATCTCGCCAGCCACTACGAGAGCATCAACCGCTCCGAATTGGCCGACCCTGAGCTCGAACTCCAGGAGCCCTGCTGGGCCGACGGTCTCGTGCCAGCCCGATAATAATGAATTAAGACCGCTAGCCGTCGGTCAACTTACGCTGTAGCCGACCACGGTGGGGGCGGATCATATCTGCTGATTCCGCTGAAAAAGGCGGCAAAGACGGTCGGGAAGAAATCCCGACCCTCCC
>CAZALU010000126.1:0-6676 GCA_964486075.1 uncultured Verrucomicrobiota bacterium
ACGAATGTTGAAAAGTGACGTTAAGTTCTATTTCGGGGGCTGACCCCAATCCGTAGGGGCTGACCCCAATCCGTAATGAGTTCCCGCAACACGTTTCTTTCTCCGTCCGAACGCCAGGACGCGCTCTGCCTGGTCCGCTCCCTCCAGTTGGCCCGCAAGCTATACCGCGCGGGCGAACGCGACGCCGGGAAAGTCATCGCGGCCATGACGCAGGCGATTCGCGCGGTCCCGGCGGCGGCCATCGACTATATCCAGGCGGTGGATGACGCCACGCTCCAGCCGGTAAGCAGCCTGGAAAAACCCGTGTTGATCGCGCTGGCTGTGCGCATCGGGAAAACCCGGCTGATCGACAACCTGCTGCTCTCGGATGAACGGCTGTGCAATCTGCCGGGTTGCTAATCGGGATTTTTAACTACGAAACACGCGAAACTCAGGAGGATTGGGGTCAGCCCCCGAAATAGGATTCCGCTGAAAAACCTCGCCCGACTTGATCTTCCCCGTCGGACTGTTCCCGTTATTTCCGTGGCGGAGATATTTTCTTCGTTGCTCCTTCGTGCGCCGTGATCTTCGCGTGCGGACTGACGCGTCGCACAGAGAGGGTGTCCCTGTCTGTCAACTTCCATTGCACCTCTTCCCCCGCCTCCAGATCAATCGCGGCGGCCAACGGTAGCGGCACGAACACATAAAACCGATCGGTTCTTCCCTTGGATCGAATGGCCTGCACTTTAACCGGGTATTTTGCTTGCATTTCTGAAGGCTAGGCTATAGCCTAGCCCTTGTCAACCCAAAAAAGGAGGCAAGCCAACCTATGTCGCTTTCACGCCAACGGCCGCCTGCGGAACCCGAATCGCAATTACTGGCCCTCTTTGAACAACCGGATCGTGTTCCGCTGGCGGTGCGCCGCCAGGCCGAGTTCTTCGTCTTCTTTGCCCGCACGATCTTCCCCTTACTGGAAAAGTTCCGAGACCGTCTGGCGACGGTTTACTGCGCCGCCAACGGCCGCCCGGCCTGGGATCCCGTCCGTCTTCTCGGTGTGCTGGTGCTACAGTTCGTGTTGCGGGCGCCGGATCGTCAGGCGGCCGAAGCCGTCCAATACGATCAGCGCTGGCGACTGGCCTTGCACATGGTCGCCCAAGATGTGGTATGCGACCCCTCGCTGCTGGCGGTCTTTCGCGACCGGCTGGTGGGGGGCGCACAGGAAGGACTGGCCTTTGAAGCGGTGCTCGATCATCTGGTCGAGCACGGGTGGGTGCCCAAACGCTCACGGCAACGCCTCGACTCGACGCATGTGCGCGGGCTGCTCAGCGCCATGAACCGGCTGGAGTGTGCCCGCGAGACGATCCGGCTGCTGCTGGAGGATGTTGAGGCCACTGGTTGCCTGCCCGAATCCTGGGCCGGGTACTGGGAGCGATATGTCGAAACCAAGGTGGATCCTCGCGCCAAAGCCCCAGCCCTGGAAGCCAAGTTTGCACAGGCCGGCCAGGATATGCTGGCGATATGGGAGGCTGCCGCCGGAATCTGGTCGATCGTCGCACGTGATGCCTTTGTTCTCCTGCAACGCGTTTTCTTGGAAAACTACGCGTTGGACACGGGGGGCGACGCGCAAAAGACGCGTGCTCAGCCGACGGGCGCTGTCCATAACCCGCACGAGCCCGAGGCGCAGTGGAGTTCGAAGTCCACCACGAAGGACAAAACCTGGGTCGGGTACAAAGTGCAAGTGGCCGAAACTGCGCAGGAGCAACCGCGGGCGGCGGGTGAACCGACGGCCAACTTCCTGACCGCGTTGGTCACGCAGAACGCCCCCGCCAGCGATAAGCCCGGCATGGCTAAGGCGTTGGCCGAGCAACAACACCTGGGACTGGAAGCCCCCTCCGTCCTCTATGTGGATGGGGCCTACGTCAGCAGCGAAGCGTTGCAGGACGCGCGCGCAGAGGGCCGCGAACTGCGCGGTCCCGCCCCGGCCTCGCCGGATCGCGGCAAAGTCTTCACCGTGGAGGCTTTCGACGTGCATGTCGAGGAGCGCTATGCAATCTGCCCCGGTGGGCAGCGCAGCGGCAATTGCAGTCGTCTGGCGGAACAGAGCACAGGCAAGGTGGTCTACCGCATCGAGTGGAGCAACACGGTCTGCGGGGCTTGCCCGTTACGCGAACGGTGCGTCAGCGCGGGCCAGGACCATCGCACCTTCGTGGTCGGCGAGTTGCACTCGCTCCTACAGGAGCGTCGCCGGGAAATGCAAACCGAGGCATTCAAACAGGAAATGCGCCGGCGCAACGGCATCGAGGGTACGCAAAGCGAACTGGTCCGCGGCTATGGCCTACGTCAGGCTCGCTATCGCGGCCAAGCCAAGGTCCGGCTCCAGAACTACCTGATCGGCGCCGCCTGCAATATCCGGCGGTTGTTCCGCCGAATCGCCTGGGAAACCAAACAGGCGCTGAAGGCCCAAGAACTACTGGCGGTTGTCACCGCGAGTTAATGTAGCCTTAAAAAGAGGTTTTTCCTCTTGAAAAACTAACCCGTTTGATGTCTGCTGGCGGAGTGTTCGCAAAAGGCACTAGGAACGACGCTGGGCGGTTCTAAAATGGCCAGCTGGAAGTGATCGAAAGATCCTCACGAAACGCTCCAAGGACAAATCAAGCCAGAGGTTTTTCAGCGGAATCGACATTAGACAAATAATCTTCGACACGGCGAAGACACAAGCGAAGGGGCTTTTGTGTTTTCAGCCGCGCGCTCAAGCGCGTGATCGCCTTGCTCACCGCAAAATATTCCATTCCCACCACCGCTTTCCCCAGCTCACGTAATGTCAATCCGCACCTCTTTCTGGCCACCCATAGTACCATGTCTCGACCCCAATCCCCCTGCCGCCCTCTAAACCGCTCCCACGTCTCCCCCTTCTCTCGTTCCACCGCTTTCACCACCCGATCAAACGGCACCAACCGCTTCCATTGACGTATCTCTTTCTGCTCCCGCTTATCACCCTTTACCATGGCCCGCGCTCGCTCCAGAAATGCGGTCGATCCTATCGCCATCCCGGCCTTTAATCTGTCCCAATATCCCTCCGCCCCTTTCTCCTGCCTTATCCATCCCTCTGCCAGCTTACGATAGGATGCCACCCCTGTCTCCCGCTTCCTTCTTTTCGCTCGAGACCATAATTCATCACACGTCAACCAGCTCGGCGCCAGATGATATCCCGCATACGCACGATACGAACTCCACCGATACTTCCTTAATTCCTCCAACCGCTTTCGTACCTGTTCTGCCGTCGGTATGCTCACCCCTCGCCCCTCTTCTCGTCTCCCTGCCTTCCCCAATCCTAGTCTTCTCACCCTCATCGGATTCAAATGCACATACACGCTCGCTTCCAGCGCCCAACCCCCGTTCCCATCCACCAACACACTCTTAAAGCGCCCCTGAAACAACGGACCGCTCCGCCCATAGCGACTATTAAACCAGGCACTGTAACTGACATTCAGCCATTGCATCGCCTGGCTCGCGTTGGCATGCGGCGTCTGGATCAGCAAATGGTAATGATTTCCCATCAGCACATAAGCATGCACGGTCACCGCGTAGCGTTCCCGCATTGCCGCCAATAGCTCCAGAAAATGGACATGATCCTGATCATCCTGAAACACTGGACGACGCTCTATCCCACGCGCCGTCACATGGTACCAGCCATCCTCTATATCGATTCGTAAGGGCCTTGCCATGCCGTTATTCTCTCATCCCCCCTCTCCCTTGTCAATGTCTTTGTCTAATGTCCAGACGTGACCCCTATCGTGTGTGTATGTATCGCACTATAATTAACTGCCCACTTGCGTTTTATTCTGGCTCTAATTTCCCGAATCACCTTATCCGGGGACGAATATTTTTGTCTCTTGGTTCCTGCCTGTTGTATGGGCTTAGGATCAATCACTGCAGTCCTTAACGCATTGCCCCATGAGCCGAAATATTCAATACCTCTCCTCGCTAGTGCAGAATCCGGATTCTTTTGTTTCCGTTGTCCGAAGAGTCCATTATAGGCAAGCGTCCAGCCTTTCCAGTGGCGATGCTTGATTGCCTTAATGACGGATTGTTTGTCCAAATACCTGTGCCGCCGGTTGTGGGCTTGCCGGGTCAGTTCGTCAGGATCGATTCCAACAGTCAGCAGTGCTTTCCTCCATCCACCAAAATATCTTATGGCAACCAAGTGAAGGGTGTTATCAACGTGCTGGATATTACCTGCGTTCACGGAAATGTTCTGCCGGTGATACTCGGTGATACGATCTAAGATGTATTCACGGCTCCAAATCGGTTCCCAGTGACGAATAGGCAATTTATCACTGCCCAATTTATCAGCACGGAGCTTTTCGCTGTGGAGATCAGATCCCGGATAGTCCATCAGGTATTCATCACAAGGCACTTGATGCTTAATGGCAATGTGAGTGGAGAGATTGCCGTAGAACTTGCCGCACAACTCACACTTGCAGTAATCCAGAAGCTCAATCTTGATCTTACGGTAATCAATCCCAGCATCATCCAGTGCCTGCTTCCAGCCCCAGAAGGGTTTTACATCGTAAGTAGCCTTGATTAATTCTGGATGATTCCGTTTAACCGCCGTAATATTCAAAGGTTCCCCACGGCGGTGAAGGTTCCGGATGGTTTTGATAATTTGTTGCTTGGTGATCATAATATTCCTCAAACGCTGCCATAATAATGAAATGGCATGAGGGGACAAGAAACATCCGCACTCAGAAACATCCTTGATCATATGCTTGGAATTAATTTCACTAAACGTCATTGATTTTAGGGATATTAAGTGTCAATCTTAAAAAACTTATGGTTCAACTAATTTTTGCTGGATTATCGCTGCTTTTCTTCTGTGTCTCGATCAGTACCGGGCATTCCGGGGTGGCCTAGTTTACTGGAGATCATCGTAACGTTGCTTTACGTTCCTGTCGTGATTTTAAGTCTGGGTGTGCTCATCTACTCGCTGATTCGTATTAAGGCCAGGAGAGTCAACTGGATTACTATTGTTATGGTTTTGCCTCTACTGGCACTCGAAAATGAGCACGATTGAACGAAGAGAACCGGATCCGACGGCAGGTGTGCTTGAGGAGTTGAAATCATTCCGGGATCCAAAGGTTCTGGCAATGTTTGAGATTCGTGAAGACAGGGCTGGCTCTGTAATCTGTTCACAGCTGATGAACGGTGGATCGAGGTCCAATGGATTGACGACGATCATATGCAAATCCACCTCTTGTCTCGGCAACCGGCATCTGCAATACCTGTGAGTTGGGGCCCAAAGGCGAATCGCAGTGGCTTGTGCCGATCAACGAAAGCGGTTCGCTGGCAGAATGGATCAACAGAGAATGGCTTCAGATTCGGGGCTCAGAGGAAATGAAGTTGAGAATGTGGAACGACTAGAGCAAACCATAGGCGGAACCGTACGTCGCTGACGCGCCGCCGTTCGCATAGAAAGGGGATATATGCCCGACATTCAATTCATCTGTCCACAATGCGGGAAGCACTTGACGGTCGACGAGAAGGGCGCGGGACTTACGGTTCCCTGTCCTGAATGCAAGGGCACCATCACAATTCCGAAGTCTGCGCCAGCGCAAGAATCTGAGCGATTGAATATCGATTATGGCGGCGCGTTTGGCATGGAGGATGCCGGCGATATGGGCGTAGCGAGCGCCGTGAATGACGCCGTGAAGGAATTCAAGGCGCTGGACTACAACTATCTTATCCCCTTCAGCAAGATTTTTAGCGCCGAGCTTCTTCGCAAAAAAGCCGTGCGATGGGTGCTAATGTTCGGGCTTCTGCCACTGGCCTTCTGGCAAGCCGCGTCGATGTTTGATCTTGAGTTCACTCAAGTGCTGTGGCTCATCGAAATCTACTTCTGCCTGTTCTGGGCATTGTACTTCTACAGCATCATCCAACCCAGCAAAACCATTTGGAGAAGGGCGATAGGATACTCCTTTTTCACCGCCAGCGTCGGAGTAGTCCTATTGCTGATCGCTCAGGCTCTTCCGATCGTGAGGAATCTATATGCTGGCACAGAGAGCAATCTGTTCCTGGGGCGTGTGATTGGCAATGTTCTGGGTGTAGGGGTCTTTGAGGAAACCTGCAAAGCTCTCCCCCTTATAATCTTCGGCCTTCGGAAGAAGACGCTCAACGGTACTAGGGAGGGAGTGTTTCTTGGCTTAATGTCTGGCTTCGGATTTGCAGCCGCAGAGGGGGTCCAGTATACAACGATGGCGACGGCCAACATCATCGCCTACGGCGGTTCAGATGCTGCCACGGCGCAGGTGTTGATGTTTCTACATCGGGTGATGTCCGGACCCATTCTACATGCTGCATGGGCAGGCGTCGTTGGGTGGTTCATTGGGGTGGCCTCAGTCAGAAAAGGCGCAAAGTGGCCGATCGTGGTCGTGGGCATCCTCTTCATGGCTGTGTTGCACGGCATTCATGATGTGTTCGCGGGTGGGCCGTTCATTCTCGTCACTGCTGCTGCCTCTCTCATTACGTTTATGGCATATCTCGCACACGGACAGGCAGAGGGCCAGACGTTGGCAAAGACGTAAGACAATGAAGTGCGAACCAGCGCCTGCAGGGCGTACGCCTTAAGGGGTAAAAGTCCCCCAACCACCTATCAGGAGGAAGGTTTTGGTCAACGACAATTACTTCTTCCCATCGACGA
>CAZALU010000127.1:0-6470 GCA_964486075.1 uncultured Verrucomicrobiota bacterium
AACATATTGAAGCATTGATGGCAGATGCGTTACCCACTAATTATGCCGAGGAGCCATAAAAATGGAAAGTGACCGTGCAACAGAGAGAGGAGCTAGCATGAACGATTCAAGCAAATTGGTATTGGCTGCGTTTATACTAATGAGCCTGGCAGGTATGAGTTTGGGGGCGGCTGAGCCGTCCGGCGCGGCGATGGGATTTCCGCCGCTGCCGCACATTGAGATCCTGCAGGCGGGTAAGGCGCCGGTGGTGGACGGGGCGCTCGATGACGCCTGCTGGGCCCAGGCCGAGGAATCGTCGGCCATGACGGACGAATATTCGTTCCCGGTCAAGCTCAAGACGACCTTCCAAATCGTTCAGAAGGACGACGTGCTGTACCTGGCCATCCGGGCGCGCTACGACGAGAAGCCTGCCAAGCAGACCGGCAAAGGCGCCACGCGTAACCGTAACCTGTGGGACGAAGAGGTGGTCGAGGTCTTTCTGGACCCGGATAACGAAGATACGCCGGGCTACTACCAGATGGTCGTGACGCCCTTCGACGTAACCGGAGATTTCTATAACAACGAGCCGCGTGACGTGGAGAAACGCTGGCATCCGAAGTACCAGGTCAAAAGCCACTGGAGCACGAACGAATGGACGATCGAGTACGGGATACCGCTGGCGACTTTCGACCGGACACCGACGGTCTACGAGAACTTCGGACTGAATGTGCACCGGGTGGATGTGGGGTATTGGGGAGTGGCGACGTGGTCGCCGCTGCACAGCGAGGGTTTGCACTTTCCGCATCGGTTCGGCGAGGCGCGCGGGCTCAAGGGCGCGGCCGTCAAGACCAATGCGCCCGGGCGGGCGCGGATGCCGCAGTTGCGGGTTAACGACCGCGTGATCCGGGCCGAGGCGAATCCGTCGCTCGTTCCGGAGCAAACGCCGGCGTTGGTCGGAAAACCGGAAGTCAAGGCCGGGGGTAAGGACGTCGTTATCCGGTTCGAGGTCAACACGCGCACGGACGTGGCGGTGTGGGTTGAGGATACCAAAGGCGAACGGGTGCGGCACCTGGTGGCCGGGATGCTGGGGAGTAATCCTCCTGCGCCACTGACCAAGGATGCGCTGCGGCAGACGCTCAAATGGGATTATCTGGATGACTACGGCAAGAAAGTGCCGGCGGGGGCGTACAAGGTTAAGGTGGGGGTCGGCTCGCAAGCCACGCTCGACCAGGAACTGGGGCGGAGCGAATCTCCGCCTCCGATCTACGGGATGACGACTGACCCGCAAGGCAACGTTTATATGATCGGCGGTTCTCAAACTTCGGACGACTGCCCGGAAATCCGCAAGTACGATCATTCCGGTAAGTTGCTCACTATGCTGATGCCGCCGCCGGCGGACGTGCCTGTCGAGAAGCTCAAGGGGCTGAATATCATCGACTATGGACCCGATGGCCAGGTGCGCTTCGGCAGCCATCGCTTCGGCGACGTGATGCCGCACCTTGATATTTCGATGCCGCATACGCTCCTGGTCAATGGCAAGGGCCAGGTTATTTTCTTCGGTGGCGAGTATCCTGGCGGGCCGGCGCGGCTGTACAAGATCAACGCCGACGGCAGTCTGCCGGAAGACTTCATCGGCCCGCGCATCGTGGACTGGAACTGGATGGCGTGGTGGGATCTGCACGCCAAGCGATTTCACTTTGCGCTTGACCCTCGCGACGGCGAGACGATCTATGTCAGCGGTCTCAAGGATATCCATCGTCAAGCCAGTCAGCCGCCCCAGAGCAACCCTGAAATCATTCCCGGCAACCGCGAGACATTTTTCAATGCCGTATTTCGTGTGCGCTGGGCGCCGGACGCGCTGATCGAGGTGTTCGCGGGCAAGCCCAACACCCATGGCACGGACGGGTCGGATAAGCCCGGCGAGTTCTTCGACCCGCAGGGCATCGCTTTCGACAACGACGGCAACCTGTGGGTCTGCGACCGGCGCAATAACCGTATCCAGATGCTTGATCGGAACGGCAAGTTTTTGCGGCAGATTCCGCACCCCGGTCCCTATGAGGTCGCAATCAGCCGGAAGACCGGGGAAGCTTATGTGATGGGAATATCGCCCACAAACTTCATTAGTAATTCGCATGGCAAGCATGCCGTCACCAATCTGAACGTCGTGACCTTGACGAAATATTCGTCGGGCGCAAAACCGCAGGCGCTGGCCCAGACCCGCCTCCTGGGGATGGATCGCATGGAACAATACGACACTCCCGGTGTGGACTGGGGATTCTGGAGCTACTGGTGGAACATGGCCCTGGACGAGTCGGGCGCAAAGCCCGGTATTTTGGTCGTCTGGGGTGTCGGTGACGTTAATCCAGCCCACGGCTCCGGCAGCGCCGGCGCCAGGTCGCTGGCGCGCGTGGCGGATCTGGGCGGAAAGTTTGGAGAGCCCGAAATCCTGATCCACAAGGAACCGCCACTCGGATATCAGCTTGCCGTGGGATGGAAATCGGACATCATTCCGTTGTCCGATGGGTATCTCGATGCCAATACCGGACGCAAGGTCACAACTGGCCCGGGACGTGTTGACGGCATAGCTGTCGCCGCTCGGGACGGGCGGTGGATACTACGCAGCAACATCAATTACATGAGTGTATTTCCGGAGTCCTGGGGAACGAACCCAACCGTGGAGGCGCTGACCAACTGGAGTCTCATACCGCCCGCTTTCGCGGAACATTCCGTAGGTTTCGCCGTGTCACCGACCAACGGGGATGTATACGTGGGGCGTTACTACAATTTCCGGTATACGGATGGAGGGCCGGCCGGCATCGAGGGGCCCGATCACCACATCGCTATTGATCGCTACAGCGTGGACGGCAAACTCCTCCAACAGCGCTTGGTCTACGAACTCTCGCCCGGCGCCCATTCGCCGGTCGTTGACATGCGCGGCAACATCTATGTCTGCGATAACTTCGGGCGCAAGATCGGGCAGTTCTACGAGGATGACATCGCCGCGAACCTGCCAGCCTGGGTGCCGGACTACCGCATCGGCACGGCGGAATGGGATCAGTTGCGCGCCGGCAAAAAAATCGAGGCTGGCTACCATAAGTTCGTGATCAACCCCTTGATCCGGACGGTGGGCACGGTGTACAAGTTCAGCCCCAAGGGGGGCGGCATCCTGTGGCGCGCGGCCCAGGCGCAATACACGCCGGAGTATGTCGAGCACCAGCCGCAGACGAACAAGCAGGGGCAGCTATTGTACTCGGACTGGGGCTATCCCATCAAGCCCCCGCCCAAGCGCCCGGCGACGCATTGGAGTTCGGCCGTGACCGCCAAGAACTCGAGTTCGGAGCACGGCATGTACCCCTGCTGGACCGAGGGCGTCGAATGGGAGTTCCTGGGCGTCGCCCCGGCGCCCGGCCGCTACAGTAAGGCCCGGGAATCGAGCGTGCATGGGGCGCTCCGCTTCTGCGCCGACGATTTTGGGCGGCTCTACGTGCCGGCGGCGCACCGCAATACTGTGCGCATGATCGACACGGCCGGCAACGAACTGCTGCGCATTGGGCGCTACGGCAACCTGGATTCAGGCCCGAACGCGCGGCTGAAGGCACCTGCCATTCCGATGGGCTATCCTTGCGCCACGGCGCTGTCGAAACGTTATCTTTACGTCGCCGAAAGACATCTTCCGCGTATCCTGCGCATCCGCATGGGCTACACGCAGGAAGAGGCGCTGGATGTGCTGGCGCCTTGATCCGCTGAGGGCACCGGTTGGAGATGGGCTGTGAAGTATGCCGAAAAACGGATCCTTGGCCATGCGGAAGAGCGCGTCATCACGGGATGCGCGCATGAATGATCCCGTGTTATTTTGGGAAACCGTTAAGACGGACTGTGCCCGCAACCCAAGGTAGCGCAGGGTTTATCCCTGCGATCTTCGGAGGCGTTCAGCCATAGGCTGACCTGCCTACGGCAGGAAAGCCTCCGCTACCCAGAAAGATACACGTAACAACGTGTGTTTTGACGGGAAAGAAGCTGAATTATTCCTGCAAAGCCAGGATCCGCATTGGGCAGACCCGCCGTTGGCGGGAAAATAACGCCCCGCCACGGGGCGGCGGGACGCAACTGTAGCCGACCGCGGTGAGGTCGGCGCCTTTGAGCAATTGTCGTGCGCCCCCGCAATAGATAACATGTTGTTGCTAATTTTTACGTGAGGCGCTAATGAATGCACATGTCTATAGTTTTCAGCCCGCTTATCTCGTCCGGCAGTATGCTAAAATTGTGCCAGCCTGCCGAAGCCAGGGTATTTCCCGTATTGGGTTGCTGGCATCCGTGACCGGCAAGCTCACGGCGAGCCTGGCCGAAATGCGCAGTCTCAAGGCGCGCCTGGAAACTGACGGATTTTTGGTGTGGGCCATGATTTTCTCCATCGGCCATCCGGCCATCGAGCAAACCCACGCGCAGTACGGCGCAGCGGCGGATGATCCGATGTTTTACGAGGGCGATTACGTCTGGAGCGAGGCGCAGGGCAACCTGGCGCACTTGCCGCGCGGCTGGCGCTATGCCCGGAATGAGTTCGGCAAGCCGGTCTACAATGTCGCCTGCCCGGACGAGGCCTGGCTGACGACAAACCGGAAGATCGCGGGCGAGTTGGCCGGCGTGTTCGAGGAAATCTGGTACGACGATGAGTTCCGCATGGACGGCGACATGGGCGGCGGCCGGCCTTACACCAGCACGGCGGTTTGCTATTGTGAGCGCTGCATGCAGGAACTCTCCGAGCGGGCTGGCAGGCCGGTCGGTCCCGCGGAGGTGTTGGCAAATCAGACTCTGCATGATTTATGGACTGAGATGAAGACTGATCGCCTCACCCGGGCCTGGCAGGAGTTGTGCCGCGCCGCGCGCGAAGCCAGACCGGAAGTTTCCATGGGGCTCATGCTCCGCTGGGGTGGGGAGGAGCGTGATGGGCTGGATATCGGAAGGTTGTTGCCGTCCTTCGGGCAAACCGTGAACCTGCGCCTGGGCGAGGGGCATTTTTACAGGCATGAGTACGACAAGCCGCACTACCAGGCCATGGAATATCTGGCCGCCACCTACCATGCCGGCTGGTTCCCGCGCGAGGCGCCGCTCTTGACGGAAACTACCTACTGCGACCCCATCCCGCGCAAATGGATACTGAAGAAGGCCGTGCTCGGTCTGGCGGCGGGGGCGTCGGTGATAGCTTATTGTCCCTGCGTTAAGGGCCACGTCGAATACCAGGGCTTTGTCCGCAACTGGTTGCCCGCCCTGCGCGCCTGGTCTGACGCGATGCGGGACAAGACGGCGCTGCACCGGCCGATCCATATCCTCCGCTCGCTTTCCGCGGCGCACGGAAACAAAGACCCCGCTTTGCGTTCGCGCGACCGGCAGTATTTCCCCCTGTTCAACCTGGCCGGCCTGTGCGCCGTGGTTGTCCGCCGGCACGGCTGGCGTGACGATGGCGAGTCGGATGTGGTGGCCGTGACCGGGCGCACTGCGCTGGATGTGCATCTCGCTGATTTCGGGAAAAGGGAAGTCGTCGTGGAAGGGCATGCCCTGCTGGAGCCCTGTCCTTTTCTTGAAGAAATCGGGGTCAGCGATGCGATGCCCTGCGGCGGCGGCCGGGTGAAGTTTTCAGGCGCCTATGCAAGTGACGGCCTGCTTTATCGCCGGGACAATATCACCATTATTCCATATCTATGGCGTGAAGTGTCTGCCCGGCGCATGCCGAAGCTGCTGGCGGGAATCAGGAGCGTTATCGGGCCCATGCTGCAGTCGGCCGTGGTGGATGGCGGGCTTGATGTGTTACCGGTGCACTATCGATACCCTGCGCATGACGTGATCCTGTTGGTCAACCTCAGGCATGTCGCCTGCGAAATAGATATCCGCTTGCCGCCCGAACGCGGCCGCCTGCAGAGCCTGGCCGGCGAGGAAATGCCGCGGCGCATGCGCCTGAAAGCAGACGAGATTCGTTGTCTTATCGCCGAATGAAGCAGCGCAAACCACCCCGAGGGTGTGGGGGAAAACTTTGCGATTGTCACATAGCGTTGCCGGCGTTTCAGACCATCCCCACGGGCGTGGGGAAAACAGCCAGCACGGATTGAGATAGGAGGGTCCTTGCGGACCATCCCCACGGGCGTGGGGAAAACGTTCTGTTGGTTCAGTTGTTAGACCGTCTAACGGGACCATCCCCACGGGCGTGGGGAAAACGTACGACAGTTTCGATTTGAGTGCGCCCCGCGCGGACCATCCCCACGGGCGTGGGGAAAACTACTTTGGTGGCAAAGCATCTGTGGGTGAAGAAGGACCATCCCCACGGGCGTGGGGAAAACGGCGTGCCCTTGGTTGCGTAGATGCTGGATAGCGGACCATCCCCACGGGCGTGGGGAAAACCATAAAACCGCGACACTGCACGTTGGCTACGGCGGACCATCCCCACGGGCGTGGGGAAAACATTTCATCCGGCTTGAGATATACGCGCGGGATCGGACCAT
>CAZALU010000128.1:0-6405 GCA_964486075.1 uncultured Verrucomicrobiota bacterium
TATCCCCTCCCTGGAGGGGCGAGGGGTGGGTTCCTTGATCCTCGGAAGTTAATTAGCTGAACATCTATAGGAATCTAAAGGCCATAATGCGAATTGCTGCCTGCAGGAGCTTGTGATTTACGCTTGTGCCCTGTGTCATAAACGGCTATAAAACTTCTATGCAACTAGACAGATATTCCATGGGCATCGGGGACCGGTTTGGGCGGGAAGGCCGAGCACAGTTGGCGGCGTTCGTACAAGCCCGCGCGCAAGGCGTGGAAATCACCCCGGTCTGGAACAAATCCAACCGCGAACACCAGACTATCGGCACGACACCGGACTCGGTGCGGATCGAAGCGGATGCCGCCACGCGGGCGCTGAACTGGCCGGGCGCTTACCATGTGGATGCCGACCATATCGGGCTAAAGAACGTGGATGCCTTTGTGGAGCCGAGCGATTTTTTCACCATCGACGTAGCGGACTTCACGGGCCAAGCCGCCGGGGAGGACGATGTGCGGTCTTTTGTGGCGCGCCATCGGCAATTAGCCCGCCTGCAACTGCCGGGAATCCAGGACGCTTTTGAGCTGAACGAGGCGGGCATCGAGATCATTGCGCGCAAATACCTGCGGGCTGTTCAGGAAGCGGGTCGGATCTATCGTCATATCGCCGCCGCCAAGGGCGCGGGCGCATTTGTCACGGAAGTGTCCATGGACGAAACGGATCAGCCGCAGACCCCTGGCGAAATGCTTTTCATCCTGGCGGCCTTGGCTGACGAAAAGATCCCGGCTCAGACCATTGCCCCGAAATTTAGCGGGCGTTTCAATAAGGGTGTGGATTACGTTGGTGATACCGAGCAGTTCGAGCGCGAGTTTAACGCAGATATCGCAGTGATCGCGTTTGCCGTCAAGGAGTTTGGTCTGCCGACAAACTTGAAGCTCAGCGTGCATTCGGGCAGCGATAAATTTTCGATTTACGCCCCGATCCGGCGGGCATTGCGCAAGCATGCGGCCGGGGTTCATTTGAAAACCGCCGGCACAACCTGGCTGGAGGAAATGGCTGGTTTGGCTTTGAGCGGCGGCGATGAACTCAGGCTGGCGCAGGATATCTACGCCAAAGCCTTCGGCCGTTTTGACGAACTCTGCCGGCCGTATGCCGCGGTGATATCCATAGACCGTGCCCGTTTGCCTGAGCCGCGTGAGGTCAGCGCATGGGCGGGCGCGGCCTATGCGGCCGCCTTGCGGCATGACCTTCAGTGCCAGTCTTTCAATCCGCATTTCCGACAGTTGCTGCACGTTGGTTACAAGATTGCGGCGGAAATGGGAGATGTTTTTTTGCAGGCTTTGGAATCCAACCGCGAGCGAATTGGCGGCTTGGTTCATGAAAACCTGTACGACAAACACATCAAACCACTGTTTATGCCTGCTTAAAGGACTCCAGGTTTTTAAGAAGTTCACAAGCGGCGCAATGGGAGCGGTCGTTTAAGCAAAAATCTTGAAAAATCTGGATGAGCCCCTGCCGACGGAGTCCGCTCCGGTATAGCTTGGGGTTGTGATCTGGACCCAGGAGATAAGCAGCCGCCTGCCGGACAATGCTGTTGTCTTCCTCGGGAGGCAGTTGGCGCAGAATTTCGAGGTCGGGGAAGGACGGCAACTTTCCGTCCCGGCCGGCTTGCGCGGCCAGGAATGGCGCAACTACATTGCAGAGAATGGCTGCCGCGCGTCTTGCGCCGATTAACGATATGGCCGCAGATTGGCTTAGGCCATCCAGCGCCAGCCGGTTACGCCAGTAAGTTCCGGCATGCGGTTGAAGCCAGGCCATGACCTGTTCAATCCAAGCCGGCGGCGGTAGCGGAGGTAGTGACTGCAGGTATGCGACCGGGGTCATCTGCCGGGTGAACAGGCATGCCGCGGCCATCAACCGGCGGCGGGGATGGTTTTGCGGTCTGATTCCGCCGAGCTTCCAGGCTCCGGGGTTTAAGGCAACGCTTTGCCAGCGAGCCTGATGTTTCCACCAGCGGTTCCACAATTGGCGGATGAACGCGCGTGTTGCCGTATCCCAGCGGCTTTCCGTCTGGGCCGGCAATAACCCGGCGATTCCCAGGAGCAGGGCATAGGCCGTTGTCATATCTCGGCCGGATTCTTCGCGGAGTGTCGCCAGTGGGCAGATTTCGGCGAGGCGTCGGAACAGGGTCCGGTTATGTTTGTAGCCCAGGGCGGTCATCAGCTCTTCATACAGCGCTTGTTCCGGGTGCCTGATTTCCATGGCATCCTCCAGGCGGGTGGCTTTGCGCCGCAGGCGCTCTTCCCCGGCGGATTCGAACAGGTCCGCCAGTTGATCCGGCGTCCATGTCGCCAGCATCCGGGCGCAGGGGGTAGCCGACGCGCGTTGGGCATAGGGATAAGCCGTCAGATCCAGGCACTCAAAAGAAAAAATGGGGTTGGCGGAGATGGCGTCTTGCAGCGGTATTTGAAGGCATCCCGGCGGCAGGCTGTCATCCGTCAGGCGGCCTGGGAACCAGGTGACATGCGCGATGACCCGCGCATAGGCCGGGTCCCGGTCGTGACCGTGCCGGCGCCAGTCGGATGGATGCACATGGATTTCGACGGCGCCGCTCAAACGCCGTCGGGCGGGACCCAGGCGGAGTGACGTGCCGAGGAAATCAGGTCCGGCTTCCAGGTTCCAGCGTCCCGGATATTCGACGGCGATCTCGGCCCCGTCTTCCGTTCGCAGCAGCGCGGGGCGTATGGCATCGTCGAACCAGGCGCATCTCAAGTGGCGCTCTGAAAATAAAAATTCCCGGCCAGGGCTTCGTTCGCGCAGTATGGTCGGCGCGTTTGTGGGTTTTAACGGTTCAAGTGCGGTTTGGAGGGCACGGCCCGGCAACAGCCGCTGGTAGGCGGCTGCCCGCGGAAAAAAGACCTGCATTGGATTTGACGCCGGCATCGATTAATTACTTTATATGTTTTTTGGCATTGATCAAGACTTCTTGACAGGTTACATTTTTCGGTTATGCAAAACAGCGACGATCAGGCCATGATCCGGGTCACGCATTTGACCAAGCGCTTTGCGGCGACCCTTGCCGTCGACGACATCTCGTTCAGTATCCGGCGCGGCGAGATCGTGGGATTCTTGGGGCCCAACGGCGCGGGTAAAACAACCACCATGCGCATCCTGACCGGTTACCTGGCGGCGACGGAGGGCCGGGTCATCATTGACGGGCTGGATGTGTTTTCGCAATCGCTGGAAGTCCGTCGCCGCATCGGATATTTACCGGAAACAGTGCCCTTATATTCCGAATTGCGCGTGGATGAATACCTGACTTTCCGGGCCAGACTGAAGGGTGTGCCGCGGCGCAAGCTACGCGATCGCCTGGCGGAGGTCAAGGAGCTGTGCGGACTGAACGATGCCGGGCGGCGGATCATCGGCCAGCTTTCCCGGGGCTATCACCAAAGGCTGGGCCTGGCCGATACGCTGGTCCACGATCCGGCACTGTTGATCCTCGACGAGCCGACCATCGGCCTCGATCCGAACCAGATCCGGGCCATGCGCGAACTGATCCTGACTCTGGGCCGACGTTATACGATTCTGCTTTCAACGCATTTCCTGGCCGAAGCGGAGATGATTTGCCGGCGGCTTTTGATCCTGAACCGGGGCAAGATCGTTGCCTCGGATGCTGCAGACGCCTTGATGGGGCCCCTGCATGGCTGTGCCTGCATTGCGGCGGAAATAGGCGGATGCCGAAATGATGTGTTGCGCTGCTTGCAGAATCTGCCCGGCGTAAAGCGAGTGTCCTGCCTGACGCAAGAGGGGGGCCTCCCGGTCGGCGCGGAGCCGGCGGTGTGGCAGCGTTACCGGGTCGAAGCCGATGAGAGCATCGACATGCGCTCGGCCATCTTTGAGGTGGTGACGCAGAATCACTGGATGCTGCGGGAATTGAAGGTTGAAAAGCTAAAGCTGGAAGACGTGTTTGCGCGGATGACGGCCGGCGAGAAGCAAAACGGAGATGTTCCATGAACGTTTTTTTTACGCTGTTTAGGCGTCAGTTATCGGCCTATTTCTATGCTCCGATAGCCTATGTGACGCTGGTGGTGTTTTTGACGGTGTCCGGGTTAAGCTTTTGCCGCCTGGTTACGCAGAGCCTTGAAGAGCGACTGAATATCGGGGATCTTCTTTTCGGCTCGATCTACTTTTGGCTCATGCTGATCGTCGCGATCACGCTGATCACGATGCAGGTGTTCGCGGAGGAAAAGCGGAGCGGAACACTGGAAAGCCTCTTGACCGCGCCGGTGACCGATATTCAAGCGGTCGCCGCCAAGTATTTCGCGGCGCTCGTGTTCTTTGTGATCCTTTGTGCTCCAACAGCGCTGTATCTACCGGTTCTGCGAATTTTCAGCTCGAGCCTGGCGGGGCTGGATCTCGTTGCGGTGGCGACGGGCTATGGTATGCTGCTGCTGATCGGCGCTTTTTTTGTCGCGTTCGGTGTTTTCGCATCGTCCCTGACGCGCAGCCCGGTGGTGGCGGCCATGCTGAGCTTTACCGGGATCAGCCTGTTTTTTTTCGAAGATAATTTTAAAGCGCTGGGCCGCGGAGTTGTAGATGCCCGAGTGTTCGATTACCTTTCGACCGTCCAGCACATGGTTGACTTTGCCCAGGGAGTGGTGGACACACGCCCAGTGGTGTTTTACCTTTCCGGCATAGTGTTTTTTCTGTTTGCCACGGTCAAGGCAATTGAATCCAGGCAATGGAAATAAAAAAAATCCGGACGCAGGGGCGTCAGCGCCAGGCAACAATATAAAGGGGTAATGGAATCCATGATTCGGTATTTGAGAGGCAAGCGATGGCTGGCCGGATTCAACGCGGTCGTGGCGCTGGCGTTGGCGGCCGGCCTGGCCGTGGCCTTGAATGTCCTGGCCGCCAGGTTTTTCTTCAGGGCTGATGTCGGCAGTGTTTCTTATTATGCCCTTTCCTCGAAGACGCGCGAGCTTTTGAACCGCCTGCCGACCGATGTACGCGTGATGGTTTTTCTCAGCTCGGAACACGAACTTTACCGCGATATCCGGCGCCTGTTCAGGGAATATGAATACGCATCGCCGCGGATCCGCGTGGAATATATCGACCCTGATCGCGACCTTGTCCGTGGCAAGGAGTTAGTCCTGCGCTATGACGTGACAGAATCCGATGTCGTCGTTTTTGCCGCTGACGGTAGAAAAAAAACGGTGCTGGTCAAGGACATTGCGGAATACGATTTACGGCCCATGCTGTCCGGGCGGCCCAAGGCCATGCATGCTTTTCGCGGGGAGCAGGTTTTTTCGTCGGCTATCCAGGGACTGCTGCAAACTAAAAAAAACTTGGTTTATTTCCTAGTCGGGCATGGGGAGCGTTCGTTGACCAGCTATGATCCGATTTTCGGCTATTCCGTTGTGGCTCGGAACCTGCAGCGGGATAATATCGAAACGCAAGAATTAAACCTGAGCGAGACTGCAGCTATTCCCAAGGCATGCGATCTACTGATTATTGCCGGGCCGTCACGGCGCTTTACCCGAACCGAAACGGATATGATCAAAACCTACCTGGGCAACAGCGGGCGGATCCTGTTGCTGCTGGATGCCGGCCAGGATGCCGGGTTGGGCGATCTGCTGGAGGACTGGGGTATCCGCCTGGCGGACGACCGGGTGGTGGGCTTAACCCTGACCGGACGGGAATTACTGGTCACCAGTTATGGACGGCATCCCATTACCGATTGCCTGGCGTCAGCCAAGATCGCGACTATCTTCAATGCGCCCCGGTCTATTCAGCCGCTGGCGGCCAACGATGCGCCGGCCATGCAAGCGGCCGACAAACCACGTTTGATGGTGTTGGCTTCCTGTTCCGAGCACGGTTGGGCGGAGCTGTCGCCGAATCAGAACCCATCCAAGTTCGATGCCGGTGTTGACAGGCCCGGTCCCATTGCCGTGGCGGTGGCGGTGGAGAAGGGCATGCTGCGCGGGATGGATGTGGAGATCAAGCCCAGCCGCATGGTGGCGATAGGTGATTCATCGTTTGTGGCCAATGGCGCGCTGCTAGCGGGGCACAATGCCGATTTTTTTATGAGTGCCGTGAGTTGGCTGCTGGAACGAACCGACAGCTTGCCGATCCCCGTGAAAACTCCAGGAAGGCTTAATATAGTGATGAGCCGGCCGCAATTTCAAATCGCCCTTGGCATCATTGTGATTGCGATTCCATCCGTTATTGCCGCCGCAGGCTTGTTAATGTGGGTCAGGCGGCGGCGTTAGTTTGGATGATGTGCCACGAAGGCAGGCAGTCTCGTGCCAGTGGCGGCGTGTCGGAGTGAGGGAGATTTTTTAACCACATAGAACGCATAGAACACAAAGTTGATTCGGATCTTTCTATGCGATCTTTGCGTTCTTTGCGGTTAAACATTTCTTA
>CAZALU010000129.1:0-6383 GCA_964486075.1 uncultured Verrucomicrobiota bacterium
GGCGGGATTGATCTGACATGCGAGACGATCAAAGGGATCGGGTTGATTCGCGCCAGCGGGGGCAACGGTCACGCATCGCCAAGCAAGGGCGGCGGGGGCGGCGGCGGGCGGATCGCCGTGCGCTGCATTTTTAACCATTATTTAGGGACGTGCTCTGTGACCAACGGCACAGGTTATAACAATGGGCAGGTGGGCACGATCTACTGGCGCATCCAGGCGCCGGGCACTCTTTTTAGGATTTGGTAGCGCGCTGAAATGAATGGCAGCAATTGTAATTATGGATTTTGACCCGCGACGCAAGGTCGCGAGGGTCTAAAGGCCATAATCCCGAATTGCTGGTAACTACTCAGCCTGAAAAAACCCGGATAAGCAAAAATTGTCATTGCGAGCGTAGCGAGAAATCTCATCTGTCTGCCAACAAACATGAGATCCTTCGCTACGCTCAGGATGACAACCTCCCCAGTAACACGGGATGCCGAATTTGACATAACAGATTAATATCTAACGTGTTTCTTTCTTTGCACCGCCGGCCGCCGGCGGTGGTTTCGTTGAGTAGTTACAATTGCTGAATGAATGGTTTATCCAGATTAAGATAGAGAGCAGGATCGGCTCTAAATAACTATCGCCAAGGCGAGAAGGACGTGAAAAACCGGAAGGAGGCGCGATATGAGGTCAAATCGTGTGGGACCGCGGCTGATGATGGGAGTGGCGGGGATGTGCCTGACGATGGCTGGACTGGCGCATGCGAACGGCCTGCAAGTGACCAATGTGAAGCTGAGCGATCATGATGGCAGCACCGCATATATTCACTTTGACGTGACTTGGCAGAACGCCTGGCGGAATGCCAAGGTCAATCACGACGCAGCCTGGATCTTCTTTAAGGTGCGCAAGAAAGGCGCAGCGGACTGGCTGCATGTCCGGCTCGAAGGAGCGGGCATGAACCCTAGCAACTACCTGGCAGGGTCGGGCACGCCGGTCGAGATACTGGTCCCCGATGACGGCATGGGCCTGTTCGTACGCCGCTCGGGCGAGGGGTCTGGAGCGCTGGCGGCGACGGGCTTGCGTGCGGTATTGAATACCAAGGCGACCGGGTTGGACAAGTCCGCGAACGTTGACATCCAGGCCCTGGGCATCGAGATGGTGTATGTGGCCGAGGGTGCCTTCTGGGCCGGGAACACCAACGGCGTCAGCGGTTCTAGTTTCCACGCCAAGGGCAGCGACAACACGCCGGTGTGCATTGACTCAACCAACGCGCTGACGATTTACTTTGGGCCGGGCGATGGGGACTCGGCGGTGCTTCCGGCGGCGTATCCGAAGGGGTACGGGGCGTTCTACTGCATGAAATATGAACTTATGCAGGGACAGTATGTGGATTTTCTGAACATGCTGAATCGACGGCAACAGACTGCGCGCACGGCGACGCAGATAGCCGATGCCTTTGCGTTGTCGGGCCGCTTGGGAGTATTCCACCGCAACGGCGTGCGCTGTCCGACCGCGATTCCTGTAGCGCCCGAACCAATCACGTTCGGGTGTGACGCGGACGGCGACAAGGTGTTGAATGAGAGCAGCGACGGGCGGGACCGGTCCTGTAACTACCTTGCGTGGGGAGACGGGTGCGCCTTCGCGGACTGGGCCGGGCTGCGGCCACTGACGGAACTCGAGTTCGAGAAAGCGTGCCGGGGTCCGTTGCCGCCGGTGGCGGGGGAATATGCCTGGGGGAACGCGGTGATCCGTGCGACGACGTCCCTCTCGAATGACGGGACGAGCACGGAGACGGCCAAGGACGGAAACTGCAACTACGATCTATGTTCGCCGCATGGTCCGTATCGAGCTGGTATCTATGCGACGGCGAAGGCCCCGCGGCAGGCGGCGGGCGCGTCGTATTGGGGCATCCTGGACTTGAGTGGGAATCTTTGCGAACGGCCGGTGACAATGTACCATGGCACCTCGGCGTACACGGGACGACACGGGGACGGCAAACTGACGGCAGACGCCGGGGCTGCGGATGTGCCGGGCTGGCCGGACTCCGATTACGCCAAGGGCGCCGGCTTTCGCGGCGGCGGATGGGTGTTCCCCAGCTCATTCGCACGCGTGGCGGACCGCTCCCTCGCCATGAACAACGGTGGGGGCCGTCACCAGGGCTACGGTTGGCGCGGAGTACGCACAGCGGAGCCCTGATATCCGCAGCCTTCGAGAAGCTCTACGGAGTCAGTTGCGAGGTAACAATAGGAGCAAACTTGCCCGCCCCGCCCCGCGGCGGGGCGGGATTTAATGGATTGAAAATAGGAAGAACCAGGATAGCCGGGATAAACCCGGTTCTACCAATGGAATGCATAAGGTAGAGCAGGCTTTAAGCCTGCTGTTTTCAAGGAAGGAGTGGCCATGCAGAGAACAGGACGTTGGACGTGGATAACGGCAGCGATGTTGGGTGTGTTGGCGTCGGGGGGATTTGCGGTCGGGAGTCCGGCCGGGCCAACGCCGGGATTTCCGCCCTTGCCGCACATTGCGATCCTGCAGGCGGATAAGGCGCCGGTGGTGGACGGGGCGCTCGATGACGCCTGCTGGGCCAAGGCCGAGGAATCGTCGGCCATGACGGACGAATATTCGTTCCCGGTCAAGCTCAAGACGACCTTCCAGGTCGCTCAGAAGGACGACGTGCTGTACCTGGCCATCCGGGCGCGCTACGACGAGAAGACGCCCCAGCAGACCGGCAAGGGCGCCACGCGTAACCGTAGCCTGTGGGACGAAGAGGTGGTCGAGGTCTTCCTGGACCCGGATAACGAGGACACGCCGGGCTACTACCAGATGGTCGTGACGCCCTTCGACGTAACCGGGGATTTCTATAACAACGAGCCGCGCGATACGGAGAAACGTTGGAACCCGAAATACCAGGTCAAGAGCCGCTGGAGCACGAACGAATGGACCATCGAGTACGGGATACCGCTGGCGGCCTTCGACCGGACGCCGACGGTCTACGAGAACTTCGGACTGAACGTGCACCGGGTGGATGTGGGGTATTGGGGAGTGGCGACGTGGTCGCCGCTGCACAGCGAGAATTTGCACTTTCCGCACCGGTTCGGCGAGGCGCGCGGTCTCAAAGGCGCGTCCGTCAAGACTAATGCGCCCGGTCGGGTGCGCATGCCGCAGTTGCGGGTGAACGACCGGGTGATCCGGGCCAAGGCAAGCCCCTCACTCGTTCCAGAGCAAACGCCGGCGTTGGTCGGTAAACCGGAAGTCAAGGCCGGGGGTAAGGACCTCGATATCCGGTTTGAGGTCAACACGCGCACGGACGTGGCGGTCTGGATTGAAGATGCCAAAGGCGAGCGGGTGCGGCACCTGGTGGCGGGGATGCTGGGGAGCAATCCTCCTCCGCCGCTGGCCAAGGACACGCTGCGGCAGACGCTTAAATGGGATTATCTGGATGACTACGGCAAGAAAGTTCCCGCCGGGGCCTACAAGGTCAAGGTGGGGGTCGGCTCGCAGGCGACGCTCGACAAGGAAATCGGGCGGGACGAGTCACCGCGCGAGATTCATGGACTGACGGTGGACCAGAAGGGCGCCATCTACACGATCGGGGGGGGGCTTGACATCCGTAAGTATGATCGTGCCGGAAAATTCATCTCGATGCTGATGCCGCCGCCGGCGGACGTGCCGATCGAGAAACTCGTCGGACTGAACATCATCGATTACGGGTTGGATGGCCAGGTGCGGTTCGGCAGCCACCACCGGCTCGCGAGCACAATGCCGCACCTCGATCAGTTGATGCCGCACACCTTGTTGGTCAACGGCAAGGGCCAAATAATTTTCATTGGCGGCGAGAATCCGGGCGGGCCGGCGCGGCTCTACAAGATCAACGGCGACGGCAGCCTGCCGGAGGATTTCATCGGCCCGCGTATCGTGGACTGGAACTGGATGACGTGGTGGGATTTGCACGCCAAGCGGTTTCACTTCGCGCTCGACCCTCGCGACGGCGAGACGGTCTACGTGAGCGGGTTGAAGGACATCCATCGTAGGGATATGGGGGGCCGCGAGGATAATCCCGAGCTGGTTCACGGCAGTCACGAGACGTTCTTCAACGCCGTGTTTCGCGTACGCTGGGCGCCGGACGCCCCGCTCGAAGTGTTCGCGGGCAAACCCAATACCCATGGAACGGAGGGCTCGGACAAGCCCGGCGAGTTTTTTGATCCGCAAGGCATTGCCTTCGACAACGACGGCAACTTGTGGGTCTGTGACCGCCGCAACGACCGCATCCAGGTGCTCGATCACGAGGGCAAGTTTCTGCGCCAGATCCCGCATACCGAACCCTACCAGGTGTGCATCAGCCGCAAGACAGGTCAGAGTTACGTGATGGGGATCGTGGGCGATAATCCTTACGTGTATGTGGCGACCATCACGAAGTACGCGGCCGGCCCGGCGCCGGCCGCGCTGGCCTCCATGAGCCTGCCTGGCGCATGGACTTACTGGCAAACGACGACATTGGACGAATCCGCCAAGCGCCCGGAGCTCGTGATGGTCTGGAGCCCCATGCCCATGACAGCGCATGGCAGCGGGCCGAATAGGTCGGCGGAGGCGTATCGTGTCCTGCGGATCGAGGACCAAGGTGCTCAATTCGGAGAACCCCAACTGCTCCTCGGCCAGGTGCCGCCGCGTGGATGTCCGCGCTCCGTGTCCTGGGATACGGACATTCTCCCGACAGGAGATGGGTATCTCGATGCCAATACCGGGCGTTTTGTGTCCGCCGGCGCGGGCGAACGGGTGGGCGGGGAGAGTCTCGCTGCGCGGGACGGCCGCTGGGTGGTACGGGACTCCAACGATAATCTACACGTGTACCCGGAAGCTTGGGGAACGAACCCGGCGGCGAAGGCGTTATTTGGGTGGAGCCTGACGCCAATCTCGCTGAGGGAGCATGACCTCGGATTCGCCGTGGCGCCCAACAGCGATGTCTATGTGGCGCGCTACTACAACCTGATGAAGATGTACCCCGGGATGGGCAATGAGGACCCCGGTCATCACATTGCGATCGACCGCTACAGCATCGAGGGGAAGCTCATCGAGCGCCGCGTTGTCTACGAGCTGTCGCCCGGCGCCAATGCGCCGGTCGTTGACATCCACGGCAACATCTATGTCTGCGACAACTTCGGGCGGAGGATCGGGCAGTTCTACGAGGACGATATCGCCGCGAACCTCCCGTCATGGGCGCCGGACTACCATATTGGCGCGGCGGAATGGGACCAGTTGCGCGCCGGTAAGAAGATTGAGGCCGGCTACCACAAGTTCGTGATCAACCCCTTGATCCGGACCGTGGGCGCGGTGTACAAGTTCAGCCCCAAGGGGGGCGGTATCCTGTGGCGCGCGGCCCAGGCGCAATATACGCCGGAATACGTTGAGCACCAGCCGCAGACCAACAAAGCGGGGCAGGTGCTGTATCCGGACTGGGGCTATCCCTTCAAGCCCTTGCCCAAACGGCCGGCGACGCATTGGAGTTCAGCCGTGACCGTCAAGTACTCGAGTTCCGAGCACGGCATGTACCCGTGCTGGACCGAGGGCGTCGAATGGGAGTTCCTGGGCGTCAGCCCGGCGCCCGGCCGCTACAGTAAGGTCCGGGAATCGGGCCTGTACGGGTCGCTCCGGTTCTGCGCGGACGATTTCGGCCGACTTTACGTGCCGGCGGCGCATCGCAACACCGTGCGCATGATCGATACAGTCGGCAACGAACTGCTGCGCATCGGGCGCTACGGCAACCTCGACTCGGGCCCAAACGCGCGGCTGAAGGAACCGGGCATCCCGCTGTGGTCGCCCCAGAGCACCACGTTGTCGAAACGCTATCTCTACATCACCGATCAACGCCTGTTGCGGGTGCGGATGGGGTATGTCCAGGAATTGGCGACGGAGGTCAAGGTCCCGTAAATTGTATGGCCCGAGCGGACTGGACCTCTTCGTAGACGCGGCGCCCTCGCCGCGTGTTTGGGCCGGAAAATGCAGCTAGGGCGCCGCGTCTACATGTAAAGGCGCCATGTTAAGCCATAATTACTGTATTCCGAGGATTGCTGTTGCGTTCGGGGAGGGGGCAGACTAGCATCTTGGCTGCTGTGGTCGGCCGGCGCGCGTCTGAGTCATCCAAAAGTTTACCGGCGTCTGCCGGTCCTAATTTAATGCTAAGGAATTTCAAAGTTGTAGCCGCGCACGTTGGGCGCGGTCTTCGGATCCGACCCCAGCGTGGTCGGCTACAGTAAGAGCCGACCGGCGTCTGCCGGGCCTAATTTAATGCTAAGGAATGTATAGGAATTTTAATCTTGTAGCCGCGATCGATGATCGCGGTCTTGGCTGGAAGACCGACATCAACGACGTCGGCTACAGTAAGAGTTGACCGGCGGCTACCGGTC
>CAZALU010000130.1:0-6338 GCA_964486075.1 uncultured Verrucomicrobiota bacterium
GTTTCAGATCACCAATGAAGCCTATACAATTGTTCTGGGCGGTGGCGGGGCCGGGAGCCTGGGGAACAACAACGGCTCCAGCATGGCCACAGCGGACGACTTCAACGATACACTCATAAAGACTAATCCGGTGGACTTTCCCAAGGGTTATGCCGCGTTCTACTGCATGAAACACGAGATTACGCAGGGACAATACCGAGATTTTCTGAACAGCCTGACCCGCGCCCAGCAGATGAGCCGCACTGCCAGCCAGGAACCCAACTATTTTGCCATGTCGGGCGGTTCCAGTATAAATACGCGCAACGGCATCCGTTGTCCAGCCTTCGTGCCTATTACGGACCCGATTGTCTTCGGTTGTGACTGGAACGGGAATAATGTGTTCAACGAAACCGACGACGCCATGGACCGGGCGTGCAACTGGCTTGCGGGGACGGGGGATATCTACGCTTTCGCGGATTGGGCGGGGTTGCGGCCGATGACGGAGCTGGAATTCGAGAAGGCCTGCCGGGGTCCGCTGGCGCCGGTGGTGGACGAATACGCATGGGGATCGATCATGATCACCCCGACCACGGGGCTGCTCTTAAACGGCGGCAGGGGCATGGAAAAAACTACCAACGGTAATTGCTGCACCAGCAGCTCTAGCTACCCCTTGCGGGCGGGTATTTATGCCACGGCCAATTAATTATGGGTAGGCCAAAAAATCATCTAGTACAGCCAGGCGTTGGGCAGGATCACTATAGATGGCAGCACTTGTCGCTGCGTGGCTGGTGTCCAGAGTTAGCAGGATGTTCGGACGGTCAATGTCGTGATGGATTTGCCGCCATTCGGCGGCATTGTCGCCAAAATCTGCCGTTTTTCAGGTTGAATCATAACCTGATTCTCAATGCGTAAGATGATATTGTGCTTGGCGGCATGGCTGGCCAGGCACTGAAAACTCTCAATCAGCAGCTCATAAGCCCCGACTTTAATCCCATTCAACATTTCCAAGCCAGCTGTATGAATAACCATCCTGTCCACCGGATATTGACTGCCTGTGTCAATAGCCGCCTCAATCTGCTGGATTGACTCCTCGCGTAAGGTACGATCGAACGCCGCGACATTAAAACCGGAGTAGGGCAAATACACGCCACGCACGAAGGGCACATAATCTTCCCAGTTAGGGCGAGTATCATAACGGCCAATATGAGCTTCTAATCCAAGGCCATGCTTTTTCAAAAATGTTGTAGAATGAATAGGTCTGACTAGAAACATCGTTTTATACCTTTTGTCTGTTTTTAATGCCGACGGTTAACCGTTTGAAGGAGTTTTATGCCGTCGAGTCAACCTACCTGGCAATGTTCCTTGTGCTCGGCGGGCTGGGACTGCTCTTGGGCAGTGTCGGGATGGGCGTGGTTGTCCTGCGCAACATCCTGGAGCGCAGGGGTGAGCTGGCCCTGCTCAGGGCGGTGGGGTATCCCTCGGTCCAGGTGCGGCAGGTGATCCTTGCGGAACAATGGCTGTTGCTCGGGGCAGGGCTGACGGTCGGGATATTCTCGTCGCTGGCGGCCATGTGGCCCGCCCTGCCGGCGTCGGGAGTCAGGCTACCGTACCTGCTCATGACGCTGTTTTTATGCGGAATCGCGGCATTTCAACTGGCCTGGATTTACCTATGCGTCCGCCTGGCGCTGCGCGCGCCGCTGCTTCCGGCCCTGCGCAATGAATAATACGGACAACTCATCCGGCAATCTTCATATGAAAATAAACCTGCCGAATCCCGCTTATTGTAGGCAAACGCTGGACGGCAGGCGTGGGATTCAAGCCAGGCCGGCGCTGCGCTCGGCGGCCGGCGGCAAAGTCGGCAGGCCATTCATGGGCCGGTCCAGGTAGAACCACGCGCAGCTCGACCAGTCATCCTGCCGCTCGAACAGCCCGTACCCTTTCTCCTTGACCCGTGCCGGCATATCGATCGCGGCCTCGCCAAGCACGAGCGGCACACCCGTGCCGGCCATCTGCGGGAGTGTGTTCGGATCCCAGCATCCGATCTGCTGGATCGTCACCCTGGCGTCCTGCTGGAACCAGACGGGATCCAGCGTATGCAGGCGATAGAAGCAATAGTGATGCTTATCGTGGTCGGCCACGTGGCACCCCTGGTAGAGCCCGGCGTACTGCCCTTGGCCCCACCCAGTGCCGATATAGTCCTCGGTCCCTGTCCCGCACAGCGTTGGGGTGGCTTCGTCGCCGTCCAGATAAGCCTTGACCTCGCCCTCGCCCCACCACGATGTGAAATACACGCCGGTGTTGGCGATGACCCCCAGATTACAGCCCAGGAATCGCCCGCGCCCCTGCACGCGGGGGAGAATCTCGTAGTCCCGTTTGAACGTGGTCGGGTTCTCGCGCCGCCAGTGCGCGTGGAAGTAAGCTGCGGTGTCCGGATGCGCGTCGCCGAGGGTGTAGTCCGCGTCGTAAAAAAACGACCCCAAGTCGGTGTCGGTCTCGTTGTGAACAACGATTTTCGCGGCAGTCCGGAATGGCATTGGCGCATAGCAGTTGAAACTGCGTCCCTCCGGGCTTGCGAATAGCGCCGAATGGAACACGGCCATCCGGCCCAGCCCCAGAGAGAAAAAATCCCCCAGCGGGGCGGAGACGGCCGGCACCGGCTCGTTGTCCCAGAACGCCTCGAACCTTAGCCCGCGGATCATTTGCGGAGTGCGGTTGTCGATCGTGATCCAGATTCGACGGACGGTGCCGGCGCCGCAGACATCCAGCAAGGTGGCGGACTCCCCGGCCCGGATGGGGAAGCACGGGCGCCGTTTGCGGCCGTCGTTGCCGGAGCAGGCGCAGCCTTTTTCCGCCGACTGGTTTTCGGGGCTAGCCCAGCGCGTGTGGACGTTGCGGGGTACCAGGTACAGCGGATCGGATGTCATCATGGGTTCTCCTTTTCATCACCTGGCATAGCCAGAACTAATTATTGACTGTTCAGCGCGTCGAGCATGGCGGCTAAGTTTTCTGGTTTGGCGTCGCCGGGAATATCGTGCGCCGGCGCCGCAATGTAGCCGCCGTTTTTGCCCACCTGTTCCAGCAGGCGCCGCACGTCGTCCTTGACCTGCTGCACCGTGCCGAAGGGCAGGGCCTTCTGGGTGCTGATTGATAAGAAATTGCTTTTCAACCGAGGCGGGTGAGCGCCCGGTACAACCGCCATAATTCCGCGTTGCATGGTTTGCATTGTCCGAAATCCGTGTGAACGTTTCAAGTTCGGACTGAAAAACAGTTTCAGCATCCGTTTCGACATGCCGCTGAGTACGAAAGATTATGTCGCTGCAGCCAAGTTTTGCAACATATGCAAGTCCAAAGGTGTTCAAGGACCCAACACCGATTTCCTTATCTGTGCTGTAGCGGTTCGCAACAGTGTTTTGATCTTCACAACGGATAAAGACTTCTGCTTGTTTGCCGAGCATCTGCCTATTGTTTTACATGAAGCAGAAGGATTCTAACCAGTTTTGAACGTTATAGCCGCCCCAATAATTTGTTCGGTTAGTTCATCTTCGATCATAATACACGCCTCCCGTCTTTCTCCAATGAAAAGTCATTGCTTGAAATCGCTCTGAGGCGTTTTCGGGCCGGGGCAATTTCAAGCAATCTCTTCTCCGTGCTTCCGTGCCTGTGGTGAATTATTTCCGATCGACCCACAGATTCCGCGGAGTATCCAAAAATATCTTTAAAAAAATCCTAATTATATCCATTTTTGTATTATTGTTTGAGGAATGGAGGTCGAACAGATAAGGGCGAAGCGTAAATTTGAGGCAATGAAAATGGGGGTGGGGTGGGCCCGGTAGGACTTGAACCTACGACCAAAGGATTATGAGTCCTCCGCTCTGACCAACTGAGCTACGGGCCCGAATGCTTGTTTCGCTTTTTGAATATGAATATCAGGCATACCCCTGCCTATACAAGCCATATTTTCAACCCGTTGCTGATTGGGTGGTGGATTTTAACTCGAAAATCGGGGCCATAAATATATTGGCGGCGCTTGACTATCCGTTTTGAAAGTCATATTTTACCAACCGCAGGCGATGGCTTGTCTCTCCGCGCATCCGGGGATGAATGATCATATCACCAACAGCATCCGGCCGGATGCGGGGCCGGCGGCAAGATCAATAGGGGGTAGGGTATGCGTAGCATCAAAATGATCGCGTTTGGTATGGCGGTGCTTGTCTGCAGCGTGATGATCGGGGTTGCCGCGCCGGCTGCGAAATCTTACCAGGTGACCGGGAAGGTCACGGAAGCCACTGGCGCAAAGATTGTCGTCGAGAAAGCTGATGGCGAGAAATGGGAGCTGAGTCGCTCGGCCGAGACCAAGTGCGAAGGAGAACTTAAGGTTGGCGAAAAGGTCACGATCTCCTACACGATGGTCGCGAAATCAGTTACCCTGAAAGACGAGGCAGCCGCAGATAAAAAAGCGGAGAAGAAGGAAGAAAGTAAGAGCGCCAAGTAAGATACCAACTCGGACGGGGCGCAAGTCCCGGCCTTGATTAACTGTCATAAGCGCCTGTCGCCGGAATCCCGGCGGCAGGCGTTTTGACTTGTTGTGTTGGAATTGTCCACCGGTGGAGATTCTGCTGTAGCTGCGACCGTTGGTCGCGGCCTTGGTAGCCGACCCCAATCCCGATCACGGAGCGTATCAGGATCGGTTACAATCGGAGTTACCCGCCGTGGAGGACAATCCGAGTAGAGCAGATTTCCCCGCCAGAGGGTCTGTCAAAGGCTGAACACCGGCCATGCTAGTCGGGATCAACCCGACTCTAGCTGAAGAAAGTTATCCCGATCGCGCTACGCGCAGGGGCCTTGACCCGTCTTTCGCTATTCGAGGTCAAAATCGCCTGTTTTCTTCGATTTTCACTCAAAGTGAGAAGGCTGATGGCGAGCAATGAGAGCTGAATCGCTCGACCGAGACCAAGTGCGCAGGAGAACTTAAGGTTGGCGAAAAGGTCACCATCTCCTAGACGATGGTCGCTAAAGCAGTTACCCGGCAAGCCGAGGCGTCTGGTCCTGCACGGCTCACCCGGAGGGTTCGCCCTACCTTGGGATAAAGTCGCTCCGTCGCGGAGCCTGATTCAAAGCTAAGGAATTTTCTGCTTGCGGCGGACAAGCTGGCGGACAATCTTTTGTAGCCGCGCACGTTGGGCGCGGTCTACGGAGCCGACCCCAGCGTGGTCGGCTACAGGCTTCGCCAGAGACGTGCCTGCCAAAGGCTGAACACTGGTTAAGATAGTCGGGATTCAGCCTTTGGCTGATCCGCCATTGGCGGAAAATCCGACTCTACCTGAAGAGTTGGCCCGCTTGCGCTCCGCACGACGGCGCCTAATTTAATGTTAAGGAATTTCAAAGTGTTGTAGCCGCGACCGATGGTCGCGGTCCTCGGATTAGGACCAACATCAGCGATGTCGGCTACAGTAAGAGTTGCACCCCGATCCGGATCGGGGCGCCTAATTTAATGCACCGGGTTGCAAACCTGGTTGCTCTGTTTTGTTGCTGTAAAACCCCCATAAGCACGGCTAATGCATGTTTTTTGTCAGTGAGTTCCATCAATCAGGAAAGGTGCCTTTCCACGGCGGCCACTCGCGGGATCGGAAGTGCATCAGGTTGTAGTCATGCCACATGTGGCCGAGGAACTTTGCCACAGCATGAAACGCCTTTGTTTTATTGGCTGCGTCTGCTGTCGCATTGGCCACCTGACTGGCAATCACGGCCGCCATGGCCGCATCCGCCTGTGCCCGTTCTGTGCTGTTTGCAAATGTTTCGCGTATGGCCTTCAACTCTCCGGCATCCAGCCATATCCCGCCACAGCCCGGACACTCGTCGATTTTTACTACTTGTGGATGCGAGTCGTACTGCCGTTTCAGCATCAAAATGTCCGCACAACGGGGACAAGCTCGCTTGCGGGCGTGATCCACCGCCGATGCCCAGCGCGCCGCTATCTCGATTAGCGCGGCGCCCGCTAGTTCATCCCGGTCATCGACGTTCAGTATCTCCCCCTTGTCAAACCAGATCCCGCCGCACCCGCCATCGCAGACATCTACAGTTAAGCCATAGACGACCTTTTCGGAAAGGTCGTGGCCGCAGGCGGGACATTTGAGCGGTGTTGGAACCTCAATCATCGGTTTATTTCCTGCATATGATTGTCAACGACACAAGCAGAAACCATGGCTACCAACGAACGCAATAGTTTCATTTTCAAACGATGACACCAGTTTCAAAAGATTGGCTCCTCGGCATAATTAGTGAGTAACGCATCTGCCATGAATGATTCAATATGTTGTCGCATAGCTGGTTATGGAGATAAGCATAGCGTAGCGGCTTCG
>CAZALU010000131.1:0-6116 GCA_964486075.1 uncultured Verrucomicrobiota bacterium
CTGTTGATCAAATCACTGATCCGCGCTTCTTTAAGCGCGGATCAGGAAATCTGAAGATACAACATTGATTTTCCAACAACATGAATGATCTATCGGAAAACTTTGCGACTTGGCGTCTTGGTGGCAAATGAACCCCCTCACAATTAAATGCCTGCGCCGGTTCCGGCGCCTGAAGCGGGCCTACGTCTCTTTCTGGATCCTGATCGGGTTGTATATCCTCAGCCTGGGCGCCGAGCTGGTTTGCAACGGTAGTCCTTTATGGATCCGCTACGAGGGGCGCTCTTATTTTCCAATTTTCCGGTTCTATCCCGATAACGTTTTTACCGCCAGCGGCAAGTTCACCCGACCCGATTACAAGCAAATAGCCCGGAGTGAAAGGTTCCGGCAAGATCCGGCCAACCGAATGCTGTTCGCTCCGATTCCCTATGGACCGCTGGAAAGCGTTCCGTTCGAGTCCATCAAACTGCCGGACCAGGTCAGCATTACTCTGGAACCAGCGCCGTTAATCGGCACGCTGACGATCCGGCCGGATTTAACGATCGCACAGGAATCGAATTGCGACCCTTTTTTGGGCACGGAGGCTGCGGCGAATGACGCAAAGATCAGCCTCAGCTCGCCGCAGTCTCGCCCTTTACCAAGCGGATTGCCCCACAAAATGGAGGGCGAGGCTGTGCCGAGGCGCCAACTGGATGATACACTAACGTTGACCGTAGCGCCATTCGAAACTGTGGTTTTCACCAATCGCAGTCTGACGGATTTATTTTTATTGCCGGAACCATTCCGGAAAGCCGTTGCCGATCGATTTGCCAACCGGGCGGCGCCATCGCTGGCGCTGACAGGTGTCTTAAAGAACGGAAAAGAAGTCCGTTTGTCCGTGGCGACCTTTACCCCGCGCCGCACGGCCCCCGCAACCGTGCGGGTTACGCTCCGGGAGCCCGGGGAGTCCGCCCTGCGGGCTGAGACGGTCAGGATTGATCGCGATCATGCAATGGGCAGAGAAGCACGGCCACGATCCGCCATATTGGATAGTCTTCCATTTTCAAATTCTTCTCCATCTGGAGGGACGCGCTCTGTCGCGTCCGTCTTTTCCTCCAGCCTCAACCACGACCAGGCCACGACGGAGCGTGGCCCTCCATTTCCGAATCATCCCCCTCTGGAGGAACGCGTTCTGTCGCGTCCGAAAGATGATCTAAAAGGTATCTGGCGGGCACTCGCGCCGGCTGACCGGCAGGCACTGCTGGACTTGGCCCGGGTCCGTTTCGGGGCGGCGGTCGCGGAAACGAATGTCAACGTGGCCGGCCGGAACCTAACCGTCCGCTTCGGCAGGGAGGAAGTGCGCTATCCCATGCGGCCGGTTAGGGGTCATCCGTTTGGAATCGACAGCGCGGGGCGCGATGTGCTGGCGCGAATCCTGTACGGTTTGCGGATTTCCTTGTCGTTCGGCCTGCTGCTCGTGGTCGTTACCATGGGCGTGGGTATCCTGGTTGGCGCGTTCCAGGGTTATTATGGTGGGATGGCGGATATTGTCGGCCAGCGGCTGATCGAAATCTGGGACGCCCTGCCGTTTCTTTATATTCTGATTCTGATGGGCTCGGTCTTTGGGAGCAGTTTTGGTCTGCTGTTGTTGTGTTATGGCTTATTCAACTGGGTTGGGATTTCCTACTACCAGCGCGGGGAATTTCTGCGTCTGCGCCGGTTGGCATTTGTGGAATCTGCCCAGTGCATGGGTATAGCTCCTCTAACAATCATGTTCCGGCATATCCTGCCTAATGCCATGGCGCCGGTGATCACCTTTTTTCCGTTTTCGCTGGTTGGCGCAATCGGCCTGCTTGCGGCCCTGGATTACCTGGGGTTCGGTCTGCCGCCGCCGACACCGAGCTGGGGTGAATTGCTGACCCAGGCGCAGGAATATAGCTGGGCCTGGTGGCTGGCGTTGTATCCCGCGCTGGCTTTATTCGTCGTGATGCTGTTGGGTGTGTTTATCGGGGAAGGCGTGCGCGCCGCATTCGACCCCCGGCCGGTGAGTAGGATGGAGTAGCAGGGGAATGGTTGATGGATGAGGAAAAGCCGGACGCGACGGAGCGCGTCCCTCCAGGGGATAAGATTCCGTAAATGGAGGGCCACGCTCCGTCGTGGCCGGGCCGTGGTTGATGGATAAGGAAAAGCCGGACACGACGGAGCGCGTCCCTCCAGGGGATAAGATTCCGCAAATGGAGGGCCACGCTCCGTCGTGGCCGCTCTTGGTGATATTTAAAATGGACCCATTGCTTAAAGTTGAAAACCTGACCGTGAGCTTTCAGACCGACGAAGGTCGGCTGATGGCGGTGGACGGGATGTCGTTTCAGATCCAGCGCGGTGAAGTGCTGGGCCTGGTGGGCGAATCCGGGTGCGGCAAGAGCGTGACCGCGCACAGCCTGATGCGCTTGATCCCGTCGCCGCCCGGCCGGATCGAGTCGGGCGCGGTCCTGTTCGGCGGCCGTGATCTGCTCGCCCTACCGATCTCCGAACTACGTCAAATCCGGGGGCGCTCCATCAGTATGATTTTCCAGGAGCCGTTGACCGCGCTCTCGCCCCTGCATCGGGTCGGCGCCCAACTGGTCGAAATCCTGCGCTTGCATCGGCCGCTTGGGTGGCGCGAGGCCTGGAAAATCGGAGAGGCATGGTTGGAAAAAGTCGGCCTACCCGATCCCGCCGAGCGCATGTTCGCGTATCCGCACCAGTGTTCCGGCGGTATGCGCCAGCGGGTCATGATCGCCATGGCCCTGATGCTCGATCCCGACTTGGTCATTGCCGACGAGCCGACCACCGCGCTCGATGTTACCATCCAGTCCCAAATTTTTGACTTGATGCTGGCTCTGAAGAGCCGGGATTCGTCCATTCTCCTGATTACGCACGATATGGGTGTGGTTTGGGAGCTGTGCGCCCGCGTGATCGTCATGTACGCTTCTCGGATCGTAGAGGAAGGATCGGTGCAGGACGTGTTCAGTGCGCCACTGCATCCCTACACCCGCGGATTGCTAAACTCGATGCCGTCGCGGCAACAGAGAGGCCGACGGCTGGAAGCCATTCCGGGGCAGGTGCCTTCGCCTCTGCATTATCCGGCAGGCTGTCATTTCTGTGATCGCTGTCCGCTGGCCTTCGACCGCTGCCGGGTGGAAAAACCGACCCTTTTAGAATACGATAACGGGCGCAGGGCCGCCTGTTTCCGGGCGGGGGAAGTTGAAAGAGGCAAAGAGGGCGCGATCCCGCCCGCGGGACGTCTCTCCAAGGAATAAGATTCCGTAAATGGAGGGCCACGCTCCGTCGTGGCCGGGCATGGGAAAAGGAAAGAGGACGCGACGGATCGCGTCCCTCCAAGGGATAAGATTCCGGAAATGGAGGGTCATCCGGCAGCCGCCGGATCCTCGTCAGGGATTAGTCGATTGCGATTGGTAGAAGGCTGGTTGTCATGAGCGAGCTTACATCTCAATCTGCGGCGCCGTTGCTGGAAATCCGGGACCTGTGCACCTGGTTCCCGATCCGGCGCGGATTTTTTTCCTCCGTCACCGGGCATGTACGGGCGGTGGACGGCGTGTCGCTTTCGATCGGCCGCCAGGAAACACTGGGGCTGGTTGGGGAATCCGGTTGCGGCAAGACCACCCTGGGCCGTACTATCCTGGGACTGGAGCGCGCTACCGGCGGCCAAGCGCTGTTCGAGGGACAGGACCTGCTGACGCTCCCGTCGCGCGCGCGGCAGGCAATCCGTCCGCGCCTGCAGATGATATTCCAGGACCCTTATTCCTCGTTGAACCCGCGCATGACGATCTTGAATATCGTCACCGAGGGCCTCGTTCAGCACCGGCTGCTTCGTGGGCCGCGGGAGCCGGCAGCCGTCCGGCTGCTGGATGAAGTCGGGTTGCCGCCCGACGCGATCCACCGTTACCCGTTCGAATTTTCCGGGGGCCAGCGCCAGCGGATCAGTCTGGCCCGCGTCCTTGCGCTGCGCCCGGATTTCATTGTCTGTGACGAGGCCTTAAGCGCACTGGATGTGTCCGTCCAGGCGCAGATGCTCAACCTGCTGATGGACCTGAAAGAGCGCCACGCTTTGTCATATCTTTTCATTTCGCACGATCTGGGCGTGGTGAAACATCTTTCCGACCGGGTGGCGGTTATGTACCTGGGGCATATCGTGGAGGAGGGACGGACCGGGGAAATCATGGATCAGCCGCGCCATCCGTACACTCAGGCCCTGATCGATGCGGTGCGTGTGCCGGGCCGGCCGCGCGGACGTAAAATCGTTCTGGCCGGAGAAATCCCGTCGCCGTCCAACCCGCCGTCCGGCTGTCCATTCCATACGCGTTGTCCGCAGACGATGGATATCTGCCGGCGGGAATATCCGGCGGAATCCCGGGAGGGCAGCCGCCGGGTGTATTGTCACCTGTGCACAGGGTAACGATAGCGTTTGTGCCGGGGAAAATTGATCCCGCCGCCTCTGGCTGTCGATAGGAATTGACTTACGAAACAGAGCAGGCATTATTTTACCAGTGGTGTGGAAATAATCGGATGTATCACGGCGTAGTTTATTAACGAAGTCGGCAAGTACGCGCCGCGCTATGAGCGGCGCATCCGGGAAGGAAAAGGCATTGCCGCTCACAGCGCGGCAGATACGCTTACGGGAAGCGTCTTGGTGACAATCCGCTCCACCCGTGGAGCCGGGGAACGTCAGGATGCCGAAAGCGATCCCAATTTGAAAAAAAATCAGACATCCCTCCAGGAGGAAGATTTTGGAATTGGATTGCCATTCCGATCACATAAGCGTATCGGGATCGTGGCAGTATTCGAATACTAATGTTCTCATAATAATCAGGACGATATAAGATGGCCCGCGCGCTCCGTTGAGCGCCGGTGTATCGGCGGCGCTCTTGGCGAACGCAATAACAGCTGCCGTGAAGAAACATCGGAACTCGGCCTGCGCCGAGGCTCCTAAGGAGGCTTGTCCCATGCGAAACTCATCAATTGTCGCGGACCTGCGCCACCGACGCAATAATCCGCGCAACTCGGAAGGGTCCTTTGTAACGCTGGCTGACGGTCGTCTGATGCTTGCCTATTCCCGCTATTATGGGACAAGCTGGTCGGATGAGGCCACGGCGGAAATCGCGGCGCGTTACTCGGATGACGCCGGCCTTTCCTGGACCAAGCACGACCGGGTTCTGGTCAAAAATGAGGGGCGCTTAAACGTCATGTCGGTCTCCCTGCTACGGCTCCGGGACGGGCGCATCGCCCTGTTCTATTTGCGCAAGAACAGCCTGACCGACTGCCGTCCGCGGATGCGCGTTTCCGCCGATGAGGGCGCCACATGGAGCGCGCCCAGACTATGTGTACCGGCGGTCGGCTATTTCGTGGTGAACAACGACCGGGTTATTCAGCTGGCCGGCGGGCGGCTGATAATGCCGACGGGTTATCACCGCTGCAAGTGGGCGCGCGGGGATATCGATCCACGCGGCATCGCCATGTTTTTCCTATCCGACGACTTGGGCCGGACCTGGCGGGAAAGCAGGGACTGGTGGGCCCTCCCGGTACGCAGTATTTCGGGTTTACAGGAGCCCGGCGCGGTTGAACTGCGCGATGGGCGATTATATGGTTATTGCCGCACGGATTGCGGCTGTCAATACGAGTTGTTGTCCGAGGATGGCGGCGACACCTGGTCGCCGCCGCGGCCTTCGAGGTTCTTATCGCCCTGTTCCCCGCTTTCCATTAAGCGGATTCCATCCACCGGGCATCTGCTGGCTGTGTGGAACGATCATAGCGACCGCCGGCCGCCGCCGCAGAAGTCAAGCTGGGACCGCACACCGCTGGTCCTGGCCCTAAGTAAGGACGAGGGCAAGACTTGGCAGGGGCGGCAAGTGGTGGAATCCGACCCGGCCCGCGGTTTCTGTTATATTGCCGTGCATTTTACCGAGAATGCTGTGCTTTTGGCTTATTGTTGTGGCGGCCGGCGCAGCGCTGTGCTCCAGGATACCTGTATTCGACGCATCCCGCTCGCCAGTCTTTACGGCACAAAATAAGGAGAATATTATGAGCAAATTGGCGTAACTACTCAGGTAGGCATCGTCTGATACCACCTGCGAACGAACAAT
>CAZALU010000132.1:0-5957 GCA_964486075.1 uncultured Verrucomicrobiota bacterium
CCTGGGTGAGCGTGGCCGGGGCCTTTTTCTGCGGCCTGCTGATGATGCCGGGCTCTATCTATCTTGGCCTGATGACCGGCGGCGGGATTGCGGCCTCCTGGGTCACTTTGATCATCTTTTCCGAGGTGACCAGACGCGCCATGAAAACGCTCAGCAAACAGGAGCTCGTGATCCTCTTGGGAGTGGCCGGTGCGATGTCGGGTGGCGGACCAATTGGCGACTTGGTCTGGCGCCAATACCTGATCCGTTCCGACGCCGTGCGCGACATGGGGCTCCTGGGGCAATTCCCTTCTTGGTACGCCCCCCTGCCGGGCAGTGACGCGATCCTCTCCCGCAGTCTACTGCACTCGGATTGGATGATACCCATCATGTTGATTCTATTTCTTTCCGTGGTCGGTACCCTGCGTTCTTATACGCTGGGCTATTTCTTTTTCCGCCTGACCTCCGATGTCGAAAAACTGCCGTTCCCGTTCGCGGCGATCGGGGCTCAGGGCAGCATGGCGCTGGCTGAGGCCGGCGAGAAAAAAACCACTTGGAAATGGCGCATTTTTTCGCTGGGCGCCATGCTGGGATTGGGGTTCGGCTTAGTGCAGGTCGGGCTCCCGCTGGTTACCGGGGCGTTTCTGACCAAACCACTGCTTCTGATCCCCCTGCCTTGGTACGACGCTACCACCCTGACCGAGAGCCTGCTGCCGGCGACCCCGTTCGGTATGGTGATCGACCTGGGGCTACTGCTGACCGGTATGATCGTTCCGTTCTGGGCCGCGATGGGCACCGGCGCCGGCATCCTGTTGACCACTTTCATGAACCCGATTCTTTACAAGCTGGGCATTCTCCAGCGCTGGCAGCCGGGTATGGACACGATCAACACCACCTTTAACAACTCGCTCGACTTCTGGTGGAGTTTCTCGATCGGGGTGACCATCGCCATTGCCGTGGTCTCGTTCTACCAGACCGGACGGGACATGACGCGCAAGATTCGAGAAAGTCGTAAGCAAAAGGCGAAGACGGCGGTGGACGGGATCAAAAGGGTAAATGTCTGGACCACACCTAAAGGGCGCGGGGATTTCTCGCCCTGGCTGGCCGTGGCCCTGTATGCCGTTGGCTCGCTGGCAGTGGTCTGGGTTTCCCACATCCTGGTGCCCACATTTCCGGTCTATTTTCTGATACTGTTTACCATGATCTATACCCCGATCATGTCCTACATCGACGCGCGGCTGACGGGTATTTGCGGTCAGGCAGCTAATATCCCCCTGCTCAAGGAAGCGGCGATCATTCTCTCGGGCTATAAGGGTATCGATATCTGGTTGGCGCCGATTCCCGTGGATCAGTATTCCGGCACGACGGCCGCTTTTCGTACCAAGGAATTGACCGGCACCAATTTCTTTTCTTATGTCAAGTCCACTGCGCTGGTTATGCCGTTGAGCTTTATCCTGAGCTTTATTTTCTGGGCGTTCATCTGGAAGTCAGGCGCCATTCCGTCGGATATGTTTCCCTATGCCCAGAAAATGTGGGAATTGCAGGCCAAGAACACCGTGTTGTTGTATTCGGCCACGATGGAAATGGAAGGCGCCAAACCGCTTTTTTTCCAGGCCTTGCATCCGGGTGTGATCCTTGGTTCGTTTTCTTTCACCGTGATCAGCTTTACCATAATGTCGATTTTCAATGCGCCGGTGATGATGGTCTACGGATTTTTACAGAGCATTGGCGGTATGCCGCATGGATTTATCCTGCTGGTCGTCGGCAACCTGCTCGGTAAATTCTACTTTCAAAAGAAATACGGGGCTAAGCGTTTTCTACAGATTGTTCCGGTCTTGCTGGCCGGGTATGGAACTGGGGTGGGGCTGATCGCCCTGATCGGCGTGGCGATTAACCTGGTGGTCAGCGCTGTCTCCAGCGCTCCGTTTTGAGGCTATATGGAACAGGTTGGCATACAGATTGAACTGCCGTTGCGGCGCGCTTTGCAGATCGCCGTCCAGGGCATCCGCATCCGGATGGGGCGTTCGCTGGTGACGATCAGCGGCGTGGTGCTCGGCATCGCGTTCCTGATGAGCAATATTACGGCCCAGCTTATCAAGGATGCCATCGGCAAGGAACGCGATACCCGCCAGACCGTGAGCCTGATGGAAACGGTTGTGCGCGGCGAGATCGGTGAATTCGCAGGTAAAAAAATCGCGGTGGCTGCTTTCGGAACCCTTTCATCAGCCGAACTGGCTTTACTGGAACACTTGGCGGCGGCCCGGCCGGCTGTCTTCAATGGGTATGGTGTGGATCTGCCCGCTATTGCTCCAGTCGCGGTGCAGGGCATCGGTCGGGACGCCGGCGTTCTGTTGGTGTTAGGCGATGCCCGGCAAAGCCCCGTGCCCCTATCCGAGCTGGCCGAGGGACTGTCCCAGAAGGTTGTCATCGATTCCAACTCGGGGCGCGTATATCCCGGGACGCTCGATTCGACGGTGCGGCGTGAAATGTTTTTCAGCAAGACAACCGACGAGCAGCTTGAAAAACTGCATCAAAAGACTGAGCAGGCCAAGTTTCGCACAATCTGGATCGCGCTTATCTCCATCCTGGTGACGGTTATTGGCATTGCCAATGCGCTGTTGATGTCGGTGACTGAACGCTTTAAGGAAATCGGCACCATGAAATGCCTGGGCGCGCTATCGAGCTTTATCCGCTGGCTGTTTCTGATCGAGAGCGCCTTAATCGGCTGTTGCGGATCGGTGCTCGGCATGCTCGCCGGCGGAATCCTGCCGCTCGTTGTCTTCGGATTTTCGTTCGGGTTCCAGATTGTATTGGGCCAGTTGCACTACGGGTTGCTAACGGTTGCGGCGCTCGGCTCGGTGGTGGCCGGCACCTTGCTGGCCATGCTGGCGGCGATCTACCCGGCCAACTTCGCTGCCCGCATGGTGCCGGCCACCGCCTTGCGGACCAATATCTAGTGGATGCTTTATGGAAGATAATCGCTTAAAATTATTATTTGGCGAAGAGAGCGTCGCACGAAAAAGCGGATACGTCATCCGTGCGGTGGATGTGCGCAAGGTCTACAAAATGGGCGATACGGAAACTCATGCCCTGCGCGGCGCAACGCTGGACGTGTGCCGTGGGGAATATCTTTCGATTATGGGTCCTTCCGGCTCGGGCAAAACAACTTTCTTCAATATGGTTGGCGGACTTAACAAGCCGACCTCGGGCAAGGTCTATATCGACCAGGTAGATATCGCCCAGCTCGACCCCTACGAGTTGGCTTGGCTCCGCTGCCGCAAGGTGGGCTATATTTTTCAATCGTTTAACCTGATTCAAGTCATGTCCTGCATCGAGAACGTCATGCTGCCCATGTCGTTTGCCGGGCTGAGCGGCGAGGACGCGCGCGACAAGGCCCTGGGGATCCTGGAGATGGTCGGCCTGGCTGACCGCGCCCTGCACAAGCCCTCGGAAATGTCGGGCGGCCAGCAGCAGCGTGTGGCCGTGGCCCGGGCTCTGGCCAATTCGCCGGATATTGTCCTGGCGGATGAGCCGACCGCCAACTTGGACCTGAAAACGGGCGAGGAGATTATTGAACTCTTCGCCGGCCTGCGGGACAAGCTTGGCGTGACGATTATCACGGCCACGCATGACCTGAAAATGCTTAAACGCTCGGACCGGATCGTTTGGATTGAGGACGGCCGCATTGCCAAGGTCACCACGCCAGCAGAAATGCAGATTAAGATCGAGGAGGTTCATTGAGTTGGATAAAACCCAAGTCGAAGACGGTTAATCCGCGGGGTGCCCAGGTTTACGATCCGTTGGCGGTAGTGCCGCTGACACCGGATAATGTGGAGCAGAAGCGGGATAGCCACGGCCTGATCAACCTGCGCTTGAACGTGCCGGTCAAGGGGTTGCGCAAAAGCCTTGCCAACTGGCTGGGTTACCAGTATACGAAGATGGTCGAGCTGGATGAAATGGGCAGCATGTTTTACGAGCGCGTAGACGGGCGCCGGACGCTGCGTGACATCGCCGGTGAAATGGCCGGGAAGTGCCGTCGCAGCCAGGATGAAATGAACAAGCAGGTGTTGTTATTTACCCGTACCCTGATGAGCCGTAACATGATCATCTTACGAGTGGGCGCTAAACGGTGAGGTTGATTTGTTAATTAGGTAAAATTCATCATCATTTCATGCTATGAGCACAGAAAAATCCAATCGCAAAGTGATTGCCGGGGCGGTGAACGTCAAACGCAAGTACCGTTTAGGCCAAGAAATTGTTTGGGCACTGAAGGGCATTACCCTGGATATTTACGAGGGCGAATACCTTGCCATCATGGGCCCGTCCGGCTCCGGTAAATCGACTTTCTTTAACATGATTGGTGCCCTGGACGTGCCCACCGAGGGCACCATCCGTTTCATGGGCGAGGATCTCTTCAAGCTGCCGGAGGCAAAACAAGCCTGGGTGCGTTGTAACAAGATCGGCTACATCTTCCAGTCTTACAACCTGGTCACGGTGATGACGGCCCTGGAAAACGTGGCTCTGCCGGCCATCCTGCGGGGTGACTCGCAGGCCGAGGCCCATGCCAAGGCGCACCTTGTTCTGAAAACCGTGGGCTTGGAACAACGCTGCCACCACTTGCCGGACCAGTTGTCGGGCGGTCAGCAGCAGCGCGTGGCGATCGCCCGGGCCCTGGTCAATTCCCCATCTGTGATCCTGGCCGACGAACCCACGGGCAACCTCGATAAGCACACTGGCGCTGAAATCATCGATCTGCTTAAGAGTCTTCAGATAGAGAAACACGTCACCGTCGTCACCGCCACGCACGACGTAAAAATGCTTCAGATCTCCGACCGGATTGTCTGGGTCCGCGATGGGCTCGTCGAGCGCATTGAGGAACATTCCCAAGTCAAGTTTACGGTCAGTTGAGCCGGATGCGGCCTTGCCTCAGTATTTCCTAATCGGTATGAGTTTGCAATCCGGATTGTAGGGCGGGAGCGCCCCCGGGGCTTCCCGCCTTCGCCCTAACGCGAGTCTTGCCCGCAACCCAAGTGCAGACTTTCTGATCCGGGCGGAACACAGGCTGGCACGTTCGTAGGCGCGACGCCCTCACCGCGTTCTCATACGGCAGCGAAAAGCGTGCGAGCGCCGTTCTGGAAAATAAGGAAATTCCATCGGAAAACTTTTCGTCCACTCCCGTAACTGTTTCAAGATGGTGTGCGATGGGATTTGATCTTGTTCATTCTCGTCAGACTCCTGTGTTTCCGGGTTTTTCATACGTTTTGCAGGGCTTGCCTCGCGTTCCGCGTGGGCGTCCTCCGGCGTCTGCGGGGAATCTATGACGATGACCGGAGCGAACACCTCCGGCTTGTTTTGGTAGAGGAAGGGGGGCTTTCGTCCCGATCTCTGGGAATCGGGACCGCGACGGATTCTATTACTGGAGTGCCCGCCCGCGGAACTGGCGGGGCACCATTCCCGATAACAAACGGACTGCCTTTCGGCGACAGATCGGAAAACGGCGAGGGCGTCGCTTCTACCAGGATGTCGCCGGCGGTCGGCCGATGGTTTGTTTTCATGTCCGGGAGTGGAAGCGACGCCCCCATCGCTTCTCCGCGGGAAATGGAAAGCGGCGAGGGCGCCGCTTCTGCTTTAACGACCATCTCGGGCGCCTGCGGCTCCGTTGAAAAACTATGCCGTGACACGTCAGCCGGCACGGCCGGTATCGGTTTGGATTCCGGTTCTGGATTGAATGTTGTCGCGGCCAATACTGGCATGGGTGCGGACCGTCAGCTTCTGGCCCTGCTGAAGGCCGGAATGGAAAGTGAGTTCGACAGTGTTCATCAATGCACGAAGTTCGGTGTCGAACTAAAACCCCAGATTCAGGAGGGCGCCGTATTCCAGGTCGCCGAACTGGAACTTCAGGAGTTTGTCCCAGCGCTCGTAGACGTAATAGGTGCTGATGTCGAGCGAGAGCCTTTTGTTGAACGGGAAGCTCAAGC
>CAZALU010000133.1:0-5920 GCA_964486075.1 uncultured Verrucomicrobiota bacterium
TTTGTGCTTGCCCCCGCCAATACTCAAATGTGAGGATGAATTGGAACCGCTGGCCTAGTATGTTGTATGTTGACACTATTTTAAGCATGTGGTATGAACAGGCTTACTTTGGGAAGGAAATATGAATGCGATTCCGTTAGATAGCAAGTCAACAATTGAAAATAATGGGGGGGGGAGCAGATTACCCGGGGTTGGTCGGAATATCGAAAGGCGGTTGATGCGGAAAGGCTGGATTCAAGCCACGGTGACTGATATGTCAAAAGAGCCCAGCAGTTCGTGACTCATACAAGTCTGGTCAGGTTACGGGATAAAACGGCTGAAGATTTACGAGCTTATCTTGCCCAAACAGCCACCCGCTGGAATTTAAAAGAATGGCAGTATATCCAGCTGGTCGAGGCTTTGAGGGTTTTGTTTAGCAAAATCGTCAAACCGGACTGGGCGGACGGTTCCCTCTGGGGTAAGTGGAAAGAACCACACCTTAATTTTCCGGATAAATTGGAGCATTACGGTGGCCTGCCGGAGCGAACGGAATGGCAGCCGCCAGCCTCTGACGCCGACCGGTTCAAAGACAGCCCCAAGGGACTCAAAGCCTTTGACCTTTTTAAAAATGATTTCGAGAAACTCCGGATAGCAATTCTTGTCCGCCATTATTCGATCCGCACCGAACAGGCATACGAAGACTGACTGATACGGTTCTTGGCTTTTAATGATTAGCGGCGCCCGCAGGAGCTTGCCGGAGACGATGTGCGTCTATTTAGAATACAGAATACTTGGCCGACGTGCGGCGCGTGGCGGCCAGTACACAGAACCAGTGCTTATGCGCCCTGGTTTTTTTCTATGAACATGTCTTGGAGCAGCCCCTGGGCCAATTCGGCGATTTCTCCCGTGCCAAACGTCCTCCGCGGAAACCAGTGATGCTGAGTAAAGCGGAGGTAAACCGGTTATTTGACCAGCTTGATGGAACCTACGGATGTCTCAACGACCATGATTTACACGCACGTTCTGAACCGGCCGGGGCTGGCGGTGAAGAGTCCGGCGGATGGGTGAGAACAGGAAGAAACGAAAGGATGCTCCGCTATATCCTCAAACGCTGCTTGCAGATGATCCCTACTGTTGCCGGGGTGATTCTGATTACGTTTATCCTGTTCAACCTGGTCGGCGGCAGTCCGGCCTCGATGACTTTGGGCAAGCATGTTAGCCCTCAGTCGTTAGAGGAGTTTGACGAGCAGCGCGGGTTCAATAAGCCGCTCCTGTTCGGTCGATGGACCAAAACCCGGGCGTGGGAAGATATGGATTTCGCCAATTCTATCGGCCCCTGGCGCGGGACGCCGGGCGCCGCGTATGCGCCACCGACCGGGAGCAATCCGGGCCGCCTGGTCCTGGAGCACGGGGCTTCATATCCCATTCCCCTGGCATTTTCTCCGACGCTGGATTCTCGCTACCAGTTGATTGTGAATTATCGGCTGGCCGAGGGCGGGGCGGCGGAATTGCAGGCTAGGGAAGAATCGAAAAACAACGAAATCATCTTGTCGCAATGGCTTAAGCATACCATTTCTACGTCGGTGCAATGGAAAACGATCCGCCTGTCCATTCCGGATGGCTCGGAGGCCGGCAAGGGATTGTTGGCCTTACCAGTGGAAACAAATCGCCTGGTGTCAGTAGTGCCTAATTTTAGCCTGGCCGTCCAGGTTCAGGGCAAGCCGCTGGAAATAAGGTCCATGCGTCTGCGGCGGCGGATGGCGAATCCGTTTGATTCCCAACTGATGTTTTACCTGCGGCAGCTTGCCCGCCTGGATTTCGGTATGTCCAGCGCGATGAACGAGCCTGTCTCCCGTCTGCTCCTGCAGGGGATAGGGCCGTCGCTGGCTCTGACCATCCCTATCCTGCTCATAGAGCTGATTTTTTCCGTGGTATTGGCGCTGGTGTGCGCATTTTTCAGGAACACGCTCATCGATCGGTTTTTCGTCGTGTTTTCGGTGGCGCTAATGAGTGTTAATTACCTGGTGTGGATCGTGGCGGGGCAATACCTGCTGGCCTACCGTCTGCACTGGTTTCCACTTTGGGGTTTCGAGTCGTGGCGCTATCTGTTGTTGCCGGTGCTGATCGGTGTGGTCAGCGGGCTGGGAGCGAATGTCCGTTTTTACCGCACGATTATGTTGGATGAAATGTACCGGGATTACGTGCGCACCGCCTTTGCCAAGGGCGTCAGCCGCGGCGGGATGCTTTTTCGGCACGTGCTCAAAAATGCCATGATTCCGATCATCACCAATGTGGCGATAGCCCTGCCGTTCCTCTATACCGGTAGTCTGCTGCTGGAAAGCTTTTTCGGTATTCCCGGCCTGGGCTATCTTAGCGTAAATGCTCTGAATTCCGCGGACATTGACGTGGTGCGCGCGGTGGTGCTGATCGGGTCGATTCTGTTTGTGGCCGCGAACCTGGTCGCTGATATCTGTTATGCCTTCGTGGATCCGCGGGTGCAATTGGGATAAGGGAAGAATTGCTGATTGCGGAGTGTCCTGTTGGCGGCATAGGAATTTGTTATTTGTAGGGCGGGCACGTCCCGCCGACCCATTCTCGGACGGCGAGAAGCCCAGGGGGCGTTTTCCGGTCTACAATTCAGAGTAAAGTCCGCCCTGTTTGCGGGGCGATAAATGCATGAAAACGATTGTTCAAACATATGAACCCGATCCGGCGGCTGCCTCGCTGCCGGAAACGGATGCGGCCGAACCTGGCGCCTGGCGGCGCCTGTGCCGGAGCCGCTTGGCGCTGGTTTGCATGGGAATTGTGGTTGTGTTTACTGCCCTGGCGCTGTATGGGGAGATCGTGCATCGCGTGTATCGTTTCCGGGACCAGACCCCTTCCTACCAGCGGGCACACTTGGCGGAGCAGTATCAGCCGCCGGGTCGGGCGCATTTGCTGGGTACCGACGGCCTGGGCCGCGACGTTCTGCAACGCCTGATCCAGGGATCGCGCATTGCCTTCCAGGTGGGCGTGGTGACTTCTTTGATCGCCATCCCGATCGGCGTTTTGCTGGGATGCCTGGGCGGCTATTTTGGCGGACGGATTGACGATTTTATTGTCTGGTTATATTCCACCTTTGCCTCGATTCCCAGCCTATTATTCATCCTGGCCATTGCCATGCTGGTTGGGCGTGGACTGCTGGGCGTGTTTCTGGGGATCGGACTGACGACCTGGGTGGGGCTTTGTCGGTTGATCCGTGGCGAAGTTATCAAGCATAAACAGCGGCCCTACGTGGAAGCGGCCCGCGCCCTGGGCTGCGGTTCATGGCGGATCATGTTTCGGCATATCCTGCCGAACCTGGTCCATGTGGTGATCGTGACCTTCACCCTGCGCTTTCCCGCCGCCATCGGCACGGAGGTGTTCATGAGCTTTTTGGGGATCGGTGTTGAAAACGAGCCGTCGTGGGGCCTGATGATCAATAGCGCCCGTTTGCGGCTCTGGCAGGGAGTGTGGTGGGAAATGACGTTTGTGACCATTGCCATTTTTCTGGTGGTGCTGGCGTTCAATTTGCTGGGCGATGCCCTGCGCGATGCGCTCGATCCGCGACTGAGGACGGAAAATGTGTAGGAATTTAAGCGCGGATTACGCGGATGGCACGGATGCCGTTCTGAAACTGCCTCAAGCGGCCGATTTGAAAATGGATATAATTCGTAATTTTTTAAAATATTCTTATCTGGTTCGCTGGTTATGATTTTTATATGGTATTTCCGCAATTGTGGGGCGAGGCGTCCCTGCCGAGCCGTTCCGAGATCGGATCACCCGGAAGGTTCGCCCTACCGAAGGGAGCAGTTACCGCATTTGGCGACAATGTAATTAAATTTTCAAACCATTTCTAAATCGGCCAAAAGCCTGTTTTCGACCGGCGTTGACAAAGAGAGCTGATCTGATATTAATAACTGAATATTGCACGATAATCGTGCAATATTCACTTTCGCCTAAGCGGGCATTGCCCGCTGGCGAAAGACGTGAAGTTTCGAAAATAACCCGTTGGGTTGTTTTCGAAACTAACGTGGTTAACCCCGTTTGGCCGCGTTTTACGCGGCCATCATCACGTGACCGCGTTGGCACGTGGAACGTGACTCACGTGGCGGACCTTTGGGTAAATTTTGCGCCGGTTCGGCGCAAAATTCAGGTAAGAACAATAAAGTCAGTTGCAAAAATTCAAAATCCTTGAGAAGGCATGTTTTAGCGGGTGGAGGCAAATTTATTCAGTTTTCTCATCGGCAGACATCAGCTTGATCCGCGGTTAGATTATTATGAGTAGCCGTTCCCATCTGCTTGAAGTGGACAACCTGAAGGTGCATTTCATGACCGGCGGCCCGTCTGCGTTCCGTCATGGTGGGAAAACACGGCGGACAAGTCCGCCGGCGCGCGCCGTGGACGGCGTCAGCCTGGAGATCGGCCGAGGTGAAACTGTGGCCCTGGTCGGGGAGAGTGGCTGCGGCAAGAGCGTGACGGCCCTGGCCTTGGCCCGATTGATCCCATCGCCGCCAGCCGCGATCGTCGGCGGTAGCATCCATTTTGAAGGACGGGATGTGCTGGCCATGTCCGCCGCCGACCTGTGCGGTCTGCGCGGCGCACGCATCGCGTATGTCTTTCAAGAGCCGGGCGCCTCGCTCAATCCGGTTTTTCGCGTCGGCTGGCAGATCGCGGAGGCCCTGCGATTGCACCGGCCGGGGCAGTCGAAGCGTGAGGAGGTTGTCCGTTTGCTGGGACTGGTGGGCATGTCCGATCCCGAGCGCGTCCTGCGGGTGTATCCGCACGAACTGAGCGGCGGCATGCAACAGCGCACGATGATTGCGATGGCCTTGGCCTGCCATCCGGCCCTGCTCGTGGCGGATGAGCCGACCACGGCCCTGGATGTGACCATCCAGGCGCAGATCATGAGCCTGCTGGTGTCCCTGCGGAATGAACTGGGTATGGCCATGTTGTTGATCACGCATAACCTGGGCCTGGCGGCTGGCGCCGCCGACCGGGTCTACGTGATGTATGCCGGCCGGATTGTGGAAACGGGTCCGACCCGGCAGGTTCTGCTCAATCCCCGGCATCCTTATACGCGCGGTCTGCTGGCGGCGGTGCCCAGCCTGGCAGGCACGGCTGCCGGTTTGCAAGGGATTCCCGGGTCGGTGCCGGCCGCTGACCGTCTGCCTTCTGGATGCCGGTTTCATCCGCGCTGTCAGTTGTGTGAGGATATCTGCCGCGAACGCGAGCCGGAGTTGGTCGCAACCGGGGCAGGGCAGTTGGCCCGCTGCTGGCTGGCCACCTCCGGTGGTGGGTAGAGGGTTGGCATAGTGTTCAGCGGTTTAAATTTATCGTTCAATACGGATTATAGTAGGAGCGACGCCCTCGTCGCTTAAGCATGGCGATGATGATCATGCGCTCACAGAGCGCTGCTACAACCGGGTTGCTGTCGGAAGAAGGGATTCGCTATGGTTGAGAAACTGGATGGCACGCCATTATCTCATTAACCATAAACCATCTCTTGTTAGCCCATGTGAAAAACCTGTTCCAGGTCTTTCGAGATGGGGCTGTTGTCCGAGTGGCATGGCATGATCGGCTGCATGTGGGCCCACCATTTCTTGCAGACATCAGTCTTGGCGATATCGGCCCAGCGGCGCTCGTCTTCGATTTCGACATACCCGAAGAGTCGGCTGGTCCCCGGATCTAGAAAGATCGAATAGTTATGCGCCCCGTTGGCCTTGAGGATGGCTTCCAGCTCCGGCCAGATGGGATTGTGACGCTTGATGTATTCCGCGTGCTGGTCGGGATTGACTTGCATTATGAAGGCTTTGCGTATCATGGCTTTATCTCTCCTTAAAATAGCAGGCGTAAAACCTGCTCGACCCTACGGTTCCAAATTAGGAATTCTTCGAGTTCCTGAAAGGCCGGATGAAGCCTG
>CAZALU010000134.1:0-5820 GCA_964486075.1 uncultured Verrucomicrobiota bacterium
GGCGCCCTGGCGCCGGGCTGTCGTTTCATCGCCACGCATTTCTCGCATAACGGCGCCTGGCTGCACGAGGATGCCGAGGCGTTCTATCGTCCGCACGGCATCGAGGTGGCCTACGACGGGCTGCGCGTGCCACTTGTTGCGGCGGGCACGAAGGGGTAGGGTGAGGCTTCCTGCGTGGTTGTCCTGAATTCGTTAGGGGTGAAAAATGACCGCTATCTGGCAAGCAATCAAAGAATGGTCCATGCCTCCGGATCATCCATTGTCTGCCTGGGGCCTGGCGGCGCGGACCGTGTTCTACATTTGCTTCGTGGTCTGGGGCATAGCGCTAATCCGCACTCCGCTGGTCGATATGGGGATGTCGGTTATGCACTATGTGAATCTTCCGTTCCACGAGGCTGGCCATATCATCTTTAGCTTCGACGGTGATTTTCTACATGTGCTGGGTGGTAGCCTGATGCAGGTGCTGGTCCCGCTCTTAATCATGCTTGCTTTCCTTGTGAAAAACCGCGACATGTTCGGCGCCTCGATCATGCTCTGGTGGCTGGGGCAAAATTTTATGGATATCGCCCCGTACATCGACGACGCCCGGGCCGGCCAGATGATGTTGCTGGGCGGCGTGACCGGCAGCGAAATGCCCGGCTATCACGACTGGGAGAATATCCTCGGCGCCCTGGGCTGGCTGCGTTACGATCATTTTATTGCCCGGCTCAGCCTGGATTTTGGCGTGCTGTTCATGGTGCTGGCCTTTGCCTGGGGCGGCATCGTGCTCTGCGCGCAATTCAGCGCGCTGCGCCGCCGGCCATGATCCCGATACCCTGGTGTGATCGGGATGGCCCTCCAGAAGTTGCGTTAACGGACTGGTTCTGAAACTGGAGGGATGTCCCGATCTTTTAAGAATCGGGATCGCGTCCGCGATTGTTTTTGCGGTGTTTACATCCGAAAAAAAACAGGTACATTGACGGATTTGGATTTCGACGCGGTGTGCGATGCCGAAATTCTGGTTTAAAATTGACGCTGAGCAATCTTCGAAAGCTATCGGGCTATGTTTATGGATTTAAATCCGCAGGCGAAAATGTTGAATGCGCAAATCACGACTGATTGTCCGGCCGTTGCAGAGATGCTCTCGGCGCGCGGCAAGGCCATTTTTTTTCCCAAGCTTGGCATACTGGCGCAATCTGCGGAAGCGCAGGGAAAAACGATTAACGCCACGATCGGTATCGCGCTGGAGGAAGACGGCACTCCCATGCGGCTGCCGTGCATTGCCCACCTGGTTCAGTTGGCTCCCGAAAAGGTGTTTTCCTATGCGTCCAGCGCCGGCCGGCCTGATCTGCGCCGGGCCTGGCAGGAGGCGCTGCTTAAGAAAAACCCGGCGATTGCCGGCAAAAACTTTAGTCTGCCGGTCGTGACCTGTGCGCTGACGCACGGGCTCAGTATGTGCGGCTATCTTTTTTGCGAGCCGGGCGACCGGATTGTTTTCCCGGACCTTTACTGGGAAAATTACGAATTAATTTTTGGGCAGGCCTACGGAGCCTCGCTGGCGCCTTTCCCGATGTTTGCCGCTGCCGCGCCGCAGCGTGGCGCTGGCTTCAATATCGATGGTTTGCGGACAATATTGGGGCGCGCACACGAAGGCAAAACCCTGGTGATCCTTAATTTCCCCAATAATCCCACAGGCTATACGCTCACCTGCGCGGAAGCGGAGGAGGTGGTCGACGTGCTCCAGAAGGCCGCCGGCCAGGGCATGCGCCTACTGGTCATGGTGGATGACGCTTATTTTGGACTGGTTTATGAACCTGGCATCTTCGCCGAGTCGCTTTTTGGCCGCCTGTGCGACCTGCATCCCAACCTGTTGGCCGTCAAGCTGGACGGCCCGACGAAGGAGGATTATGTCTGGGGTTTACGGGTAGGTTTTATGACCTATGGCATCCGAGGCGGCACGCCGGCAGTCTATGCGGCGCTCGAAGCTAAGACGGCTGGCGCTATCCGCGGTAATATTTCCAATGTATCCAACGTCGGACAGTCCCTGCTGGTCGATGCTTACACAGATACCGACTACCAGACCGAAAAACGCCAGAAATACGAGATGTTACGTCGCCGTTACGAGCAGCTTAAATTGATCCTGGTGGCGCATCCCGAATACGAGGAAGAATTCGTGGCCATGCCGTTCAACTCCGGCTATTTCATGTGCTTGCGGATGCTCAAGGCGGATCCGGAACGTTTGCGTCAAAAGTTGCTGACCGACTATTCCACCGGAGTGATTGTCATGAACGGCCTGGTCCGACTGGCTTATTCGTCGACGCCGCTGGCTAAGCTGGAGACATTGTTTGCCAACGTGTTTAATGCGGCCCGGGAGTTGTCCGGTGCAGCGGGAAGCAGTAAAAAGCTCTTATGAAGTCAGGCGGACACGATAAAACATGTCCTTCCATGGCGCAGGTTAGGCGAATTTACTGATAAAATGGAGGGACGCTCTTCGTCGTGTCCGATCTTCACATTGAATTACTGTTTTTTCGCACGTTCTGATTAGATTCTTGACGTGCATTATGTTTGACCGTGACTAATCTGCTGTTCGATGTTAGGTTTTGTTTTGGGAGAATCATCCATGGCTTATGAAGTTTTGGCGCGCAAGTGGCGGCCACAGCAATTTGACGATGTCGTCGGACAGGAGCACGTCACCCGCACGTTGATCAACGCGATTCGAACGAACCGCGTGGCCCACGCCTATCTTTTTGTGGGCCCACGAGGCATTGGCAAGACGTCCATCGCCCGCATTCTGGCTAAAGCCTTGAACTGCGCTGAAAAAACCACGGCCACGCCCTGCGATAAATGCTCTTCCTGCCAGGAAATAATGGCTGGCGCCAATCTTGATGTCCAGGAGATCGATGGCGCCTCAAATCGTGGCATCGACGATGTTCGGGCCTTGCGGGATACCATTCAATACATGCCGTCAGGGCGTTTCAAGATCATCATCATTGATGAAGTTCACCAGGTCACGACGGATGCGTTCAACGCCTTGCTTAAAACGCTCGAAGAGCCGCCGCCCCATGTCAAGTTTATCTTTGCGACGACCGAACCCCAGAAAATACCGGCTACTATTTTGTCCCGCTGTCAGCGTTTTGACCTGCGCCGGATTCCAATGAAACTGCTCATGGAACGGCTGCGCATGATCTCCGGTGCCGAGCAAATAGATCTCGACGAGGATGCCCTGCTGGCGATTGCACGCGCTTCGGAGGGGGGCTTGCGCGACGCGGAGTCAGCCTTGGACCAGATGATATCCTTCCAGGGCAAACATATTACCGAGAACGATGTCTTGGCGGTTTTCGGTCTGGTCTCGCGCCAGGCTTTGGGCGATCTGATGACGGCACTGCTTGCCGGTGACGTGGCGGCGCTGATCCGCCTGGTCGAGGAATGGGATCGGCAGGGCAAAGACCTCCAACGTCTTTTGTTCGAACTGCTGGAGTATTGCCGGAACCTGCTGGTCTTTATCCAGGTCGGAGCGAGTGTCGCCGAGTTGGATTTGGCGGATGCCCAGTTGGAGATGCTGAAAAATCAGGCGACATTAACCACCATGGACCGCCTTTTACGATTGACGGATATTTTGACGGATACTTGGGATCGGCTACGCTTTGCGCTTTCTAAGAAAACGCTCTTGGAAACCGCCCTGATCCGCTGTGCCCGTGCTGCGACCACTGTTTCCCTCGATGAAATCATGGCGCAGGTCAGGGCCCTGAAGTCCGGGGTGGCGACCGGCGGCATAGCTCCAGCGATACCGTCCGCGCCGGCCCCCATTCCCGATCGGGTCATGGAATCTCGCCCGGCCATGGATGCGCAGCCAGCGCCCGGCCCGGCACAGGCGTCCGCTAAGCCGCCGGCGCCGGCTTCGGAAAAGAACGAGTTGGCCGCGTTGGTCAGGGATTGGCGCGCGCTGGTTGAGAGGGTTGGGCACGCCGCGCCCTTGGCGAAGAGTAATTTAATGGATGCCTTGCCCGTGGCTATCCACGATAACCAGGTGGTGGTTGGGTTCGATCCTGAATTCGCCGACCGCGTGGAGCAGGCGGCTTTGCCTCGCAATCGCGCTGCATTGCAGAAAGTGCTTGGGCAAGCCTTGCGTCGTTCCGTGGTTGTCGAATACAAGGTTCTGCAGCGGCCGGTTAACGTATCGCCGGAAACGCCGCAACTGGCGCCGGATGTTTGTGCGGCATCCACCCCGGCGGCGGAGGACCAGCCGCCGACCAAAGTGCCTTTGCGGGGTCGCCACAAATGGATGGCCCAAGAGTCGGTTCAGAAAACGCTGGATATGTTTAATGGGAGCATATTGGAGATCAAGGAGTAATTTTTATGAACATGTTTAAGATGATGCGCGATGCCGCCACAATGCGTAAGCAAGTCAAAAAGATCCAGGCTCAGTTGCGGGAAAAAACAGTGGAATTTTCAAGTGGCGGCGGCAAGGTGACCGTGACGGCGCGCGGCGACGCGTCCGTGGCCGCAATTCGGATCGATCCCGCCGTGATCAATCCGGCCCAGCCTGCGGCCCTGGAGAAGCTAATCCTGTCCGCGGTGGACGGCGCGTTGGAGGCTGCCAAGGAGATGAGCGCTCGGGACATGAAACACCTTGCCTCAGAAATGGGCTTGCCCGATATGCCAGGTTTATGAAAAAATTTCCTAGTCTGGATCGTCTGGTGTTGTCTTTGGGCAAGCTGCCCGGTATCGGGCGGCGCTCAGCCGAACGGATTGCGCTGAAACTGGTTACCCAACCGGACGGCCTTTTGCGGGAACTGTTGGCGGCTTTGCGGGAGGCGGGCGAGAGCCTGTCCGTCTGTTGCATCTGCGGCGGGATCACGTCCCGCAGCGATATGCCATGCGTATTCTGCAAAGATCCGCGACGTGACGCTTCCGTGTTGTGCGTGGTCGAGGACCCTGCCGATATTCTGATGATCGACGCGGCCGGGGGTTATCGCGGTCGTTACCATGTGCTCCCGGGAAAGATTTCGCCGATGCAGGGGGAGGGGATTGGCTCGTTGCGTTTGACTTTGCTCGGACAGCGGATTAAAAATGAACAAATCCGGGAAATAATCCTGGCACTGGGGTCCGACGTGGAGAGCGAGGCCACCGCCAGTTTCCTGCATGAATATTTCGCGGAACACAACATCCGCATCACGCGTCCTGCCATGGGCATGCCCGCAGGGAGCGGCATCGCCTATACCGACACTGTCACCCTGGCTCGCGCCATGCAGAACCGCCAGTCGTGCGGCTCAGATGCTCCGAATCCCGCGCCGCGTAAAACAAATTCGGCCACGCAGCAAGCAAGATCACCACGTTCCGGGGGTGGTGCGCCGCTGCCTGTTGCGGACTAACGGCAACTTGCATTATGGTCGGCGCCTGTTGCCGCCTTGTGTGGTAGATTGACTGGCAAAGCACGCTTTTCCGGCCAATATCTTCACCCGCGACCACGCGTTGCGCGTGGCAAACATGAATTATGCCCCTGCAGCGCGGGGCGGCTCCGAAAACCGCGCCCAACGTGCGCGGCTACAAAAGATTATCCACCGGCTTGTCCGCCATAGCGATAGCTACGGCGGACAAGCCGGCGGATCTACCTCAGACGGAACATTCCTATGCATCAAGGTTTAGCACGCCAGAGGCGTGGTCGCCCATAATTCGAATTGCTGTCTCATCCGGCAGAGAAAAGCGGCGCTGTCATAAGTCTAAAAATGTGTCCAGCCATTTTTCGCAATCCCAACAGTCTTTCCGCCCGGATCAGGCAGTCTGAAGTTCAGACTTCCTGATCCGGGCGGAAAATAAGATGGCACCTTTTAGCGGTTTAGA
>CAZALU010000135.1:0-5582 GCA_964486075.1 uncultured Verrucomicrobiota bacterium
ACGGTCTGAACTGCCAGCCTTGCGATTGTGTTCTTTTTCATCTCTTGCATCCAACAGGTGGTTTACCATTAGTTTTTTTGGATTTCTATGATAGCAACGCGATGCTGATGAAAATTCAGGGAAATGTCAAGATGGTAATTTCATTAATTTCGGCCATCATATCTCATTGGTTAAAAAGCTCAAACGGCGGGTTACGCTACTCGGCGCCAGGCTGCGGCGTTGTTTTATAACTGTCATGTCGAGGTGTTGACTTGCTGTGTATTTGTGTTATGCTTTACCCGTTAATGTGCAACTCGCGAGGTGAGTTATGACGCCAGGTAATAATGATAAACCGGTTTCGTTTGGCGAGTGGAACATGGTGTTAGCTGGGGAATCGTTCGATTCCGCGACCCGCGAACGCTATCGGCGCTCTATTGTGGCCTATCTTCACCATCTCAAGGAAAGACGTGAGCGCGCCTCGGTGGCCTCGGCTAAAGTCTATATCGAGTTCGGCGAGGCGAAGGGGGTGATGGATAAAATTGACCGGGATGCTTTGCGGTGGTTCTTCCTGGCGGCCCGGCGCCGCGACCCGCGGACGGGGGGTGAAATCAAGGTCGAGGAAAAGGTTTCGCCGATCCACCCGGAAAAGGCGGACTTGGGCAAGACGCCTTGGGAGCGTCGCTTGGTCGAGCGGCTGCGCGTGGGGCAGTATCAATGGCGGACGGAGGTAACCTATCGGGATTGGGCGTGGCGCTTTGCGATCTGGCTGGGGATGCGTCCCTTGGAGGAGGCTACAGGCCAGGATGTGAAAAATTTTCTCACCCATCTGGCTGTCGATCGGTCCGTAGCGGCGTCCACCCAGCGGCAGGCGCTCAATGCGTTGATGTTTCTTTTCCAGCAGGTCTTGGAACGCGATCCCGGCGATGTGAGCGACTATAGTCCTTCCCGCCGTGCGCAACGCATTCCCGAAGTGCTGACGCCCGACGAATTGCTGCGGCTGTTTGCCAATTTGCGCGGTCTGGCGCTTTTAATGGCCCAACTGCAATACGGCGCCGGATTACGCATCATGGAGTTAATTCGGTTGCGGGTCAAGGATTTGGACCTGGAACGCGGTATCGTCACCGTGCATTCCGGCAAGGGCGATAAGGACCGGGTGACGGTTCTGCCGGACGGGTTAAAGGCCGGGCTGGCGACGCATTTGCTGTCAGTGCGCGAAGCGTTCGAGAAGGATCGGGCGGCCGGGGTGGCGGGCGTCTGGCTGCCGCCGCCGGTGGAGCACAAGATTCCCAAGGCGGGCGAGCGCTGGGAATGGCAATGGATATTTCCGTCGCGGGAACTTTCGACGGACCCACGCAGCGGGCTGCAGCGCCGGCATCATGTGTTGGAAGGGGCCTACCAGACGGCGGTGCGCCGGGCGGCGCAAGAGGCGGAATTAAACAAGCGGGTGACCCCGCATGTTTTGCGACATTCTTTCGCCACGCATTTATTGGCGGCGGGACACGATATTCGCACGGTCCAGTCATTGCTGGGACATGCGCAAGTGGAGACGACAATGATCTATACGCATGTGCTCAACAAGCCGGGAGTGTCGGTCAAAAGCCCCTTTGACAAATTGAAAGGATAATCCATGGATAACCAACCAACGCCTGAAGAGCCGGCCGCGCCGCCGCCGTATGCTGGCGGAGTTTTTATATCGCCCTGGTGGGGGCCTATACGGCGGACAAGGAAATCCGACGCTGGGCGGTTGGCGACCGGCCGTCGCGCCAAGGCTCCTTATTCGTTTATCTCTGGATGCTCTTTTTTCTCGCGGCCTTCATTGGGGACCATTTTCGGGCGGATTTTGCGCTTCCGGGCGAACTCAGCAAAGTTGTGCTCCAGGTGCTCGGCATTTTCTTCGGATCGCGCGTCTCGAAGCATTTTTTCAAGACCCGGCGCACAGTGGAAGACGGCGGGCGGCCGGCGGATTGATCCGGCCGATTGGAGACCGAAAAGCCGCTTTTTATGCGGCCATCGGCGAGTCGTAAATCGCGGCAATTATGAATCCTTACGATGAGCCGAAATTGATGCTTGATTGAATCATAACATGCACCGGCATTATCAAGGTCCATTGAACATTATTCCCGCGCCGCTCTCGCTGACGATGCGGAAGGGTAACCTTTTGCTGACATCTTCCGGACGCGTACTGGCGGGGGATTCCTCGCTGGCGGCGCTGGCGGAACAAACTGCCCGCGATATCGGGGTCTGCACCGGCCAGGCCGTGCATATGTTTGCCGCCCGGGGCCGCGCCGCGCCGGGCGATATTCGCTTGGTTCTCGATGCCGCCCTGCGCGGTGAACGCTACGTGCTCGATGTCGGCAGCCATGCGGAAGTGCGGTCTGGCGCCTACGAAGGACTCTGCCGCGGTATGGCTTCGCTGATGCAGTCCATCGTCCGCCGCCACGCGGCGTGGTTTATCCCGCGTTTTCGCGTGAAAGACGAGCCGTATGCCGGATTCCGCGGGCTGATGATTGACCTTGCCCGCCAGCCGCACAGCTTGGCGACGATGAAGGATATAATCCTTCTCTGCTGGTTCTACAAGGTGCGCTACCTGCAAGCGCACCTTTGCGATACGGAAGCCTTTACCTTTCCCAGCGCGGCCTATCCCCGACTGGCCACTTCGCGCAATCGGCTGACGCTGGAGGAATGGCGTGAACTGGAGACTTTTGCGGTGGCGCGGGGCGTGACGGTCATCCCGGAGCTGGATGTGCCTGGGCATGCTGGCGAAACGCTGAAAAGGCTTTGTCCAACCAATCCGCGCACGAGCTATCCGGTCATTAACCCGGTGAACGAGCGCACATTCAAAGTGCTGGATACCCTCGTTGGCGAACTGTGTGATGTTTTTCGGGCCACCCCTTATTTCCATATCGGCGCGGACGAAGTGGTCTACAAGGCCTGGCAGAACTGCCGCGACTGTACGCGTGAACTACAGCGCCTGGGGCTGACCGACCCCAAGGAGTTATACCGGCGTTTTATCGTACGCATGAACCAGATCGTTAAGGCGCACGGCAAACGCACGATTGTCTGGGAAGGGTTCGGTGCGCAGGGCGTAACACAGATTCCCAAGGACGTGATCGTACAGTTCTTTGACGTCGCGTACATTCAGCCCGAAGAAGCCATGCAGCAGGGGCATGCCATAATCAATTCCTGCTGGGGACCTCTGTACGTGGTGGGACCGTATTCCTCCTGCCCGGTCGAGATGATTTACCAATGGCATCCTTATATCTTCGGGTCATGCGGTCTTGCTGCCGTGCCCGACGCTTTCAAGCGGGCGCCGGAGATGGGCAAGACCAAGGTGCCGACCTTCTTCTACCGTAAGCCTTTTGCCGGCATCTATTATCCCCGTGCCAAGGCCTTGCCAGTCAACCGGGAGCAGATGCTGGGTGCGATGATGTGCACGTGGGGTCAGTCGCAGAGCATGGAGCTTTCCATGCTGCGCCGGCGCCTGGCGGCCATGAGCGAACGCATCTGGCAGCCCGGGGCCGGAAAATCCTTTGCCGATTTCCGCGCCCGCCTGGATTTCCAGGACGACCGCCTGGAAGCCATATTGGCCGGCGCGCGGCAGGCGAGCCGGGAAGAGGGCCACGGCCTGACGCCGTTCGCCGGCACCCTGCGAGTCAGCGATGTCTTGCCGTCCCAAAACCTGCGTGCGATGGAATTTCCCGACCGGGTACGACTGAGTTCCAGGAAGTTTCCCGGCTCATTTTGCGATATGCATCCGGCGCTGGCAGCCGCTGGCAACGGACTACTCATCTTTGCCTGCCGCATTGCCTGTGACGGCCCCATGCGTTTGGCGGTCTGTCTGGGCTACGATGGGCCAGTGAAGGCCTGGTTCGACGGCCGGCAAATTTTCCTAGATCCGGACGGTTTCAATCCCGCCAGCCCGGAAAAGGCCGTCATCCCCCTGACCGTGGAAAAAGGTGAGCATGAGGTGCGCGTTGCCCTGGAGGCCAACGGGGGCGAGGCCTGGGGGATATACCTGCGTTTCCAGCGTCTGGATCGCGCCGACCTGTTGCCGGAGTTGCTCGGTTAAAAATTGGATCAAGTCAGAACCCACCTCCAACGCTTCCCAGGAGGGGTATCAAGCACTGCTAATTGCAGGCCAACCAGTTTCCCTCCCTGTCTCAACCATGTAGAGGCTATTACGACAGAGTAGGCGAGGGGGCAGGTTTGGGTCTCCATTCGTTTGCATAACAGCAGGCTTGATTTGGATGCCATGATCCGGCACAATCTAATCCGTCGTCAATTCGACGAAGGGAAAAACCACTATGTTCGACGATATAAAAGAACGCATAAAAAAATTCGAAGCCAAGCTCCTTGATATGCGGGTGTATCTTTGACGTTGCCAGCCGCGAAAAAGCGCTGGCCGAACTGGAAACCAAGATGGGCGTTCCGGAATTTTGGAACAACCAGACCGCAGCCCGGGAATTGATCGACCAGGCCAATGCCTTGCGGGTGGTGCTGTCTCCTTTTCGAGCTCTGCAGTCAGGATTGGCCGACAATCTGACCATGCTGGAACTGGCGGAATCCGAGACGGATGCCAGCCAGCGAAAAATTGCCTTGGATTTGATCTTGAATGATACGGAGCGGCTGGACGGGGCGTTCCGCAAGCTGGAAATAGAAGCCCTGTTTGATGGTCGGCTGGATCGGCACAACGCGTATTTAAGCATTCATGCCGGGGCCGGTGGCACCGAGGCCTGCGATTGGGCCGAAATGCTGTACCGAATGTACTGTCGCTATTGTGAAGCACACGGGCTGGCCGTCAGCCTGCTGGAAATTATGCCCGGTGAAGAGGCGGGGTTGAAAAACGTGACTTTCTCCGTGAGTGGCGATTGGGCGTATGGTTATCTTGCGCCCGAGCGCGGCGTGCATCGCCTGGTGCGCATCAGTCCGTTTGACGCCAATAAACGCCGCCACACCTCGTTTGCTTCTCTGGATGTTGTGGCCGAATTGGCCGATGACGCAGAGGTGGAAATCAAGGATGAGGATTTGCGGGTGGATACCTACCGCTCGGGTGGGGCCGGTGGCCAGCATGTCAACAAGACCGATTCGGCGGTGCGGTTGACCCACCTGCCGACCGGGATTGTCGTTGCTTGCCAGACCGAGCGTTCGCAGCACATGAACCGGATGCGTGCCATGAAGCTCCTGCGTGCCCGGATTTACGAATGGAAGCAGGACCAGAAGCGCCGCGAGATGGAAAAATTTTATGGAGAAAAAGGCGAAATCGCCTGGGGTCGACAAATCCGCTCCTATGTGCTTCAGCCTTATACAATGGCCAAGGATCATCGAACTGATATCGAGATCGGCAACGTCAAGGCGGTATTGGAGGGGGAATTACAGCCGTTCATCGACGCTTATCTGAAATTCAAGCGGAGCGGGACGCAGGCGGAAAGCAAGCCGGACGAGGAAATGTCGGAATAGTGGAACACTGTAAGGGCGGACTTGTGATCCGATCACGAAGCATATCGGGACCGGATGAAGGCAAGTCCAGCGGAGTTGTAGCCGCGCACGTTGGGCGCGGTCTTGGGGATTGGCGGATGGCCGACCCCAACGTGGTCGGCTACAGT
>CAZALU010000136.1:0-5497 GCA_964486075.1 uncultured Verrucomicrobiota bacterium
TTATCTCCATCACCAGCTATGCGACAACATATTGAAGCATTCATGGCAGATGCGTTACCCACTCATTATGCCGAGGAGCCAAAATTAATTTCCCGCCTTATCTTTTCCGTGCCTTCATGCCTCCGTGGCGAATAATTCAGGCTAGACCACGCAAGCCCGATCGTGACCGACCGCGTCCCGCTCTGCCCCTCCGGGAGGCAGACGGATCACCGGTCCGCGTGCAGGGCAATGTGAATATCACCGCCCGTGGGCTGGAGCGCCTTGTTATCCGGCGCCGTTGCGTAATCCACGACCTTGGCGATGGTGACAACATAGACCAGTGCGGTAATGTTATACTGGTTCTTCAGCATCCGGCCCGGAATCACGAACTCGCTCAGGCCGGCCACGTTGTTGCCGGTTTTGAGCCAGTCATAGGTGTAGCCCAACTGGGTCCAGGGATATGCGTTCCAGACGCCGTCGGTCATGCCGTAGTTGCGGCTCTCGATGGTCTCCTGGAACCAGTTGACGTAATTGGTATCCACAGCGGCAGCATACGGCGCGCCGGCACGAAAGGCGATTTCGCATTCCCGGTCCGTGATTTCAGGATCGCGCGAAGGTCGGAGCAGATGCCTCGGATCCACGTAAAATTCCACGACTGTATCATTGAGACTGGTGGCCGGCAGGCCCAGCAACTGCTTCAGACGCAGGCACAGATCGGTTCCGGTAAAATTACGGCAGGCGTTTTTAAGCTCCGGGGCCAGGGTAACCCAGGACTCAGCATACTGCAGCGAACTGATCTGTCCAACATGATAGTAATTGGTGGCGGAAGCGTATTTCATTAACGAAGTCACCAGCACCTCGCGGACGCCGGTATCCGGATTGGTGCGCCAGGTCAAAGCAGAATTGTCGTCCGTGATGGCCACCAGGTCCCTGCGGATTTTGTTGGCGACCACGTTTGAAGCGTTTACCATGGCATTGGAATACATCGCGGCCAGTAAATTAAGATCAGTGATTTCATCGGGATCGCTCCGGAGCAGGTACCAGTTGCCGGACGAGGGCTGGTAGACCGCCATTGCGGTCTCTCCGGAGCCATCGTAATCGCCCGGCATGGGCACGTAGCCCGGATCGCCGAAATTAGGCATCCAGTCAATATTATAATTATTGGCCGACAACCGGGCATACCAGTTGCCACCCATCGCCTGATACACCGCCGGGTCGGCCTGGCCATCGCCGTCATAGTCGCCCCACACCGCCGCGTAGCCTGGCCCACCCAGGTTAATGCTGCTGACAAGATAGCTATTGCTGGACAGGGCGATGTACCAGTTGCCACTAGCCTCCTCGTAGACCGCCGGATCCAGTTTGCCATCGCCGTCATAATCGCCCGTTATCGGGGTAAAACCGGGCCCACCCAGGTTGTAAAGGATGTCGATTGAAAAGACCTTCTCCGCATGAGCAGTTCCTGAATATAAACCGAGGCCCAGAACGGCGACTAAAATGCTACTGATAAACTTCATAAAAAAACTCCTTTTACCTGAATTTTGCGCCGAGACGGCGCAAAATCAACTCAAATGGCCGCCACGCGAGTCACGTTCCACGTGCCAACGCGGTCACGTGATGATGGCCGCGTCAAACGCGGCCAAACGGGGTTAACTATGTTACCCATACATGTATGTCATCCTGAACGAAGTGCTCTCCATAGGCGGGTCCGCCTAAGGCGGAAAGAATCTCATCCGCCCCGATCAATACCGCCGAGATTCCTCGCTACACTCGGAATGACAATCTTAATCGTACAACTTTTTCCGCCTTAAGCGGATCCGCTCCATGCGAAAAATTACCAAGCATTAAATCAGGCTCCGCAGCGGAACAACTTTATCCCAAGGTAGGGCGAACCCTCCGGGTGAGCCGTGCAGGACCAGACGGCTCGGCCGGAGACCTCGCCCCACCTTGTACTGTAGCCGACATCGATGATGTCGGTTTTCGTTCCCCAAGACCGCGCCCAACGTGCGCGGCTACAAGAGATGAACAATTCCTATACATCAAATCAGGTTGCAGCGCCATAACTAAAACTAACGTTCCGCCTGAACTACCTGAGCTATTGATGAATCTCCTGTTTTCCGTGTATTTACGCAACACCCTAACTGTGTCGCCTTGGCATGCGGCAGTTAGACTGCCGCTTTTCCCGGCGAAATTCGCTTCGCCGGAGACAAAGCGCAAACTGCTCTTTTCGGGTTTACACCAGTAATTCTAATTATGGCCTTTAGACCCCCCACGCACAAGACGACAGGAGGCGCCGGCCATAATGCGGATTACTGGGTTTATCCTTGATCCCCTTGATCCAAGACACTATGCTAAATAACAATTAAAAGCGAATCGGAATTTGCATCCGAAAGCGCCGGGGTCTCCGCAGGAGCGGAATAAAACCCACACAACCCGGTATAAGAATGTCCAAGACGAACACACCACCAACCGACGCCGCCACGTCGACGCCGGAAAAATTGTTCGACTTGAAAAGGTCGGCAACCAATCCGCTGCACCGCGGACTAATGGCTCTGCTGGCTTCGCCGCTGGAAAACAACCTGAAGCTCAGCCGGATAAACGAGGTGTATGCCAAGATCATCAGCGACCCGGCACCGACCCATTTCTTCGACAAGTGCCTCGACAACTTCAACATCCGCTACGCGGTTTCCGAGGCCGATCTCCGCAAAATACCGACGCGCGGTGCCCTGGTCACCGTGGGCAACCACCCCTTCGGCGGACTGGAAGGCATCATCCTCGGCGGGATCATGGCGGGTGTGCGACCTGACGTAAAGATCCTGGGCAACTATCTCCTGCAGCGCCTCACAGAAATCAGGGACCAGGTGATCCCCGTGGATGTCTTCGGCAACCCCAATGCCCGCCCGGGCAATGCGCGGGCGCTCAAGGAAGCCATCCAGTGGGTCGCTAAAGGCGGCGCACTGGTAACTTTTCCCGCCGGCGAGGTGTCCCACCTGCATTGGAGTCAGGGCGAAGTGACCGACTCTGCCTGGAACCCGCACATTGGCGGCATCATTCGCCACACACAGTGCATGGTCCTGCCGGTTTTCTTTCCCGGCAAGAACAGCCTGCTATTCCAAGTCATGGGGCTCCTGCATCCCCTGCTGCGCACTGCCCTGCTGCCGCGCGAGCTGGTCAACAAGCGCTCACAAACCATTGAGGTCTTTATCGGCAAACCGATTCCCTGGAAAACCAGCGCGGCCTTCGGGTCCGATGCCGAAATCATCCACAACCTGCGGCTGGCTACTTATTTTCTGCAGTACCGCGCCCAGCGGACCCGCCGGCTCTTTTCGCCGCTGCCCCTTGCCGGTGCCCGGCGCCCGACGCCGGAACCTGTGATCCCGGCCGTGCCGCAGGATCGCCTGCTGGAGGATATCCAGCGCTTGGCACCGTCCGCACGCCTGGTGGAAACAAAAGAATTCAGCGTCTACCTGGCAGCGGCGGAAACGATACCCAATATTTTGCGCGAGATCGGACGCCTGCGCGAAACCACCTTCCGCGACGTCCGCGAAGGCACGGGCAAAGCGCTCGACCTGGATGAATTCGATCCCCATTACCTGCACTTGTTTCTGTGGAACAACCAGGCATCCGAGCTGGCCGGCGCTTACCGGCTGGGCTTAACCTCTGTAATCTTGCAGCATTCCGGGGCCAAGGGCCTTTACACCAGCACGTTATTTCACTTCCAGACTGGATTTCTCGACCAGTTGAACGATGCCATCGAACTGGGCCGTTCCTTCGTCGTCTCCAAATACCAGAAGGAATATAGCTGCCTTTCGCTGCTCTGGAAAGGCGTCGGACAGTTCATCGCCCAAAATCCGCGCTACAAAATACTTTTCGGGCCGGTGAGTATCAGTGACGATTACCAGGCCTTGTCCAAGCGCCTGATCGTCCAGTTCCTCCGCCAGAACAAGCTGGACGAAGAGGTGTTCCGCTACGTGCGCCCGCGTACGCCATACCGTCCAGGCCGGGTGAAGACCGCCGACACCAGGCCGCTGCTGCGGGATATCAACGACGTCTCCCTCCTGATTTCCGAAATCGAGAAGGACGGCAAGGGCATCCCTATTCTTCTCCGGCATTACTTGAGGCTTAACGCGTCCTTTTCCTGTTTCAACGTGGATAGCAAGTTCTCCAACGTCATCGACGGTCTGATGCGAGTGGATTTAATAAAAACCGATCAAAGGCTGATGCGGCATTTCATGGGCGAACAGGGTTTTGCAGCCTTTGCCCGCCACCACGATTTGGCCCTGAATAATGACTCTCACACCTCGCACGGCGCCACCACCCCGGTGCTGGAAACAACCATTGCCGGGAAAGACCCCCCATGAACCCGCGATTTTTTACGCTGTTTTTAGCACTACTCGTTGTCGGTCCGGCCGGCAACGCCGACCAGGAAAGCGCTCCCGACTGGCATCAGGATTTTCAGGCCATATCGAAAGATTGGGAAATCCGCGGCAAGCCCGGCGTCCCGAACGCCACTTTCGAGATCGCCCGACCGGAAGGCTGCGCCACATCCTGCCTGGTGATGAAAGCCGATAAAGCCAGTGCCTCGCTGTTGATGAAAATTGACTCGGTGGATCTGCGCCAGACCCCCATCTTGCGCTGGCGCTGGCGCGTGACCGGGTTTCCCGAGAATGCGGACGGACGGGATCCCGGCAAGGACGATCAGGCGATCGGCATCTACGTCAACAGCGGCAGCATATTCAACCAGAAATCCATCGCCTACCGCTGGGAAACCGCTACACCGGTGGGCACGACCGGCACGGTTACCTATGCCGCCGGCATGGTAAAAGTCAAATGGTTCAGCCTGCGCAACCAGCAGGATGGCGACGGCAAGACCTTTTTTGTCGAGCAGCGCAACGTGGCCGAGGATTTTAAGCAGGCCTTCGGATCGCTGCCCGGTAAAATCGGCATCGGTATTTCCTGCAACAGCCAGTACACAGCCAGCCAGGCGCAAGCCAACCTCGACTGGATCGAATTTGTGGCCCCATCGCCGACCACCGCCTCGGCAACCATCCCGGATTAAGCCATGCGCTGATCAGGCGGCTGGCAATAAACATTCCTCAGATCCGTGGGTCAAGGCAAGCCTGCGCCACAAAGACACGAAATCTCCTACGAGTGACGGCGTAGAGGAGTGTGACGGAGTATGGGAGGAACGGTGTGTCGGAGTTATCCGTTTTATATCCGACCCCTGCGCCTCTGCGTCTCTGCGCGAGATAATTCCTCTCCCCTCCGCTCTTCAAACCGGAGAAGATTTTTTAACCGCAAAGAACGCATAGAACACAAAGAAGAGTGAAGATGGGAGGAATTGCCGCGGGGGAGACGTGACGGTGTATGGGAGTAACGGTGTGTCGGAGTTATCCGTTTTATATCCGACCCCTGCGCCTCTGCGCGAGATAATTCTTCTCCCCTCCGCTCTTCAAACCGGAAAAGATTTGGCTCGTCCGCAAAATCTATGGGTTATTAATATCAGATTAGCTCGCTTTTG
>CAZALU010000137.1:0-5357 GCA_964486075.1 uncultured Verrucomicrobiota bacterium
TGTCCGCTATCACCGTTTCGCCCCCTCTTTGCCATCGCTACCCTTTCTTGACGCAGCCATGCCAGGCCCGCATATTGCGCAATAAACGCCTTGACGCTGCTTGGCGGGGATGATTAAGTGAATCCAAGCAACGACCTGTGCCGGCTCTAAGAGTTTTTCGGAGACGTATTGCGCAACAAAGAGGAGGAAGCCGTTTTATGAATATCAGGGAAATCTCCGGCGATTTGCTGGCCCGGGAACTGCGGTTCGGGATCGTGATCAGCCGCTTCAACGATCTATTCACTCAGCAATTGCTGCGCGGCGCGTTGGATTGTTTGCAGCGCCACGGCGTGCGCGAGGACGCACTGACTGTCGTCTGGGTGCCGGGCGCCTTTGAAATTCCACTGGCGATTCAGAAGCTGGCCCAGGTGCAGACGGGAAAATATGACGCCCTGCTGGCCCTGGGCATGGTGATTCAGGGCGCTACGCCGCACGCGGGTCTGATCAACGGGCAGGTGGCCCGCTCGCTCACCCAGATTTCCTTAAAGGAGAGTGTGCCGGTGATCGATGGCGTGGTGGCTGCCGACAATCTGGAACAGGCCATGGAACGCGCTGGCTCCAAGGCTGGCAATCGTGGCTGGAGCGCTGCGCTTTCGGCCATCGAGATGGGCAATCTGATGAAAAAGATTGTGGGCTAATAAGTTATGGCCATGCGGCGTCATGCGCGGGAATGGGCGGTGCAGTTTTTGTTTCAGCGTGATTTCAACGCTGAGAACTTGGAGCGCGCGTTTGTCGATTTCTGGAGCGAGAAACAAGCCGATCCGAACCTGCGGCGGTTCGCCGAGGAACTGATCCGCGGTGTGTTGGACCGCCTGCCCGAGCTGGATGCGAAGATCAGCGCCTATGCGGAACACTGGGACATGAAGCGCATGAACGGCGTTGATCGGAACGTGATTCGGCTGGCCCTGTACGAAATGCTTTACCGTCCGGATATTCCGCCGGTTGTTTCGATCAACGAAGCCGTGGACCTCGCCAAGAGCTTCAGCTCTCTTGAATCAGGCCGGTTTGTCAATGGCATCCTCGACCGCGCTCGCAAGGACCTTGACCGGCCCAGCCGCGAAGCAGTGTCTGGTCAGGGGTCAGGGGTCGAGGTTCAGGATTCAGGCAAGCAATGTTTCCTATAAACGATCCCCGCCAGCATGAATATTGGATGGCCCAAGCCCTGGCCTTGGCCCGTCGCGGGGCAGGGCTGACGCGGCCCAATCCGCCGGTGGGTGCCATAGTGGTTCGCCGGGAGGTGGCGGTTGGACGGGGCTGGCATCATGCTGCGGGGCGGCCGCATGCCGAGGCGTTGGCGCTTAAAGATGCCGGCCCGAAAGCACGGGACGCAACGCTCTATGTGACCCTGGAGCCTTGTTGCACTTTCGGACGAACCCCGCCGTGTACTGACGCTATTTTACGCAGTGGCATCCGCCAGGTGGTGGTCGGGGCCCGGGATCCTAATCCGCGGCATGCCGGCCGGGGCATGCGCCTTTTACGCCGCCAAGGAATAGCGCTGATCGAGGGTGTGCGCGCGGAGGAAGCGCGCGAGCTGATCGAGCCCTTTGCCGTATGGATTGCCACGGGGCGCCCTTTTGTGACGTTGAAGCTGGGGATGTCGGCGGATGGGAAAATAGCGGATATCCGGCGCCGGGCGCGCTGGATCACCGGTCCGACGGCGCGCCGCGAAGTGCAGGGCTTGCGCCGTTCGGCCGATGCCATTCTGGTTGGCGCCGGGACCGTGCTGGCGGATAATCCGTCCCTGCTGCCCAAACCGGCTCGCAGCCGTAAACCGTTCCGGGTGATTCTTGATGCCCAAGGCCGGATCCCTCCTAATGTGAGCGTGTTGAGCGATACGCAACGCAATCGGACGATTATGGCGACGACCCGAAAGTGTCCTTCCCGGCGGATCAATGAATGGCAGGCGTGCGGAGCGCAGGTCTGGATTCTGCCGGGAACAGACGCAGTGTCTTTAGCGGCCCTTATGCGACGCCTTGGGAAAGCCGGCATCCTGCATGTGTTATGCGAGGGCGGCGGAGAAATAGCCGCCGCCTTGATCCGCGCCCGACTGGTGGATGTCTTTAGATTTTACATCGCGCCTCGTATCCTGGGTGGCAAGCCGGCAGTGGGTGCCGTGGGCGGCGTCGGTTGGCGCTTGAGCGGGGCGCCAAAATTGCGCTTTACCGGGTGCCGGATGATTGCTAAAGATGTCGTCATCACGGCGCGACCTTTTTGATGAGGGGCAACAGGGAATCCACACCCGTTTCTCCAGGGAGGGGAACTGTTTTGGGCTCGCAACCAGGATATCCTCCCGGGAGTGTCGTACCGACCCCGTCGGGACTGGGTGAGTTGGTGGAGTATTCGGCACTATATGTATGAACGCTTCGAGAGCGGGATCTAAATCAAGGTTACCTATGTTCACCGGATTGACCCAACAGATTGGTAAGTTGAAACGTCGCGAGACCGCGGCGGGCGGGCTGCGGTTGATCATGGCCTGTGGAACCTGGACTCCTTCCCTGGTGGAAGGTGAAAGCATTGCCGTTAACGGGGTTTGCCTGACTGTGGCCGGGATCAAGGCTACGGAGTTCGCCTGCGATGTGCTCCAGGAAACGTTGAACCGGACGAACCTGGGTGGCAAGCAGCCTGGTTGCGCGTTGAACTTGGAACGGGCCTTGCGCTTGAATGACCCTCTGGGCGGGCACTTGGTCACCGGCCATGTGGATGGCATCGGGACCCTGTCCGCTAAACAGAGCGCCGGCCGGGACTGGGTCCTGCGGATTGCCTGCGCTGATGAACTCCTGCAGGGCATGGTGGTCAAGGGATCGTTGGCGGTGGATGGCATCAGCCTGACTATTGCCGATCTGGACGCCGCTTCTTGCACTCTGCATATTATTCCATTCACTTGGCAGCGGACCAACCTGCGCGACCTGCGGGAAGGGGATGCCGTCAATATCGAAACGGATATGATCGGTAAGCATGTCCGGCGGCATCTTGAGGCGGGCGCGCGCTTTGCTCCGCTAACTCTGGAGCGCCTACGCCAGGCCGGGTTCGGGGCATAGCGCAACGAGCGCAGCGGGTTGGCCGCTTTCCCAATTTTCCGAAAAAATTGTTTTTCGGAAAACATTGACGCCTCCGGCAGGGAACGCTATATTCACCGCCTTGTGACTACTACCTCTGGAGTCTAACCCTCTAATGGATGGAGAAAACGAACATGGCTAATCCTGCCGCTGCCGGGAAAGCTAAAGTCGCCCGTGAGCCTTTATCGAAAGGCCTGGTAATGGAATTGGAGTATCTGGCGTTGCCGGGCCGCCGGTTAATGAACGAGGTGTTGACAAAGGTCTTGAAGGATAAGGGCATTGTTCTGACCCCTGTTCTTTATTCCCGCTTTGTCCTCCAGCCGGCGCTGACCAAAGGTCTCGAGGCCTTGCTAGCGATGATCGATAAGAAAAAATTATCCGCGGCCAAACTGGCCGATGAAATCATGGAGCAATTTCAGCGTGGTGTGCGGAAGAGTTCCGTTCATCCTGATCCGGAGATTGAGGCACTGTTGGCGGATGCCGCCAAGGCCAATATGCGGATTGGTATGGTTTCTTTTCTACCCGACGATATGGCGGGGGAACTGTTGGCAAAATTTGCACTCAAGGATAGTATAGCCCTGCAGGTAGTGGCGGCTGAGCCATTCGGGCGATCGCTGACCGAAGGCTGGTTAAAATTGTTGCAAACCATGCAATTGCCGGCCTATCGGTGCGTGGCGTTATGCAGCGATGCCGTGGCGCACAAGGCCGCGCTCATAGCCGGTCTGCGCTGTGTCGTGGTGCCGGATGATTCCACCGTTTATCAGGATTTCAGCGGTGCCGATCTGGTCGTGGCAAATTCCCAGGAGCTGACCATCAAGGATATAAATGCGCTCTTGAGCCCTAATGCATTCCGGTGATGATGAAAACACAATTGGAACAAGCGCGGGAAGGGTGTGTTTCGGAGGCCATGCGCATCGCAGCCTTGTCCGAAAAGGTTGCGCCTGAAACCGTGCGCGCCACGCTGGCGTCCGGCCGTGCTGTTCTGCCCGCCAATCCATGCCATACCGCCCTCCGCCCCGTGGTCGTTGGCCGAGCTTTCCGCACCAAAGTGAATGCTAATATCGGGCGCTCCCCCCAACAATCGGATATGCCCGGCGAATTGTGCAAATTGCGCATGGCGTTATCGGTCGGGGTGGATATGGTTATGGACCTGAGCGTCGGCGATGGCCTGGTTCCGCTCCGTAACGCCATGCTGTCGGAATGCCCGGTGCCTCTGGGAACTGTCCCGATTTACGAAGCCGTTTCTCGCACGGGCGGCGATCCGGAAGCATTCGATCCGGATATCCTTTTGAAGGTCATAGCGGATCAGGCCGAACAGGGGGTTGATTTCATGACGCTCCACGCGGGGCTGCTCCGTAACCAGGTTGGCCTGGCCATGCGCCGCCTGGCGGGAATCGTGAGCCGCGGTGGGGCGATTATCGCGGCCTGGATGACAAACACCGGACGGGAAAACCCGCTTTACGAGCGCTGGGAGGAAGTGTTGGATATTTGTCAGGCACACGACGTGACCGTGTCGCTGGGGGATGGGCTCCGGCCGGGCTGCCTGGCCGATGCCGGCGACGAGGCTCAGTTCGCCGAGCTGGATGTCATGGGCGAACTGGTCCAACGCTGTCGCCAGCGGGGGGTGCAGGTGATGGTGGAAGGTCCCGGCCATGTGCCTTTCAACGAAATCCGGATGCACATGGAACGTGAAGAACGCGTTTGTGATGGCGCACCCTTCTATGTCCTGGGCCCGGTGGTGACCGATGTGGCGCCGGGCTATGATCATATCACTTCCTGTATCGGGGCGACGGCTGCTGCGACTTATGGCGCGGCTTTATTATGTTACGTGACCCCGGCCGAGCATTTGGGACTGCCCACGGCCGCCGAGGTCAGGGAGGGAGTGGTAGCCTATCGCATTGCCGCGCATGCCGCCGATGTGGCCAAAGGTTTGCCCGCAGCCCGGGATTGGGATGATGCCATGACGCGCGCCCGCGTGGCTTTCGATTGGCCGCGGCAATTTGAACTGGCCTTGGACGGTGAACGCGCCCGGAGCCGGTTTCAGGAATCCGGAAGCGATACGCGTAACGACTCCGATTATTGCACGATGTGCGGCGCCCAGTTTTGCGCCATGCGCCTTTCTAAAAAAATAGCCGGCCGCATATCTTAGCCTGAACGCCTCCGAAGATCGCAGGGATCAACCCTGCGCTAGCTTGATGTTAAGGAAATTCAAAGTGTTGTAGCCGCGACCGATGGTCGCGGTCCTCGGATTAGGACCGCCAT
>CAZALU010000138.1:0-5098 GCA_964486075.1 uncultured Verrucomicrobiota bacterium
CGCACTCATATATTTTCCCGCTAATCATCCTGCTTCGCTCGAAAGCTACGCAGGACAGGCGCGAAATACGCGAAAGTTAAGATTTTTCACCACGGATTTCACGGATATCACGGATGAGATTCCTCTCCGCCAGCTGGCGGAGAGGAATGACAAAACTTGGGAATAGGATTTTTTCTCGCGCAGTGGCGCAGAGGCGCTGAGGTTCGGTCTGGGAATCGGATTGTTCTCGCGCAGTGGCGCAGAGGCGCTGAGAGTTTATACTATGGAGGACTATGGAGTTTTTGTTCATCTCTGCGTCCCTGCGTCTCTGCGCGAGATTATTTTTTCTGGTCATTCTCCGGCGGGCAGCATGCCCGCCCTCCCGCGAAGCCATACCATCCACGGGCGGCCACCTTAAATCCAGATCATTACTCTCATCATGGCTTTCAACCAAAGACGGCTCGGTCCAGCCTTCGCAGCCAAGGGCTTTGCTACGGCGGAGTAGGCCCGGAGGCCTCGCCCCACCTTAAGCATCAAACCCAGCAATTCGCATTATGGTTTCGCCTCCTGCCGCCTTGTGCGGCAGGGGCGATAGATTGGTTGGAAAAGCGCGCTTTTCCAACCAATCTCTTCACCCGCGACACAAGGTCGCGGGGGTCTAATGCATCAAACCATCAACCGTGAACCATACCAACTGTGAACCCTCCTACGCCCAAGCGCTATGGAGGGCAGGCCGTTGAACCATTTACTTAGAAGTGTCCCATATCCGCATCGGTGTATTCGCCGATAGCCACGCCATCCTGGTACATATACGTGTTATGGCAGACGCTGGCCCAGACGCCGGCCGGACGAATGCAATCAAAGGTGTATTGGTCGATTTCGTCGAAATCTTCCGGATATGCGTTCCGCGTGGTGGTTCCATCGTCAAACACCACCCCGGCGATGAAAATTCCCATAAGAAAGCGCATACCCGGCCGCGGTTTGCTGATCGTGACCGTCTCCCGGACCTTGATGCTGCCGTCTTCATAGATATGAATGACATAGACCGACTCTTCCGCGGTGTCGTGGAAGCGGAAGCCCCAGACCTCGCTATTGGCCAGGATCGGGCCGTTCGTGCCCGCCCGGGCCACGATCCAGCGCGGATCGTTCTTGTCGGCCGTGAACGTGAGGCGCTGTTTGCCGCTGACGGTCGCAGTGCTCAAGGCCAGGTTGGTTTCCGCGCAGACCTTGACTATCGTCGCCGGCATATTGGTGCAGGTCCATAAACGCGATTTGCCGACCCAGCCCAGGGGGGCGTTGGTCGGGAACGCCGCCTGCCGGACGTAGACCAGGATGGTCTCGCTGTTGCTGACGGCGCCGTTCAGATATGTGCCGATAATCGTATTCGTGCCGGCATTGGTAAACACATACACCACGGGGGCGTCGTAGGCATTCGTGTAGGCGGCGCCGCCGACGATCTGGATTTTCGAGACGCCGCCGGTGGCCCCGGCGGGCGCGGCGACCAGACGCAGGGCGTCGCCCTTGCGGATGGTCTGGTCCTGATTGCTGAGCACGTTAATCGGGGTCCACGTGATGGAGCTCGTCATTGAGCGCAACCCGCTTTCCCAGGCCACGACGACGTTTGTGGGGGCGGACTCCGAAAGCGGCACGTCGGCGTACCAGGCCTTTGCGGAAGGACCGGGGGCGGCGCCCAGTGTCAGGCCGTGCTTGATTTCAGCGGCTCCACTCACGCTCATGAGGCTCAGGAACCGGCCATGACCTTCCAGGCAGGCCGGCGAGATCGTGCTGCCGGACGGCGCGTCCCAGGACGTGCCGGAGTACAGCAGACTCTCCACCCAGTCCTTGATCCCGTTGGTGTTGCCGTCCGCCCCGCCCAGGCGGCGCAGGGCCACCCACTCGATTTGCAGATGCTTTCCGGACGGAGCGCCGTCCCACAGGAATTTTACGCTGTGGGAAGTGTCGGCGAGCAATTGCGGCGTGAAGAAAAAGGCCAGGGAATCGGTTTCATGCGCCGCATACACCGTCTGCCGGCCAACCTGCTCGTCATCCACCCAGGCGACCAGATCGAACGGGCTTTGCTTGTCATCCGCCTCGTTGCGGCGGATGGCCAGGACCACCGCGTAAATGTCGGCGGCGGAATTGGTGAGGATGTATTCCACCTCGCCCCGCGTGGAGAGGGCATAGAGCGAATTCGTCTGAACCTGCCAGGCGCCCTTGGCGCTGTTGGTGGCGCTGCCCGCGACGACGCAGACATCCTCGTAGGTTCCGTCGAAATCGGCGCTCAGAGGATCGGTCCCGGCCGCGACTTCCACGCCGTCCGGTATGCCATCCCCGTCGGTATCCCAGTTATTGGGATCGGTGCCCAGGGCCACTTCCTGCCCGTCGGTCAGCCCGTCGTGATCGGTGTCGGCGTTGAGGGGGTCGGTGCCGTAGACATCCAGTTCCTGCAGGTCGGTGAGCCCGTCGCCGTCGCTATCCAGGTTCTGGGCCAGCAGGGCGTCCATCCAGTCGGCGCGTCCGTTTTCGTCGGCGTCCGGCCCGTTGACCTGGTAGAGCCGCACTTTCTCGAAGAGCAGGTTCGGATCGCGCAGGGAGGGGTCGTAGATATACGTCGCGTTGATCCAGCGGAAGAGCACCTTGTGTTCGCCCGGCGTCATCCAGGGGGTATTGAGATAGCCCACGCCGCTGAAGTCCATGTCGGCGAACACCTCCAGGGTCTGGAGGTAATGCCCGTCCATTTCCACTTCGATCCGGTATTTATAGTTGTCGGGGACTTCGCTGCGGAAGCCCCGCAGCTGGACAGCCAGACGATACATACTGCCGTTGGTCACGGTGAGCGCATAGGTCAGGGTGCCCTCGTGCCATTTGATCATCATGGATGAGTCCACGGTGTACCAGTCGTGCTTCCAGGTGCCCGACGGAGTGCGCGCCGTGTAGTTCGTGCCATCCTGTTCCGAGAGCAGGGCGGTATCCGGTCCGCCGTAGGTGGCATTGGTGCGCGGGTCGGTGCCGAACAGGTCGAGTTCCTCGCCGTCGGCGAGGCCGTCGCCGTCGGTATCGGGAGCGGTTGGGTCGGTTTCGTAGGTCGTGATTTCGGAGAGATCGGTCAGGCCGTCCTCATCCGTGTCGATGCCGCCGGCCAGGAGGGGTTCCTGCCAGTCCTGGATGCCGTTGGCGTTGGTGTCGGCCCCGCCGGTGATGGAATCCAACTGAACCTGCTCGATGCCCAGGGCCGGATAATTTGTGAAACCAATGTTTACGTTGATCCAGACCAGGCGCAGGTTATTGGTTCCGGCGGGCAGCCAGGGCGTCTCGATGGTGTCCCAGGTCGCGTTGCCGGCGACAGCCACGTTCCAAGTGGCGGCGCGGACGTGGTTAGCCAGGAACAGCAGGCGGTACTGGTAGCCCGCGGGTGGGGTTTGTCCGCGATTGATATGCCGGATTGAAAAATGATAGATGCCGGCCTGCGGGACCACGAACTCGTATTCCACACGCCCGATGTTCGTGGCGACGAGCGTGGTCCCGTCCACGCTCCAGGCGGGGTCTTCCGAAAACACCTGGTCCAGGGGCTGGCCCGGCATTCCGACGTCCAGCCAGGTGCCCATGCGCCAGACGCTGTTCGTGCCCCAGCGCGTCTGGATGGTGACCAGGTCGTTGGTTCCGTCGCCGTCGCTGTCGGCCAGGGCCGGATTGGTGTGGTACACGTAAACTTCGTTGTAGTCGGAGATTCCGTCGCCGTCGCTATCGGCGAGCAGGGGATTCGTGCCGAGCTGATACTCCTGCAGGTTCGTGAGCCCGTCGCCGTCGGCGTCTTCGGAGGCGCCGTGCCCGAGGTTGCCCCAATACCCGAGTTCCCAGGCGTCGGGCAGGCCGTCGCCGTCGCTGTCGGCGTTCTGATATTTGTTGTAGAGGTAGGTGCGCACGTCCGAGCGGTCGGCATCCGACAAGGCCCCGCTATAGACCATGATTTCGGCGACTTCGCCTTTGTACGGATTCGCACCGAGCGCGTCGGCGTTCCCGCCGACCACCAGGTTGCGGCCCACCGCGATGGAGCCATGAGCCGTATTGTTGGTCTTGAGGGTGGTATCCGTCCAAAACATCGTGTTCGAGGAGGAAATTTTCAGCGTATCCACCGCCCACTCGGTTGTCAGCAGACCGTTGTCCTGGGAACCGGCTCCGGAATACCAGGTCCCGCCGCAGGCGGTGAAGAGCGCCTGGCGGTTATACGGGCTCGATGCCCCGCCGGCGCCAAGGTAGAAGCCGCCGTCCGGGGTCGCGGTCTTGTGGCAGTTGAACAGCGATTGCTTGGCGCCGAACGCCTGGTAGCGCCGGACGATGAACGCCGTGACCTGCCCGGTCGGCATATAGGCGCTGGACATATAATCGTTCGTGCCGTCGAATTTCAGGAGCGACCGGCCGTTGACGGCGGCCGGGATGAGCAGCGGACGATAGTTCTGGGTCGCCTGGGCAAAATCGTTGCCGTTACCAGACTGGTCTAGCCAGTCGCTCGCCTGTCCGCTCCCGTTGGTGGTGACGCCCGCATCCGCCTTGGCCCATAATTTCAGCCCGGCCACCGGCAGACTGCCGCCCAGCTCTTCCCCGCTGACCGTCACCGTCAGCTCGTCGTAGGCCGACAAGGCTCCGTCGGTGGCGCTCAAGCGCAGGACGTAAACGCCGTCGGCCGAGAAGGAAGCCGTGGTCGCCGGCATGTTGGAATTCCCGAACGTGACCGTGCCCGCTCCGCTTACTTTGCTCCACTGGGAGACGAGCGAGCCGCCCGGGGGGTAGCCGTCATCGGACGCGCTTCCGGCCAGGTTCGCCGCCGCCGGCAGACTGAGAATCCGATCCGGCCCGGCGCCGACCACGGGCGCGCGGTTGTATTTCGTTCCGAAAAAGTTTTGCGCCAGCGCCAGCTCGGAATCGGTCAACGCGCGGTCGTAGACCAGGATTTCGGCGACGTCGCCCTGGAACGGGGTCGTGCCCATCGCGGCGCCGTTCACGCCCAGCACCAAGCCGCGTCCGGCGGCGATGGCGCCGTGGGCGCTGTTGGTCAGGAGCGCGCCGTCGGTCCAGAGCATCGTGTTCGTGGCCGTAATCCGGAGGATGTCCATAGCCCAGT
>CAZALU010000139.1:0-4951 GCA_964486075.1 uncultured Verrucomicrobiota bacterium
TCGCAGGCCATTCTGAATTCTGACTCCTGACTTCTGTCTACCTGAGCAGTAACGAAAAAAGAGAAAATATATTCAAGAAAATGTTATAAAAAAGATGGCATGGTTCAAAAAAGGGTTACACATTTTATCAGCCCGTGGGGCATACGCTGGGACCCGCAATTGTCATTATGGCCTGCGTCTCCTGCCGCCTTGCGCGGCAGGGACGACAGATTGGCTGGAAAAGGGCGCTTTCCCAGCCAATCTCTTCACCCGCGACGCAAGGTCGCGAGGGTCTAAAGGCCAGCATGCGAATTGCTGCGCCGGGACGAAGCATTGATGAACAAGTTCGGTTAAAATGTTACCCAAGACAGACATCTTTTGAACCAGGCCAAAAAGATTGAACTTTCGCGCATTTCGCGTGTTTCGTAGTTTCCGCCTTAGGCGGATCCGCCTAGAGCGGAATGTTTTACCATCTGATCGCAAATATTTTGATATTTATCCGCGTTATCGGTGTAATCCGCGGTTAAAAAGCTTTTCGAATGGGGTCTATGTAGGGGTATTGGTGGTGGTATTATCAACCCATGTATTCGGTAATAGGCAATGGTAATAGGTAATTTAACAGGTAATCGCCGCGCATGACCGACCTGAAACACCAGATTGAAGCGAGTCTGGCTGGATTCAAGGGCAAGGACTTGAAGCCGGCCGCCATTGGTCTGTTCGAGACCCTCGGCTACCGCAGCCCGCGCACCCTTGATCTCGACCCCTCCCCGGAGGCGTTCCTTCGTCAATTTGATCGCCCGGAATCCCCGCTGAATCGCGAGCGAGCCGGCATGGAGCATTGGCGTTCGGTGCATCTCCTTTTCCAACTCACCGATGACTAACTCGCCGCCGAAGAGTCCTTGTTTTGCGAGACATCCATCGACACTGGGCGGTTCAAATCCTATCTTTTCTTTGCCGTTGGGTTGCGCGATTCCGACTATCCCCGCGGCCGGTTTGCGACCATTGCTCGTGCTATCAACCGTCTGTTCTCCATTCCCGTGATGATTCTCTTTTTGCACGGCGAAAAGATCAGCATGGCTGTCATCAATCGGCGCGCTCATAAGCGGGAGCCGGATCGCGATGTGCTCGAAAAAGTCAGTTTGATCAAAGACATTTCTCTCGCCCATCCGCATCGTGGACACCTTGACGTCCTGGCATCATTCTCGCTGTCCGAACTTGCCCGGGCCAAGCCTATCCGTTCGTTCGAAGCCCTGCACGAAGCCTGGGCCGAGCGGCTGAACATCGAATTGCTCAACAAGCGGTTTTATCAGCGCATCCAGGAATGGTTCTTCTGGGCTGCGCAGTCGGTTCGCTTTCCACAGGGCGGGATCGAGAACGATGATCTTCGCAACCGGATCGCCCTGATCCGCATGCTCACGCGAATCATCTTCTGCTGGTTTGCCCGCCAGAAGGGACTTATTCCCGCGGAACTGTTTGACCCGGAAACTGCCCGGAAAGTTCTGAAAAGTTTTAATCCCTCCGATCCGGCCGACGGCAGCTATTACCTCTCGATTCTCCAGAACCTTTTCTTTCCAACCCTGGCCGTGCCGCTCGATCAGCGGGAATTCCGCAACGGCCGGCGATACCGTGGCACAAACAAACACTATATGGACCATCGCTTCTACCGGCACGAGAAGCTCTTCCGCGATCCCGAAGACTTCGGCAAGCTGTTCGAGCGCATCCCATTCCTCAACGGCGGTCTATTCGAGTGCCTGGACTACCGCGAGGAACGCGATGGGAAGAACATCGAGATCCGCGTGGACGGTTTCTCCGACGAGGCTAAAAGCCAGCCGTTCGTTCCAAATTCACTCTTTTTCGGCAGGGACGTTACTGTCGACCTGAATGCGGCCTACGGATCGACAAAAAAGAGCGCCGTGAAGGTGGACGGCCTCTTCCGCATCCTCGATGGTTACACGTTCACCGTCACCGAGAACACGCCGGTTGAGGAGGAAATCGCGCTTGACCCGGAATTGCTCGGCCGTATCTTCGAGAATCTTCTCGCCGAGTACAACCCCGAGACCGAGAGAACCGCGCGCAAGGAGACCGACTCGTTCTACACGCCGCGCGCCATCGTGGACTACATGGTGGGCGAATCGCTTAAGGCATACCTGGAGCGCGAACTGATCCGCCGCTACGATGGAACGTCCACTTGAGTTCTTGACGAAACTTCGTGGTGTTAATGATGAGGCCTTCCATTATTGGCTGAAAACACAAGCGATGCATTAGCCATGTGCGAGCGAGTATGGCGGTACAGACGTTGGAACTCTGACCAATGGGATTCCAAAGCACAAAAACTGAAACTGGCAAAGGCCGGACTTACGGAATGAAGATGCCACTCCTGGGAACTGAAGACGCCAAACAAACTATTGGAGATGACAAAGCGGTCATGACGGCAACTCCAGAACAGTTTCCTGTTCCTCAGGCAGCGTCACCTGGCTCATACGTAGCCCCATCCGTGCGCGTAGAGAGCACGATGATGCCATTCCCGGTGCCTATCGCACCTCGACTCATACCAGACACTCCTAGCCGGCGACCGGGGTTTTACGCGGGCGAAAATGCGCGCTACATTTTCCCCCTTGCATGGTTTATCATGGCCGGATAGAATCCGGGGCATCAAATAAAGGGTCTTCCGCAGAATCTGTGGGTAGGGATCGGCAGGAATTGACCACAGAGGCACGGAGAAGAAGAGATTGTTTGAAATCGGGTTTTGTCGTAAACAAAAACCGATTTCAAGCAACGACTTGTTTTTGGAGCAGGAAGGGAGTCCGCAAATCTCCTGTCCGTCTCCAAGCTAAAGCCGATTTTGTCAAATTTGGGATTGGTGGAACGCCAGGCTCAAATTTGACAAAATCTCCTCTTGTTTTACCTCTGTGTTTCCGTGCCTCCGTGGTGTGTTTTTCTCTTTCGGCAAGGCATAACCGTATGGTTACAGGATATATGAGAGCATTTTAAGATCGTAAAGCGCAGCGAATTAATAGGTTGTGAAATTGCCTGACAATTAACCACCCATAAATTGTGCTATGGAGCCCAAATAAAAGTCACAGAAAAATAGCAGTGCTACATTTTTGCTACATTTCAGAAGGTTTCGCAAGACACGAAAACATCAAAAACCCCAATAAATAGGGTTTTCCAAGTATAATTTGAGATTGTGGATATGAGGGTCGCGGGTTCAAATCCCGTCACTTACCCCACCTTCATCCGTTTTCCGGTTTGGATATTACATGGCGCGCATTCTGGGTGACAATTCCGCAACGATTTCGGGCAAACGCTCGTCCGGCCTCGGAATAGTTGTGCATGGCGTGCGTTTCGTAAATTCGGCCGCCAAGTTCTGGCCCTCCCTGATCGATGAGCTGCTCGCGGATTATCCTGTCTGTGATGCCATTGAGTTTACGATGCTGACGGATTATGTCCTGGAGCGGGACCTGTTATTTCCTGCGAATGCCCTCCAACATGAATTGGACCGGCGTCAGGGACGGAAGGATTTCCGGGAGGCAATCCGCGAAGCCCTGTCGCAATTTGACATGCTTGGCCCGCCGGGTGCCGTACATGCCCGCTTGCTGGCCGGATCGCGGCTAATAGCGGAGCGGGATTTGCCGCTGGATTGTGTCGACGCCGATATATTTCCATGCCTGCTCGTCTGGCTGCTGGAATGGACGGAAATACCCCAGGACCGCTGGAATGATCCAGAGGTCAACGGTGCATTTTGCGGCCACGACCGGGAGACAAGCTATTGTTTGCAGTTCAGTTTGCATAGCGAACATCTTAGCGAAGGTCTTTTCCGGCGTATCCTGACCCTGCGTTATGCCCGCCACGGGTGAAAGTAAACCTGATCTACTCATCTGCCACCAATGCTGGCTGTGCCAACAACTCACAACCGCCGCACACCGTGCGGCGCTAAAGCTGGAGTGCGTCACGGTGTGAATCAAAATCCTTTTGTTTTTTAGCGCGGTGTCACGTGGATAAGGCGCTAAGGCTTCAAGTGTTTATTGATACCTGAATATTGCATGATCATCGTGCAATATTCACTTTCACCTAAGCGGGCATTGCCTGCTGGTGCAAGACGTTAAATTTCGAAAATAACCTGGAAGCCAGGAGTTTTCCGCCTGCGGCAGACAAGCTTTGTGGGAGGGGCGCTGTGCGCCGCGACTTGCATGGCCGATCCGTCGCCGCGCGTAGCGCGCCTCCCACCCTGAACTATGGAACAGTCGCCGTTTCTACTCGATTAAGACGTCGATGGAAGGAAAAGTTGCCCCCGCCGCGAGGTCCCAATTCAATGCATAATAATTTTCCGCCTGCGGCGGACAAGTCGGCTGACGATCTTTTATAGCCGCGCACGTTGGGCGCGGTCCTGGGATTGGCGGATGACCGACACAGATCCCGAACACGAAACGTATCGGGTTCGGCTACAGAAGAGGATTCCGCTGAAAAACCCGATGAAGAAGGTCGGGAAGGAATCCCGACCCTCCCAAATCCGTTAAAATAGGCCTATGTCGATGACGGGAGGGACGGCGTTCCCGCCGTCCGCAGGGTTTTTCAGCGGAATCAGAAGAGCAGAACCGCCCCCAACGTGGTCGGCTACAGAAGAGCAGAACCGACCCCAGCGTGGTCGGATACAGTCAAGGTTGACTGGCAACTGCCGCGCCTGATTCCATGTATAGGGTTTCCAAAAGGTGGGGCGAGGCTGCCTGCCCGCTTGTGGCGGGTCCCTGCCGAGCCGCCCGGTTCTGAACGGCTCATCCGGAGGGTGCTCCCTACCTGGGGATAAAAATTGCCCCGATCGCGATCCATGTATCGGGGCCTAATTGTGTCGTAAAACGTTTATATTTCGGTCTGGTTGTATGAAATCAACCACGAGCAGATCATTCTTTGTTGTTAATCTTGGCTCGTCCGCAAAATCTATGGGTTATTAATATCAGATTAGCTCGCTTTTGCC
>CAZALU010000140.1:0-4737 GCA_964486075.1 uncultured Verrucomicrobiota bacterium
AAAGACCGCGCCCAGCGTGCGCGGCTACAACTCCGGCAGACTCCACTGTAGCCGCCCACGTTGGGGGCGGTTCCTATCCTCTGTAGCCGCCCACGTTGGGGGCGGTTCCTATCCTCTGTAGCCGCCCACGTTAGGGGCGGCCTTTTTTACTTCCGCATTGTACTTCGCAGGCAGCGGATCAGGGCATTTGTGGATGAATCGTGCTTCAGTTCCGGCTCCGTAGGCGAGGTTAATTCAGGCAGAATACGGCCGGCCAGTTCCTTGCCCAGTTGAACACCCCACTGGTCGAACGAGAAAATATCCCAGATAACGCCCTGGGTAAATATCTTGTGCTCATAGAGCGCGATCAAGTTACCCAGGACCGCTGGCGTTAACGATTCGGCCAGGATTGTATTCGTCGGCCGGTTGCCCTCAAACGTCTTGTGCGGAACAAGCGCCGGCGGTGTCTGGAGCGCAACCAGCTCGTCCGCCGTTCGCCCGAAGGCCAACGCTTCCGTCTGGGCCAGGAAATTCGCCATCAGCTTGGCGTGGTGATCGCCGTGAGAATTCTGGGAACGGTGAAACCCGATGAAGTCCGCCGGCACGAGCTTGGTGCCCTGGTGAATCAATTGATAAAACGCGTGCTGACCGTTCGTGCCCGGCTCACCCCAGATGATGGGACCGGTCTGCCAGGTTACCCGGCGTCCCTGGCGGTCAACGCTCTTGCCGTTGCTTTCCATATCCGCCTGCTGGAGATAGGCGGGGAAGCGGCTCAAATACTGGTCATACGGCAGAATGGCATGAGTCTGGGAATTGAAGAAATTATTATACCAGACTCCCAGCAGGGCCAGGACCACAGGCATGTTCCGGGCCGGCGGCGCTTCCCTGAAATGGCAGTCCATGGCGTGAAAACCTTCCAGCATCTCCGTGAAAGGCCGCGGGCCGATCGCCAGCATCAACGCCAGCCCAACAGCCGAGCACAATGAATAGCGCCCGCCGACCCAGTCCCAGAACTCAAACATGTTGGCCGGGTCGATACCGAACGCCTTGACCGCGGCGGTGTTGGTAGAAACCGCTACAAAATGCCGGGCCACCGCCGCCTCGTTTTTCAACCCGCTCAGACACCAGTCCCGAGCTGTCCGAGCATTGGTAATGGTCTCCTGGGTGGTGAATGTTTTGGAAGTGACGATAAAAAGCGTCTCTTCCGGCGCCAAGTCACGGGTGGCTTCGACAATATGGGTGGCGTCGATATTGGAAACGAAACGAACAACCAGGTCTCGTTGCGAAAATGGTTTAAGCGCCTCGTAGGCCATGGCCGGGCCCAGATCGGATCCGCCGATCCCGATATTGACGATCGCTCGTATCGGACGCCCGCTGAATCCTTTCCAGGCGCCGGAGCGGACGGATTTCGCAAAGCGCGTCATTTTTGCCAATACCCGGTTCACTTCTGGCATGACGTCCTGTCCATCGACCATGATCGGCGTATTGCTCCGATTGCGCAGGGCCACATGCAGAACCGCGCGGTTCTCGGTGCGGTTAATGGCTTGACCGGCGAACATGGCCGTCCGCGCAGAGGCCAGCCCCCGCGCGCGCAGCAGGGCCAACAGGAGCTTCATAGTAACGGTGCTAACCCGGTTCTTGGAATAATCCAGCCGCAGATCCCCGGCTGCAACAGTAAATCGGGCGGCGCGTTGCGGATCATCGGCAAACATGTCGCGCAGGTGAACATGCCGGATATTCCGGAAATGTCTTTCCAAGTCTATCCAAGCCGGCAAGGTGGAGATCGGCTGCGGTTTGTTTTTCATAATTCCTTATGTGGAGTGCGGCAGTCGGACTGCCGCTTTCAACCGCGAAACTAACGGCTTCGCGAAGACAAAGCACAAGCGCCGGCTTGCGCACTACATAGAGCGTCACTCGTACTTCGGCAGCACGTTCCGCGAGGCATCGTATTGGTTTATTACATAGCCGCGGGCATCGCAGATTCCGCACTTGGTTGCCTGCTTTAATCCTTGATTCGACTCAAGTAAGACGGCGCCAATGCCATGGCAATTCCAGCAGCGCGACGCCCCCGCCGGCCAGGGAAAATCAGGCGGCCGGTCAAACCGTCGAAACCCCTTTCCGGCACAAACCGGACAAGCTTGCTTGATGGTCTGCGGTTTTGGCGGGGAAGCCGGCTGTAACCCGAGAGTTCCGCCTTTCAGTCCGATTCCGCCTAGTCCCGAGCCGCTTTGCCCGGTACCAGGCGTCACCAGGAGATAACCCATTCCCGCGCAAACCGGACATTTGATATCCATAAAAGTAATTGCCGGCACAGACGAGGAGCCCGAGTCCGCCTTGGCTTGGAATGCCTTTTGGCGCCATGCCGCCTGCTCGGCTTTAAGCTTGGCCCTGGCTTTGGTCGAGGCAAACTCATCACAGAAAAAAACACGCCGGGTGTCATCGTCCAGCATCAGCCGGGGATAATCAAAGTTCTGCCCATCCTTCAGCAGAACCACGCTGCCATCCACGACCTGCACGAACAGACCTTGCTCCATAATTCCGCCGCCCAAGCCCAATTTAACCATCGTATTCGTCGGCGGCAGGCTGAAAACATCGCGGTAATATCCAAACCAGTATTGGTAGCGTGCTTTCCAGTCGGGCTGGGTATCTTGTTGCGGCTTGTCCACACTGTCCTCCCCGCTGGATGATACGCGGCCAATCTGCTCCCGGATGAAATTGCCGAGCGCTTGGCCCCAGTCCCGGTTGGCCGCAAAGAACAAAGCTGCAGCAATCACCAGCAGAAATAGCAGCATGAAAAAGGCACGAATCCCGGCCATGCGCGAACTCATCCGGTAGCGGTAAGGTTTCCCGGGCTTGTGCAATCCGATACGCGGAAGCGAATCGTCCGGAGCAGGCGCGCCGGACGGCGTCGCATCTTTCAGGCGCAGTTTTTTGCGGCTGAAATTAAAGCCGCATTTCCGGCAGAACTCGTCCTGCGCTCCGCGCCGGACACCGCATTCCGGGCACTCGCCGTACATTTCGGCGCCACAGGCCGGACAGGTTTTGCTGTCCGCCGGCGCCGGCGCATGGCATTGCGGACATTGAATCAAGGGTACCTCATTTTTAGTTCCAGATTTCATGGGATTCATATCCTCTCTTGATGCTATGGCAAGCTAGAGTGCTTGCTGCAAGCCGGCGGGGCGCTCCTGCCCGCGCAGCCCAGGTTGACCCAGGAAGGCTTTAAATGCCTGCGATTCTTTATCTTGCCTGGCCTGTTCCTGCCGTAATAATTTCTGGCGGGCCTCCGCGCTCAGCTTGCGCTGTTCAAGAAACTGCTCGGCCTTGGCAGAGCCTTGAGCCGCCGCCAGCGCCATCCACTTGAAAGATTGATGCTGGTCAGCGTTCACTCCCAAACCCTGTAAATAAATAACGCCCAGGAAATATTGGGACTGGGCATGTTGTTGCGCGGCCGCCGCCTGCAGGAAGAGAACAGCGGTCGCATAATCCCTCTGCCGGTAGGAACGCTCGCCCATCTGATATTGCGCTTGCGGGTCGCCCAGGAGTAGCGCCCGGTCCGCAAATTCCTCGCCATCGACCAGAAGACCGCTGATCTTGAGCCCTTCCTGTTCCAACGAACGTCGGCTGAGCGCCAGAGCCTGGGCATTGATCCATGCCACCCGAAAGACCTCATCCGCCTGCAAGCGGTTATAAACGTCCAGATTTTTGAATTCGACGAGCACGGACTTGTCGGCCATGGACAACCGAATAGCGCCAGGCTCCAAACCGGAATTGGTTCCGTTAATCACCAGGCCGTCGATCTGGCGCAAGCTCACCAATGTATTCGAGACACAGCGAGGCCAAGTCTTGTCCATCCGAGCGCTGATGAACTGACGGGATAACGCGACTCGCGCCGACCATTCGGACTGGATGGCCACCGCATTGTTGGATTCCGACAGGCTATCCGGGATATTATCATTCGCAAGCGAAACTTTTTGGCTGCCAGCCGTTGGCAGTGGCACGGGTTCATCCGTATCAGGCTCTGGAGGCAGCTCCGTCGCGGTCGGCGCCGTATCCGCCGTCAACATCGGAGCTGGTGGCCGGCTGGAGGTAAACGGCCAGATTTTAGCCCGCCAAAGCCCCAGAAAAACAGCAGCCGCAATCACCCCGCACAACAACAACACCCCTATGATCAGCCCATTGGGCGTCTGCTTGGCGTAAGAATACTCACAGAACGGACACTGTTGAGTACCGGACGGTATCCGCTCATGGCATTGTGGGCATTGCTTGAAAAACCTGTCCATGCCAGTCAGCAGATTTTCTCCCGGCGGCCCAGTCACTGGTGCCGGAGCCCCCAATTCTAGCTCGCCCTCAGGTTCAGGGAGGGGCTCGGCTACCTGGATTTTGGAACTGCATCCCAAACATTGCACCCACTTCCCAGCCATCTCAGCGGGCGCCTGCATGGTAATACCACACCGGGGACAGTTGCATTGGATCGATGCGTCCGGAACCACCAGCCCGGCATCGCAATCCGGGCAATGGACAGTACGCCCCATCCTGCTCGCCTCAACCGCCAGGTTTTTACCGCAACTGCATTGGAAATAGATATCGGGCATATCCCTCCTCGCCTCTGGATATTATCCGCAGCTCACCAGGCATCTGCCGCGCCCGCGCCCGAAAAAAAATGATTGGCAATGATGCACTTCTAATTTCAAGCTGTGAATTATTTACACGACAGCTACACTATGCGACCGAACAACTGCAAGCAAGGCAATAATGACT
>CAZALU010000141.1:0-4729 GCA_964486075.1 uncultured Verrucomicrobiota bacterium
GATCGACTATGATCTGCATGGCATCCTGGAATGATTTCCCCTCTATCTTCATAAATCCTCCTTCGCGCAGACGCTATGGCGGACTTTCAGAAAGTCGATGGTGTTGCCGGATAGTTCCCGTTCAGGCCAGATCCAGAAGGATTGTTTGACGACGAGTCCGGCCGGGTGCCTACGCCCGCGCGGACTCTTGGCTACGGAGGACAAGCCCGGAGCCGCCTCCGCCTTGCCCCGGCTTGCCCGGCGTAGCGCCTTTGGCGAAGACGGGAGCACCGCGTCCGTCAGTTGACGGGAATCCGGCTCCAGTCATAACACTTTCTATGCGTTCGCCCTTCGACGCTCCCGCGAGGCGCGGGTTTGCTCAGGGCACCTTGCCCGAAGCGGCCAAGGTCAGCATAAAAAGGTGTTATGACCCCGCCGGGAAGAAAGTCAGGGGCGCGGTCCACCGAGGCATGCGCTTGGTTGTGCGGTCCTCCGTCCCGCACAAGTCGCGCACCGGCTTCCGCCTTCGTCCGTCGACTGACGGACTACGGCGTGACACGTCGGCGGCAAGAGTAAGCCGAAGCCAGGGCGCGTCAGTTCCTGTCGCACGCAGTAATAGCACACCGCTCTATTTTGCGTTAGCAATGCAACCGAATTCGATCACCCAGCCAGGATACACGTCAAATTGGATTGCGGCACAGGCCGCATTGGTATATAGCTATTAATCGGCAACAACGATTCGACAAGCAACAAGCCCAACCAGGAGGAAGCATCTATGCGTTTGGTATCCAAACATATGATACTTATAAAGACATTAGCCGTCGGATGGCTGGCGACTGCCACGGTCCTGCATGCCGACACGACACTGGATTGGTATCTACGCAGCTCCGGATCGACAAAAACATTGAACGGGGTATGTTTCGGAAACGATAAGTATATCGCCGTCGGCTATGACGGCACTCTGCTGCAGTCTCCCAACGGGCTAAACTGGTCTGCCGTGACGCCTTTTACCACGGGTTACCTGCGGGGGGTGGCATACGGCAACAACGCCTTCGTCTGCGCCGGCGGAAGCATCTGGCGGTCCGCGGACGGGGTAACATGGACGGAGCCGGCGACGCCTATGCCCAGCAGACCGCGGCCATGGACATTAATCACACAGCGCCCTGCCTGATGGATGCGGATGGGGACAGGTTGGCGGATCCGATAGTTTTCCAGCCGGAGACAGGCACATGGACTGCCTTGTTATCCGCCAGTGGGTACAGCAAGATCAGCACTGCTTTCGGCCCTGCCGACGGCGTAGTGGCCCCGGGAGACTATGACGGCGATGGCCTTTTTGATCCCGGCCTGTATGATGCCGCTGACGGCATCCTGCGTGTCTGGCTATCAGAGACAGGTTATCAACCGGCTTCCGCGCGAATCGGCGGGAGCGGGTTTGTGCCCGTGAATTAAGCTCCAGCATCCGGACAGGGAGCGACTGATTCTTGATGATCACCGTTGCCACCTATCGCAACCTAATGTCGGCCGAACTGGCTAAAACGCGCCTGGATATCTACGGCATCGAGGCGGTCGTTGCCGATGTGTTTTCCTATACCCTGGGGTATGGCTCGATTATTGACGGCGTCCGCCTGCAAGTGGCGGATGAGGAAGCCGGGCGCGCGAGGGAAATCCTTACCTCCGAAGAATTCATTGATCTATCAGAGGACAGCGCACCAGTTGTCGAATCGCCGCATGCCGCCGCTAACGGCGCTGAAACTATACAGGCGCCTGCCGCATATTCGTCGTCCGGCCTGTCGGGGACATGGCCGGTCTGGCTGCTGTTCCTGCTGGGGGTTTTCTGCCTGGTCTTGGGCCGGCCCGGCGGCGCCTGGAGAGCCATGTATAACTTTTCGGGCCAGGTTGTGCTCCTCGGTGAAATATTGATTGTGGTGGCGCTATGGTTAGCCTATGGCCGTCTGAGCGAAACGGATACTGATGGCATAGATGCTGAGCGCAAGAAAGATGCTTAGCGCCTTATCCACACGGAACTGCCAAGAAAAACAAGAAGATTAACCAAGGACGACACGGATAGCACCTGCCCGTAGTGCAATCCGGCATCCGCCGGGTTGCAGGCGGGCGGATAGAGTAAAAATAATAATCTTCTGTTATCCGATCAGTGAAATCAGTGTTATCAGTGGTAAAAATCTTTTTGGGCGGAACGTCCGGCATCTGACGGATTGCGGGTGTAGCCCCGCTTTGGCACTGAAGGAGAAACATGCATAAACAGGTGGCGATTATAACAGGCGGTGCCCAGGGGATCGGCAAAGCCATCGCGCGGACATTGCTCCGGCACGGCATGTCGGTGGTCATTGTGGATATCGACCGGGAGGCCGGCCGGGAAACCGAGGCCGAATTCAAGGCGCTGGGCCCAGCCCAATTTATCGCCACCGACGTGGCCAAGGAGGCCCAGGTACGCAAGATGGTGGCTGCTGCCGCAGAAGCGTTCGGCAGACTCGATGTGCTGGTCAATAATGCGGCCATTATGGCCAATTCGGCGCCTGGCGATCTCAAACTCGCGGACTGGAACCGAGTGTTGAGTGTCAACCTGACCGGGGCTTTCCTGTGCGCCAAGCACGCAGCACCTTATCTCGTCCGGCATCGCGGCGCGATCATCAACATCGCATCCACCCGCGCCTTGATGTCGGAGCCCAATACGGAAGCTTATGCGGCATCCAAGGGTGGGCTGGTTGCGCTAACCCATGCCCTGGCCCTGAGCCTGGGCCCCGCTGTGCGGGTCAATTGCATCAGCCCGGGTTGGATCGAAACCGAATCCTCAAAAAAGAAAAGTGTGCGCCGAACTCCCAAGCTGTCGGCGGCCGATCATCAACAGCATCCAGCCGGCCGGGTGGGCACCCCTGAGGACATAGCACAACTGGTCGAATACCTGGCCTCGGACAAAGCCAGCTTCATCACCGGCGCCAATTTCATGGTGGACGGCGGCATGACCCGTAAGATGATCTATTGCTAAGACATGTTTATCTTTAGTCCTTCGGCGGAGGATCGCCGGGGCGACGGCGAGCGGGCAGTTGAAAAGTGAACAGGGCTGACACGAAAGGCAGGAGGTTCGTTTCCCAGAGGCGCAGCATTTCCTGGGGAAACAGATCGAACACCAGGATGCGCGTGCGCACGGACTGCGGCTCCTGGAGATAGCGGGCCAACCAAGCCGCCAATAACATGAAAACTATCCACAGGTAAAAGGTCAGCCGCAGATCGACGGCCCAGCCCATGCCTGCCAGGGTCGACACCAGCCAGCCGCCCAGAACCGGCATGGGAGCGCTGAGCAGGACAACAAATACGGTAAACAGGGCAAATTGCGCCGAGCGGCCTTCCGGTTTCGTCACCTTATAAGTCAGGGAACTGAGCGCCACGGTGTAGGCCGCCGCGCCGATGCCGCAAACGGCGTTCGCCCAGGGCAGGCAGGCATAGGCCATCCCGGTTGCGCCGGGCGGGATCAGGAGCCAAACCAAGCCGCTTGGAGCGAGCACGAGCAAGCCCAAGATCATGATCGGCCGGCATCCGAACCGGTCAGCCAGTTTGCCGAATAACGGCGCAACGACCAGCCCGGATATCACCGCGACCGCGTTCAGCAAGCCCAATCCAAAATAGCTGATGCCCACATCCCTGAGACAATACGCGGAGCCAAAAGGGCCGGCAATATTTCCCAGGGCAAAGACGGTATGAACCAGGGCCAGCAGGCACAGGGGTCGGTTGCGCAACGTTTCGCGCAGTACCCGAAAAAACGCGGGGCGCGCGGCGCCGCCGGGCAGGGGGCAATCCGGCTGGGGAATATTTAACGCAGCCGATATCAGCCCGAATACGGCGCCGAAAAAGAACAAGGCGGCGAAGGCGTACAAGCCCTTCGTCTGGATGATATCCAGAAACTTTCCTTCGATGACGGCAAACAAGGCAGCCACCAGGCCTGCAAACAACATGCAATAGCCGAAAAACCGGGCCCGCCGCTGGGCCGGAATCAACTCTCCGATCCAGCTTGAACGGGCGTTCGAGGAAAATTGGGTGGCCAGCGTGCTCACACTGATAACCCCGATCAGAAGGGCCATGCGCGCGGTCGTAGCCAGCACTGGCGCAAAGAAAGGAATGGCGGCGATCAGGAACCAGCCGAACGGCGCCAGCATGGAAAAGGCGACCGTCATGCGTTTCCGGCTGGCCCCCCGTTCGATGAAATAGGCGGCCACCAGCTGAAAAATAACACAAAACTGGGGCAAGGTACCCATCCACCCCAGCAGAATATCGTCGGCGCCCAGCGCCATGGCAAACCCGACCAGGAACATGCCGCCCGTACTGGCGGCAAAAACGGCGTTAAGCATCATCTGGGCGTAAGTCAGCCGGATGGCGCGGTCCAACTGGGCCGGAGGAACAGCATGGTGTTCAGGAGAGAACATAAAACCTGTGGCCGAATCATTGGTGGAGCGGTAATGGTTGGGAACTTACCAGATCGTTACGCGCCAAGCACCCCGGCCTTGATGCGCAGCAACTCCTTCATCACGCGGCCGAGCGGCACAGCGCCGGGCAGGCCGAAGGCGTCGTGGAGGGTTTTATAAATGGCGTACAATTCCTTATAGATGGCGACATTTTCCGGGATCGGGCGGAAGACCTTTGCCTTGACCCCGGTCATGGCCTCAATCGCCGCTTCCACGGAGGAATGGACCCCGGCGGCCAGCGCGCCGGCAATGGCCGCGCCCAGGGCGCAGGTCTG
>CAZALU010000142.1:0-4647 GCA_964486075.1 uncultured Verrucomicrobiota bacterium
GGCTCCGGTTAGGATGTATAGGGTTGCCGTAGTCATTTATCTCTTAATCCCAACATAATATTATGCGTCACGTATAGCGCGGCGTGTCTCAGCTCTTACCATCAAAACTGTCAACAATGTAGTTGATTGCTAATGTGTTGTCAATGTGTTTTGATGGATAGCACAACAAGCAGGAGTTATGATATGCGTCAAGCTGTTCGGCGAGGGGTTGCGCCGTTGAATACGTAACAGTTTAGCCCGTTTTGCTGGAGCTCACGAAGAATTCTGGACGGGGAGTGGGCGGCAGTACAGGAGCGGCTGGGCAGTGGAAGGGCCGCGGAGCAGGAGCGTTTGCAGGAAAGCAAGCGGGTCGCGCTTTTGGCGTTTGGCCGTTACGAGGAGCGAGAGGTTGGTGCTGAAGGTTTGGCCGCCAAGAGCGGAGCGATTGCCGAATGATATTTTGCGGAAGATAACCGGCAGCTGGAGGCTTTGCTCGGCCTGGTTATTGGTTGGCTCCATACCGTTGATGTCGAGAAAGGTGAAGATTCGGCCGGCATCACGGTCAGGATTGATGAGTCTTTGGCGGAGGTTCTCGGCCTTTGGGTGGTTGAGTTTGGAACGACAAAGGGCATCCAGTCTGCGCTGGAGCGCAGCCTTATGTGCCCTGGCTTTTGCGAAAGCAATCTGGCCTGAGTTACGCGCCTGGCAGAGTTGGCAGCAGTCGGAGAAAAAATTGCGGAGCCGGGCACAGAAAGAGATGGCTGCGGAGTCCCTGAGCTTGTCCGGCAAGAGCTTGATTTCCTGGATGATCTCCTTGGCGTTTCTGGAGAGATGCGCCAGGCAGGATTGCCGGCTGGCGGGCTTGACCGGATTGTACCCGCTGTAGCCGTCGGCGACGAGATTGCCGGGCCAGTTTTCGCCGAAGATGGCCAGCGCCACATCGCCACCCCGCGAGTGGTCCACAAGATAGAAAGCCAAGTCATTGTTACCCGCATATCAGAGTTGAGCGCTTTGTCCATCCAAGCGCCATGATGTTTCGTCGCCATGGGCGATCCGGGATGCCTTGACCTTGGCGCGCAAGTCGTCGTGCAGCGGCTGACCGAGAGCGGCGACGCAGCGGTCGAAGTTCATGGCGGAGGCGGGAACGAAAGGCATTCCGAAGATTCCGTAAAAAACCTTGCGGATATCGCGGTAGCAAAGCTTGACCTTGTGCCGCAAGAAGACCGCCGCTGCTTTGGTCACAGGCCCGATCAGGGAATTGCGCAGCTCGTGGGGGGCGGTCTGAAAGACCGGCCGGCGGCACTGGGGGCAGAAGGCGGTATCGTGAACGAACTCGGTGACAACAGTTTTGGGCTGAAGGACAATATCCTCCTGGCAATGGATTTGTTTTTGCCGAGAAGGCCGTAATGGTTTGCAGCCACAGTGCGGACAGGCATCCGCGAGCAGGATGTTGGCCCAAGTAGTGGAGGTGCCATGCAGATGCGGACAGGCATGGCGATACTCGCACTGGAAGGCGAAGGGAGCTTCTTTATAGCGTCCCATAGCTGTGCAATTCCATTCCTTCCCGGATGAGTTGCCAATTGGTTTCTTCCAGATCCTTGAGCAGCTTCTTGAGAGTTTTGTGCCGGCCCGTCATGCGTTGAACCACGGGCAATAGGTCTTTGGGAATATGCCTGGTTCGGGTGACGCCAGCGACTTTGGTGGTGAGATTGTAGGCCTCATATTTAAGGCCTTTTGACGAGATTGATCCCGCCAAAAAGTCCAGGTGATCCGCAATCTGAGAAAGTGCTAAAACACCTAGGATGCAAGAACTATTTTCAGGAGAATAACCGATCAGAGTTCGGAATGGGCTAAACTGTTACTATCAAAGAGCCTTGCCGAAATGCGCGCGGAATACCGCCGGTTACAGCAATCCTTGGGCCGAAGCGGGTGGCTCAGTCATGGGTATGTCCAGGATCGCGAGCCTGGAGCAGGCGGACCATGTTATCAGTGGACGCGCAAGGTGAGCAAGAAAACCGTATCGGGAGCTCTGTCGAAGGAACAGTATGTATGGATGAAGGCGGCGATCGGAAATTGGCGATATGTTCAGGAAACTCTCAAAAGGATGGAGCAAATCTCTCGGACGGTGCTGTTTCAAACCGTCCCCGAACCATCCAGACGCAAAGCATTGTCCAAACGAAATTTAAAGCTTAACTAAGCGCCATTCGGGTCAGGTATCGTTATTCTCTAAAAGGTTTGCCTCAGGTAGGGTGGTGATGGTAAACAGATAATCTAAATCCGGTCCGAATCAAGCGGGGACGTTAGTATTCGAACAATCCAATTGGAAGACGCCAAAATAGGACTTGGAGCCGTACGAAAATGAGATTAGGGTTGCGACTCATTGCGTTTTCTACGTCATGGTGGGCGGCACAGAGCGTTTGGGCCTGTCCCGTGCCCACGATGAACTGGCCTCCCAATCCGGTCTGTGTTGGATGTCAGTCAGTGCTGACACTCACAAACGCTACCGTTTCAGGTTATGAGGTGACAGATGCGACCAACGCAAGCAATAGTAAGCAGGACACGACCGACGACGACGCCACGCCGACGAACAGATATTCCGCGGCAATGTTCGCGCCTTCCGTTCGCTCAATCTACCCATGAAATGCGGACAGTGTGCTAAGAGGGGCTTTGCCCGCAACCCAGAATTTTAACCGCAAACGCAAAGAGCACAAAAAGAATATGCTTTTCTCTGCGATCTTTGTGTTCTTGCGGTTAATCTTCTTGTTTTTCTTCCCGCTTTTAGTAATTTAAGGGACTAATGGCATCTGACGAGATGGGGCTAGATGTTTCACATAGGAGGAAGCGCATGAAGTCCGGAATTCCGTTGAAATCTGTTCGTACCGTGGTCAGTAAAGCCCTGGCCCGCCTGCCGGTGGTGGACATCCACACCCATCTCTTCGATCCGGCCATGGGTAACTTGCTCCTGTGGGGCCTTGACGAACTGCTGACTTATCATTACCTGGTGGCCGAAGTGTTCCGCGCCCGGCCGGATATGGAATACAAGTCGTATTTCAATTTGCCCAAAACCAGCCAGGCCGATCTTGTCTGGGACGAGTTGTTTGTGAAGCGCTCGCCCGTGTCCGAGGCCTGCCGCGGGGTGCTGACCGTGCTCCAGGCTCTGGGCTTGGATCCGAACGCGAAGTCGCTGGCGGGCCTGCGCCGTTATTTTGCCGGGCAGACGGCGCAAGGCTATGCGGATCGGGTGTTTAAGCTGGCGGGGGTAAGCCGGGTCTACATGACCAATGATCCGCTGGATCCGGCGGAACGCAAGGTGTGGGAACGTGGATTCGAACGGGATCCGCGCTTTCACGGAGTCCTGCGGATCGATGGCGTCCTGATGGGCTGGCCGGAGGGAAGCGAGCGCCTGCGGGCCTTAGGTTACGATGTTGATTCCTCCCTTTCCGGACAAACTATGGCCGAAGTGCGCCGCTTTCTGTGCGAGTGGTGCAAGCGCCTGGAGGCCGGCTATATGGCCGTCAGCCTGCCGCCATTCTTTCGCTATCCGGATGTAACTTCCAGCCTGACCAATCTATTGATCAAGGCCGTGTTACCCGTGGCGCGTGAACTGAATATTCCGGTGGCTATGATGATCGGCGTCAAGAAGCTGGTCAACCCGGCCTTGGGCCTGGCCGGAGATTCGGTTGGTAAGGCTGAAATCGATACCTTGGAGCGGCTGGCTAACGATTATCCCGATAACCGTTTTTTGGTAACCTACTTGGCTCGCGAGAACATGCACGAACTATGCATTGCCGCCCGGAAGTTTAAGAATATCATCCCGTTTGGATGCTGGTGGTTCCTGAACAACCCGTCCCTGATCCGTGAAATCACGGCCATGCGCCTGGAATTGCTGGGACTTTCCTTTATTCCCCAGCATTCCGATGCGCGGGTGCTGGACCAGTTGATCTATAAATGGATCCATTCCCGGGCCATTATTGGCGGAGTTCTGGGCGATAAATACGAGGATATTGTGCGCGCGGGTTGCCGTGTGACGCAGGCGGATATTACCCGTGATTTGAAAGTGCTTTTCGACGGCAGCGTAATCAGTCAGAAGTGAAAAATCAGACGGACACGACCCGCCTGCAATGCCTGTGGTATAGCCACTGCGGGCAGGTAAAATGTGTCCCTCCACGGATCAGGTTGTGCGAATTTACCGATAAAATGGAGGGACGCGCTCTGTCGCGTCCGCTCTTCGTATTGAGATTAATGGATATTCCGCGGAATCTGTGGGTAGATCGGAAATAATTCACCACAGAGGCACGGAAGCACGGAGAAGAGATTGCTTGAAATTGCCCCGGCACGAAAACGCCTCGGGGCGATTTCAAGCAATGACTTTTCATTGGAGAAAGACGGGAAGCGTGTATTATGATCGAAGATGAACTAACCGAACAAATTATTGGGGCGGCTATTGAGGTTCATAAGCACTGGGGGGCCTGGTCTCTACGAAGAAATGGCTCCTCACCAGAATCTGTGGGTCGAAGATGGGATTTACCACAGAGACACGGAGGCACAGAGGAGAATAACGGAACAGGAGATTCCGTGTTCTCCGTGGTAAATCTTCTGTCGGTGATCGGTGTGTTCGTTCGGATACGAAGCCGCTACGCTATGCTTATCTCCATAACCAGCTATGCG
>CAZALU010000143.1:0-4617 GCA_964486075.1 uncultured Verrucomicrobiota bacterium
CTCCGTGTCTCTGTGGTAAATCCCCTCTTCGACCCACAGATTCTGGTGAGGAGCCTTTTCTATTAACCATGCAGAACGATATCCTGATCCGCTCCTCCAATTCTTTCTGACGCGCCGCGCGCTCGGGATCAGATTCACGAAGAGAGGCTTCCACAAAATCGGCATATTCATCCATGGAAAGCCGCGGGGGAAAAGGTTTTGCTGTTGTTGGCGAACGGTTCATGGCCTCCTTAATGCCTCCACCTGACGCTGGATGAGACCATAGATATTACGCGTTGCGAACCGATTGCATAATGGTCGGATATCAGATTCCAAATCCAGATTATTGATTACGCTCAAGTAGGCAATATCAGGCAGATCCTTGCCCATGCGACGTTCAACGTCCTGGGACAAGGAAAACACCTTCATCGCAATCAGATCCGTGAGCGCCGGGATCTTGACAGGGAACCCATGCACGTTAGCGAGGATAGCGTTGACAAGGAGATTGCGCATGGTGTTTTCATCCACAGAAAGAAAGTCCACGCGCAGAGGTGAACCCGGCGCATTGAAGAATGCAACATTATTATTGCTTGTAATGTTTGTAAATCCTGAGCGTTTCATGATTTGGCTCACATTATCAAATTGTTGCGCAACGATCATGAAATCCACATCCAAGGTGTTGCGCGTATAACCATGATAATTTACGGCGAAACCACCGATGAGGATGCAATCCGTACCTGTCGCCGGCAGTTGCCGCGAAACGACATCGAACACCGTCATCAGCCCTTGATTTAAACCCGTGCTGTTCGCTGGTTTCATGTTTAAAGCGGGCTATGCCCGCAACTCAATCAAACTACGGACTAAACAAAGAATCTAAAAATTTGACAGGTTAACAGGATCGGAAGCAAAAAAACGAACAAACTCTTTTCGCGTCTTAATCCTGTCCAAAAATCCTGTCCGTGTATTCAATTTTTATGCCAACAGTAATAATTTCGTTGCCAAAGAACATAAATTCGGAAGTCAGGAGACAGGATTCAGAATATACACAGCCGATGTAAATCAGGCCTTCAGAAACATGTTCCTTGTGGGAGACGCACTATGTGCGGCAACGGTCGCGGCGCTTAGCGCCCCCCCTACAAAGATCGAAATTCCTATGCGTATATTTACAATCCTGTTAACCTGTCCAAAACTCAGTGTTTTCTTGTTTCTTGCAGCGTTTTTGTGCGGTTAAAGTACTATACAATCATGGACTGGCTAACAACAGACCATTGTTGCCATAGCAACTTAACGCCCAAACTCGCCACTGCTACGCGCCGGGACTAAGCGCTTTAGCAGGACAGGCTCGTTTCATGGTTTTTTCCTGCTTTGTGCCTTCCTCCCCTGTTACGTTACTTGATAAAATACAGCGGGCGCTTCTTGCTTTCCTCGAATATCCGGCTCAAGTATTGGCCAATCATGCCTAGGCAAACCAACTGGACGCCGCTCAATAAAAGTACTATGGCCATTATGGATGTCCAACCCGGCGCCAGTTTTTCAGGATTGATAAAATACCCCCATATGATGCGCATAACAAAAACCAGGCCGATCAGGGAAACCAACACCCCGGCACCGGTAATCCAGCGTAGGGGCGCGGCGGAAAAGGACGTGATGGCATCAAAAGCCAGTCGCATCGATTTCCAGACTGGATATTTTGTCTCCCCGGCATGGCGGGCTGCACGCTCATAATACACCGCGCCTTGACGAAAACCCACCCAGCAGGTCAGGCCACGCATGAAGCGATGTAGTTCGCGGACTTCCTTGAGGGCATCCACGACTTTGCGATCCACCAGCCGGAAATCGCCGGCATTCATGGGCACATTTATCTTGGCCAACGCCCGAAAGACCTTGTAGAAGGAAGCGGCCAGAAACTTCTTGATCCAAGTCTCGCCGGCCCGACTGCGCCGCACGGCATACACCACCTCGTAGCCCTCGCGCCACTTGGCCAGCAGGTCGGGAATCACCTCGGGCGGGTCCTGCAAGTCGGCATCAATGATCACCACGGCATCGCCATCGGCATGATCCATGCCGGCGGTAATGGCGATCTGGTGCCCGAAATTACGCGAGAGGCGCAACAGTCTCACTCGGCTGTCCAGCGCCGCCTGCCGCTGCACCCATTGCGGGGAATTATCGCTGCTGCCGTCATCCACAAATAGGATTTCCAGCGCATCGGGCTGGCCGACCATGGCTTTAATCATCCGGTCGAAAAGCAAAGGTAGGTTCTCGGCCTCGTTCAGAAAAGGCACCACCACGACAATTTTCTTTTGCGAATTCATGTTGATAAATCGAACGTTAGCAACTGGCACTGGACTTGTAAAGCACCTTTGCAACTTTGTCATAGAGTCGCGACAAAGCAGCAATTCTCATTATGGCCTTTACTTTAGCCCCTGCCGCACAAGGCGGCAGGAGGCACCGGCCATAATTAGAATTGCTGGCGGCAAAGGATTTAAGTGGCATTTCCTGATGCCATCTGTTATGTTTAATCAGAGTAAATATTATACGGCAATGAATATGCTTATTTCTTTAATTGATTCAATGGCTCTGCTGGCGTTGGGTATGTTTGTGACAAGCGCTTTGGCCGACCAGTCCGAAATCCCCGAGGATCCGCGCTGGACGTCCGGACGCGAGGCTATGGTGCGGCAACTGCGCGTCTACGGCATAACCGACGCACTGGTGCTGCAGACCATGGGCAAGGTGCGCCGCCATCTTTTCATTCCTACGCAGTTGCGCACTCCCCAAAACGCTTATGGAGACCACCCCTGCCCGATTGGTTTCAACCAAACGATATCCCAACCCTATATCGTGGCCTATATGACCGCACGGCTGATGATCAAACCCGGGGAAAAAGTCCTGGAAATCGGCACCGGATCAGGCTATCAGGCCGCGGTCCTCGCCGCATGCGGCGCCAAGGTGTTTAGCATTGAAATCGTTCCGGAACTGGCGCGCCACGCCCGACAGGCGCTTGACGCGGAAGGCTGCCGTGAAGTCCAAATTCTAACCGGCGACGGCTATAAGGGATGGCCGGAACACAGCCCCTTTGACGCCATCATCGTCACCTGCGCGCCCACCGATATACCCACCCCCCTGGTGGATCAGTTGCGCGAAGGCGGCCGAATGATCGCGCCCATCGGCAGCCATGGACAGCGCCTGATAATTTTACGAAAAAAGGACGGCAAGGTGGCGACCGAAGAAGGCCTGCCGGTGCGCTTTGTGCCGATGGTGCATGGAAACGAAGACACTTGAGGCATCTGCATCCCCTGCTGATTTTGGAACTGGAGGGACGCGCTCCGTCGCGTCCGCAGGGGTTTTGCAAGAGCCTCGCTTAAAACCTTTTCCGTAAACATAGATGTTTTAGTGTGTACTTTTTGAGTAGCGGAGGCTTGAGCCTCCGAAGATCGCTGGGATCAACCCTGCGCTGCCTTGGGTCGCGGGCACAGCCCGCCTTAACAGAAAGTCTATACCAATGCCAAAAGTCACCCGTAACTTTTCGATGCAAAAATACTGGGAACAGATCGCCGACCAGAAAACGCCCCGTCTGAAGTTTCGAGGCACAACCCCGGCCGACTGGCGGGCCTGGAAAAAAACAGCCCTGCCCCGTTTCCTGGAACTTTTGGGTGATTTCCCCCGCCCCGTGCCGTTGAAGGCCGAAGTGGAAAGTTCGGTTGAAGACGGCGACCTGATCCGCGAGCGGGTGGTCTTCGACTCAGAGGCCTTTATGTCGGTTCCCTGCCAGGTACTGCGGCCGAAAACGATGAAAGCCAACCGAAAGAACCCCGCGATTATCTGCTGTCACGGCCACGGCCCGTTCGGCAAAGACTCGGTTGCGGGAATCCGCTCATCTAATGCGCATGTAGAGAATATTAAGAACCACAATTACAATTACGGCGAACAGATGGCCCAGGCCGGATTCTTGACCCTTTGCCCCGACCTGCGCGTCTTCGGCGAGCGCAATGACGGTGGTAATCCCTTCCCGGGTCGCGATCCATGCAATATCAATTTTATCAAAGGCAGCCTGCTGGGCATATACCCCCTGACCCTTAACATCTGGGACATCCAGTGCTGCGTGGATTACCTTGAAACGCGCGTCGAAGTCGATAAAAACCGTATCGGGATGATGGGTCTATCCCAGGGCGGTACGATGACCACCTTCGCCACAGCCGCCGAACCGAGGATCAAAGCGGCCGACATCATGGGCTATGTGAATCCCTGGCGCGGATTCGGCATTCAGCGCGCTCAATTTTGCGGGTCGCAAATCGTACCCGGTATTTTTCGGGATTTCGACACAGATGATATTGCCGGCTTAATCGCACCCCGTCCCCTCCTGATGGAAATGGGCGTTTATGATGACTGTTTTTTTATCCAGGATCTTCTCAAGGGGTACGCCGGAGTGCGCCGTATCTACAGCGCTGCCGGCGCTGTAGACCGGCTGTGGAAGGACGTCTTTCCCGGTCCGCACGCTTTTTCCGGCAGAAAGGCCTGCGATTTTTTCCGTAAATATCTCTAACCTGAATGATTCGCCACAAAGACGCCAAATCACGAAGAAGATTAAGGGTCTTCCGCAGAATCTGTGGGTAGGGATCGGCAGGAATTGACCACGGAGGC
>CAZALU010000144.1:0-4582 GCA_964486075.1 uncultured Verrucomicrobiota bacterium
CCGTCCGCGGGATTGCCCGCCGTGCCTTTCCGAAACCGGCGGGAAACCCAAGGGGTGTTCCCGCCCTACAATTCGGAATGCCTGGCATCTGCTGTAGGGCGGGCACGTCCCGTCCGCGGGATTGCCCGCCGGGGATTGCGGAGGCGGGCAGCCCGCTGGGTGTTCCCGCCCTACAATTCGGAGTGCCTGGCATCTGCTGTAGGGCGGGCATGTCCCGTCCGCGGGATTGCCCGCCGGGGGATTGCGGAGGCGGGCAGCCCGCTGGGTGTTCCCGCCCTACAATTCAGAATAAAGTCCGCCCCGCTTGCGGGGCGATAAGTGTATGCATGATTTTTAACAAGTAGCAGCGACGCTCTCGTCGCTTTCCATCAGAGGGGATCCGGCTGCAGCGCCTGGAGCGCAATCCGGTAATCGACGGACGAGCAGGTCTATCCTTTTCAGGTGCAAACATGAACAAAACCTGGTTGCGGCAGTTGACGCATCCCTCCGCTGAATATCGGGGCCAGCCGTTCTGGGCGTGGAACGGCAAGCTTGAGGAAGCCGAATTGCGTCGTCAAATCCGCCTGATGCAGCGCATGGGTCTGGGCGGCTTTTTTATGCATTCCCGCGTAGGATTGGCGACGCCGTACCTGTCTCCGGAATGGTTCCGGCTGGTGGGCGCCTGCGCCGACGAGGCCGGCAAGCTTGGCATGCAAGCCTGGTTGTATGACGAGGACCGCTGGCCTTCTGGCAGCGCCGGCGGGCTGGTGACGAAGAACCCGAAGTATCGCATGCGCAGCCTCGCGGTTCGCATTCTGAGCCGCTCGCAGGCCCTGCGCTGGACACCGGCCACGTTGGCGGCCTTCGCGGCGAGACTGGACGGTCCCCGGGCGGATGGCGTGCGGCGGATTCCGCGCGACGGCGCGCCGCGACTGGCGGCGGGCGAAAGCCTGGTGGTCTTCGCGGTGGAAGTGTATCCCTGCAGCTCCTGGTTCAATGGCTACACCTATGTCGACACTCTTAATCATGAAGCCGTGCGCTCTTTCATCAAGGTCACGCACGAAGCCTACCGCAAACATAACGGCCGAGATTTTGGCGGCGTGATTCCGGGTATATTTACGGATGAGCCGAGATACGGCCATATCCTCGATGTCGACCGCAAGACCGGCCAGCCCGGCGGGCTGCCCTGGACCGGCGCCCTACCGAACATCTTCCGCCGCCGCTACGGCTACGATCTGCTCCCACACCTCATGGAACTGGTGTTCGACGTGGAGGGGCGGGGCATGCGCCCGGCCCGCCTGCACTACCATGATTGCATCACGCAAATGTATGTGGACGCGTTTTGCCGCCAGATTTATGAGTGGTGCGATAAGCATAACTTGATTTTTACCGGGCACCAACAGGATGAAGACTCGCTCTCCGGCCAGACCCATGTTGTTGGCAGTTGCCTGCGCACCTACGAGTTTATGCATGCCCCCGGCATCGACCTGCTGGGCGAAGACCGCCGCCTGTACGATATTGCCAAGCAGGTCAGCTCCGTCGCGCGCCAGTTCGGCCGGAAGTGGCGCCTGACGGAAACCTACGGCTGCACCGGTTGGGATTTTCCGCTGACGGGGCATAAGGCGCTGGGCGATTGGCAGGCGGCGCTGGGCATCAACCTGCGCTGCCAGCATCTGGCCTGGTACACCATGGAGGGGCAGGCCAAGCGGGACTACCCGGCTTCGATTTTCTACCAGTCTCCCTGGTGGGAGCTGTATCCCAAAGTGGAAGATTATTTCGCCCGCATTCACATGATCATGACCCGGGGCAGAGAAGTGCGCGATGTCCTCGTGATTCATCCCGTCGAAAGCATGTGGATGATGTGCCGCAGGGGATGGCGGGATGACGAATGCGTTGCCCGGTATGACCGGATGATTTTAGCCCTGCGCGACAGCCTCTTGTTCGCCCACCTGGATTTCGATTACGGTGACGAGGATATCCTGGCCCGCCACGCCAGGATTGTGGCGGGCAGCGGAAAACCGGTTCTGCATGTTGGTCAGGCGGATTATACCGCCGTAGTCGTGCCGCCCTTGAAAACCATGCGCCGCTCGACGCTCGAGTTGCTGCGGCGCTTCGCCGCAGCCGGCGGCGCCGTGGTTTTCGCGGGCGAGCCAGCCGGTAATGTCGATGCCGAAATCTCGCCGGATGTCCTGCGGCTGGCCGCCGTCTGCGCGCGCGCGCCGGAATGCGGCCCGGACCTGGCGGCGATTGTTGCAAAAACCGGCCGCCGGGTTTCGATTGCCGATCCCGCCGGCTGCGAAATTGAGGCAACGCTTTACCTGCTGCGTGAGGACCGCCAAGCCTGTTACCTCTTCCTGTGCAATACAGGGCATGCGCCCGGCCAGCTCAAAACCGGCTTTCTTGATATTCCGTTGAACGCCCGGCGGACGGCTTATCCGGACGTGCGCGTTAAAGGATTTGCGGAATGCGCCGGTGCCCCGCTGGAGTGCCACCTTGATACCGGCGCCATGACGACGGCCGCTGCCACCCGGCAGGACGGCGCCTGGGTGATTCGTACCGAACTGCCCGCCCTCGGCAGCCGCCTGTTCATCGTGCCGAAGAAGAAAACGGTGCGCCATTTCCCACGCTCACGGGCTTTACGGGAAGTCGGTCGGCGCTCGCTGACCCGGACCCGCTGGCCGATTGCCCTCTCGGAACCCAATGTGCTGGCCCTCGATTATCCAGCCTGGCGGATGGGTTCGGGAGCATGGCGGGCGCCACAGGACGCGCTGATCATTGATCAGCGCATCCGCAAGCATCTGGGACTGAACCTGCGCGGCGGGGGAGCGGTCCAGCCCTGGGCGTGCAAGCCCGACCCGCTCGCCCGGCGCGCCTCTTTCGAGTTGCGCTATGCGTTCGATGTGGCGGCGCTGCCCCAAGGACAACTCTGCCTGGCCCTGGAGCAGCCCGGCCGCTACCGCGTGTACATCAACGGCAATGAGCTTTCGACCGACGTCGAATGCGGCTGGTGGGTCGACCCGTCCCTGCGCAAGCTGGCCTTCGCGCCGACTTGCCTGCGCGAGGGACGCAATGAAATCCGGCTGACCGGGGAATATGCGGCTGACCATCCCGGGTTGGAAATCGTCTATTTGCTGGGCGAGTTCGGCGCGCGGATTGAGGGCGTCCGGACTACTCTGACCGCCCGGCCGGAGAACCTGAAGATCGGCGATTGGTGCGGCCAGGGCCTGCCGTTTTATTCCGGCGCCGTCAGTTACCGGCGCCCGTTGGCGCCCCGCCTGCGCAAAGGCGAGCGCTTGTTTGTCCGAGTTCCCGCGTATTGCGGCGCTGCCGTTCGGGTCTTGGTCAACAGCTGCCTTGCCGGCGTCATCGCCTGGGAGCCCAACGAAGTGGATATTACCGCGGCCCTGGCGCCGCCGGGCGAGCAGAATCTACTCACGATCGAAGTCGTCGGGCACCGTCGCAATTCACACGGACCCCTGCATTTTCCCGATCCCCCTTCGACCGGCTCGGGTCCGGATACATTCCTGGTAAGACAAGTCCGGGACTATCGGCTGGCGCCCTGCGGCCTGATGGCCCAGCCTTACCTTTCTGTGCGCCGGGCGTAAGGCGGATAGATGGTGGGATAATTCAATTCAGAAAATCAAGTAACCCACTCCTGCCCCCTCCAGGGAGGGGATAAGATATCGCAAGCCAATCAGTTCCCCTCCTTGGAGTCGTGCATGTGCACATCCGTGAATCCCGCGGACGACCTCAGATCGCCGCCACCTTGTTCGAACTTGATTCGACACACGATAACGCGCGCCACCCATAGATTCCGGCGGTGGAGCGGCTTATCAATAAGACGCTTGCCTCCTTTAGTAGCTCACCCGCGCGAACCCGTTATATCATGCCAGACAGCTGGCGGGAAAACCAAGGTTGCAGGCGGATCCGCCTGCGGTGGAAAACCCTGCGCTAGCTTGGGTTGCGGGCATAGCCCGCCTTAGAACTACTCATCGACTCAACCGTCGGCGGCAGCGAAGCGAAGATAGCAGGCATAAAGCCTGCTCTACCTTATGCATCCTCTTGGTAGAGCCGGGCTTTCTGCCAGGACGGATCAGTCAAAGGCTGAATCCCGGCTATCCTGATCTTTTCGATTTTTAATCCATTCCCGCCGTAGGCGGATCTGCCTTTGGCATGAAAATCCCGCCCCGCCGCGGGTGGGCAAGGTTGCTCCTATGTAACAATAAGATGAACGATCGTCTATCTTATTGTTACATATAGGAACTGGGCGGGCGCCGTGGTGGAGGCAGGAACAGAAGGGAGGGTGTTTGAATTAGGCCCCCGCAACGGGGGTAAATTTATACCAAGCTCAGACTTCCTGATCCGGGCGGAAAACAGGCTGGCTACATTTGTGGACGCAGCGTCCTCGCCGCGTTCAGAGCCTGTAGCTAAAAGCGGCGAGGGCGCCGCATCTACGGCGCTGCCATAAGTCTAAAAATGTGCCAAGCCATTGTACGTAATTCCAACAGTTTTTCGCCTTGATTTTGCGCCGAGCCGGCGCAAAATTAAGGGCTCGTCCGCAAAATCTATGGGTTATTAATATCAGATTAGCTCGCTTTTGCCC
>CAZALU010000145.1:0-4547 GCA_964486075.1 uncultured Verrucomicrobiota bacterium
CGCCGGGGTTAAGGGTCAGACTCGACGCCGACGCCAGCGCCAGGCTGGCGCAGGTCAGGACCCCCGTGTTTCCCAACTCAATCCCGGCCCCGCTGCTCAGCGCCCGGACCACGCCGGTCACATTCAATTGGAAGCCCGGCCACAATACCGCAAACGTGTTGACATTCGTCAGGGTCCAGTTCGCCGCCGACCACGTGTCGGTCATCAGCGCAAGCCCGCCGGTCCACAACTCCTGCAAGACCCCCTGATATTGCGATAGCCATAATGTGCCCGGCCGGCCCGCCTGGTAGCCACTGCCGCCCGAAGCCTGGTACCGGATCGTGCAGTTTGTCGCCTGGTTGAAGGTCACCGCTATTCTGCCGCCCCCGCCGCCGCCGCTCTTGCCGGTAATCCCAGCCCCGCCTTTGGCCATCAGCACACCTTCACCTGTGAATGTATCACAGGATAGATACATACCGCCGCCCGAGCCGCCGCCTACCGCATCGCCGGCGCCCGCCTGGCCATTCGCCGTCAGCGTGCCATTGACGGTAATTGTCCCACACGCCGCAATACGCACATATCCGCCGCCCGCTCCACCACTGGGAGCGCGGGACGTACCCCCGCCCCCACTTCCGCATTCCACCGGCGCGTTCGATGGCCCGTATGTGACCCCGCCCTCTGCCGTACTGCTCCCTCGACCTCCTGTGCCCCCATAACCGCCGCCTGCTGCATAACCACCGACGGCACCGCCGCCCGGCCCACAGCCGGAGACCCATCCGGCCCCCCCAGGATAACCGACATAATCCACGTTGATCGCCGCCCCCGTCGCCACCGTGCAGTTCGTGCAAACGATCCAAATCAGATTGTTCATCTGCCAGCCATCCTCATCGTTCGTATCCGTGTTCAAGCTGTGCGTGATCTTCCCGCTCGTCCCCGCCACCGTCAGGTTGCTCGCCGTGAAAATCGTGTTTGTGCCCTGGAAGGTCAGGGTCCTGTTGGAGATAGTCAGCGTGAGCACCGCCACGCTGCCGGTGAGGGTCGGACCGCCGGTCCCGTTGGTGTCGATATGCACATCGTCCGTCGCACCCGGCAATACGCCGCCGCTCCAGTTCGTCGGATTGAACCAGTTCGAGTTGCTCCCACCACCGGACCAGGTTACAGCCGCCGGCGCGCTGAACGGGAGGACGGCAAAACAGAATATTAGGATTGCAAAACCGGTTTTCATATAAATTATTTCTCAGCGCGTCATGGGCCAGACATACTTTCCCTGGCGGTCAACGTAACCATACTTGATCGCTACCCGCCTTTCGAAATAACCCACCATCGCGATTCCGCCATCAAATTTCTCGGCACAATCCCATTCGACCTTGGTAATGTGCTTTCCATCGCGATCAATATAACCGAAAAACAGCCCGATGTCAACCGAAGCCCGTCCCTCGCTGAAACCCCAGGCCCAGTCATATTGCGGTTGGATTGCCCATTTGCCGCCGCGATCTATGTAGCCCCATTTGCCGCCGTCCTCGATGCAGGCCGGGGCCAGCCCCTCACTGAAATCATAAACCATGTTGAAAGCCGGCTCGATCACCATTTTGCCGGTCCGATCCAGAAAACCAAACTTCCCGGCGATTTGCACCGCGGCCAGGCCTTCCGCGAAAAGCTGTGCATCCTCGAATTTCGGCGGAATTGCCCATGCCCCCTTGCGATCCAGGTAGCCCCATCGGCCGGACTCTCTGGCCGGCGCCAAGCCGGCGAAAAACTCCCTGGCCTGCTCAAGGCGCGGAACGACCAGAAATCCACCTTTCGGATCCACATACCCCCACTTGAACTCCTGGGCCACGGGCGCCAGGCCCTGCGAAAAATTGCCGGCCTGATCGAACTGCAACGGGATGACCAGCTTGCCCGAGTGATCGATGTAGCCCCATTTTTTACCGCTGCGCACCGCGGCCAGGCCTTCATGGAACTGCAGGCCGGCAACGAATTGCGGCTTGATAGCGAAAAGGCCGTTAGTATCGATATAGCCTACCACTCCGCCCTTGCGCGTGGGGCTCAGGCCCTCGGAAAATCCGAAGCCGGTGGGAAACTGCGGAGAAATGACCACCTTGCCTGATCGATCCATGTAGCCCCATTGGTTGGTGACAAGAATCGGGTATAGCTCCGTTGCCGTGCGGTTCGTCGGCATCGCCGGATTATTGGTTTCCTGGCCGAAGGCCAGGCCCGCGCCAAGGAGCCAAAGCCAGGCCAACAGAAGCACTGCGGATGAACACGGATGGGCGCGGATATGGGCAGAGCGGGAGGCTGTCCAGTGGGTTTCAGCCAAAATATCTTGATATGTGTCCATGTCTGTCTATCCCCGGCTGATTTATTAGGATTCCCCTGAAAAGATCCTAAAACACAAGTCCCGTCAGACGGTCGCGATGAAACGCGACCCTCCACATTCAGGAGTATCCGTTGCCATCCTGTTTATGGAGGGACACGTTTTATCGTGTCCTTCCGCTTTTCACTTTTCAGGCTTTCACAACAATCAGGCTTGGCGCAAGCCGGCTGTCATTCTTCGATTCTCCAGATATTTTCAGGGTCCGAAGCGATCAGCTCGCAACGGGCGCCGGGAGTGTTTATCATAATTCTGCCGGAACCGGCCTTGCTTTGGATGTACGGATCATCGAAGCGCATGTCGCCATAATCGAGTGTCTGGTCGTTGACCGTCGGCTCGCCGTCGCTTTTCCAGCGAAACACGTAACGGTCGCCGCCGATGCTGGTATAACGGACATCACGCTCGTCGCAGAGCAATTCCGCTGCCAGTATTTTCTGTTGGAACAGGGCGAAGCCGCCCGCCTGTTCCGTTTCCGCCACCTCCAGCAAAACCACTTCGTCCCAGACCTGGCAGAGCAAGACTCGGCCCGGAATCCATTTCGGCTGGGGTTCGTAACTGTAACCACCGCGTACGGGCCGCACAGCAAAACATACGCCGTTAGTCTCGCCCATGGCCCACCCCTTTGCTTCGGTCAGTGGCCCCAGGCTGTTGGCAATGTAAATACGAGTCATCCGGCGCTGCTTGGGCTCGCGGAAGCCGGCCAGATCCCAGTAAGGACCGAAGGGCCGCTCCAGAAACCCGCTGGGATGGGCGCGCATGACGTGGATCTGCGCGGCGGCGCGGATCTGCGAAAACAGCACAGTTTTACGCTGGAATATCGTCGCCGTCCAATCCACGGTCTGGCCCCAGGTCATGTAGCCGCCCTGCCCGCTGCTTTGATTGGGCCCCCCGGTAAATGATAGAATCATCCCGTCGCTGGTCAGGTTCCTGATCACTAGGTTCCAGGGCATGCAATGCATGTGCCATTCGGCGCCGTATCGACCCCAGTTCTGCGCCGATCCCAGCGCGAATTTGGGCGTCAGATAGTTATACACCAGGCCAATCTCCCCGACGTCCTCCCGGTCTTCGCGGCAAATGCAAACGTTGTTCCGGTCGGGATAAAACGCATTTTGCCCCAGACCACGCGGATGCTGACGCGGTCCCGTTTTTTCGAGCGAGACATAGCTTTCCGGTTGGTGCGGCAATTCCAGGATCGCGGCCGGCGGGCTGTAATCGCTGACCAGCAACCCCGAGTTAAACGGATCATTGGGTCGGAACCCGGTGAGAGCTAATTCGGACCAGTCGGTGTCGAATATCCAACGCATGCAATAAAACCAGGAATGCTGGGTCAGGTTGAGCATGGAATAGCCGGGGTTATTGTAGACTCGGCAATGGGGACCCGTCCAAACCTTGCCCCGCAAGGTGCGCGCGACGTTCAGTAGAATGGCGTCCAAAAAGGCCGACGCTGCGGCGCGAGTTTTTCCATCCGGCAGGCAGTTATACACCGCCATGGCGTCTTCAACGATGACGTGCAGATAGACGGTGGAATCCCACTCGCGAAAACCGTGGCTGATCCGCGCCGCCACGAATTGGCGGAAAGCGTCCTCCCAATACACGCGATGCTCCGCCGCGGTATGGCCGTCGGAATAGATTCGCTCCGGCGAGGCCAGGGTGTCCAGCAGGCGGTTAACAATGTCGTTGCACAGGCAGTTTTCGGTGGGCGGATCGATAAAGTTGTAGTCCCACGGATCGAAGGGAGTTTCCAGGCTGACGTACAAGGGCAGTTTGTTGCTCCAGTTATCGTCCAACCGCGAGCGCAAAGCTTGCACGGCCGCCGGACTCAGCTTGCCCCGGCCGCGGATAAGGACCTGGTAAAGGAGCGGCGTGTCCAGCGAGCGATAGGTGCGATTGACGAGGTTGCTGATGACGAAAGCGCTGACCTTGTTCGATTCCAGCCCATGCTGCATAAGCACCAGGGCTTCGGCCGCATTGCGACACTCACGCGCCGCAAGAATCTCCGCGCGGTATTGTAGGCGCTGATCAAGGAACCGATCACGCAGTTGCTTGCCGCTGGGCTCATCGCCGGCGAGCGCAAACGCACCAGCCGCGCAAGCCAGCCCGAGCACGATCGCAATAAGTTTTGCTGATAACGGCATTATAAACTAACTTGAGAGTACCGAGTTCTCGGCTACTTTGAGCCCTTTTTCTTTGCGATGTC
>CAZALU010000146.1:0-4451 GCA_964486075.1 uncultured Verrucomicrobiota bacterium
ATCCTCATGAATTCTGTCTCCTGAATTCTGACTTCTGGCTTCCTGAGCAGTTACCTTGTAAAAGTGCATCGAGGGCTATAACAGGCTTGATGAAATCGGCTTTCCGAATCATAAGCAGCCAGACGCGTGTCTCTCGTAGCTCCTTCAGGATGATCTTGAGTTTGTGCGTAAAATCGGCGCGCGATTCGGCGCTCTGGGCTTCTCCATAGTTGGCTGCCGGTGACGTGCCACTGCGCATTTTTTGATTGCGAATATGGTTGCCGGCGGAAGAATTCGGAAGCAATTCGACCATGCGAATAAGATCCACTGCGAATATAATCAGGCGTTCCTCCAGGTCAAAGGCTCTTTCCTTCATGATTTGAGCCTCAGCATTCGTCAATTTGCGGTTCGTCTGAATCGCCCTGGTCAACTTCGGCGTTTCGGCGGGTGTCAGCCTTCCGCCGGCCTGAACCAGTGCAAGGTAGTCACCGCGCTCCGAACGGCGAATCCCAAGCGCAGGGTCAGCTTGATGCCACCGATGTTGTGCAAGGAAACTCGCGTAATAGCTTCCCGATATCCGCGGGCGATGAATTCGACGAACAGCAACTGGTACATCACCACGCCTGCGCCCGTTCGCTGGATATCCCTGTCCACCGCTCCAAGGGTGACATCCATGCTTTTGAGCCCGGTTTCGCGACATTGAACGAATCCCAGCACCCGACCTTGGCGCATATCCTCTAAAACATAGATCGGTTCCCGGGCCGCAAAACTGCGGCTAACCCATTGGCGGAAGCGCTCATCGGCCTTGCCCGACGGCAGGTTGGGGTCCAGGTGAAAACGGTCGGCTGCGAAAGCACCAGCGGCTATATCGGTCACGCGTGGTTCATCTGCCGGTTCTGCCAGCCGCAAGCGATCCTGCTCCGGATTGTGCTTGATGATTTTCGCCAGCCTGGCAAGGCGTAATTGAAAGTCCATCAACGTCTCGACCGGGTAGAAACCGTTTGCCGCCAGGGCCTGGGCACGGGGGACATCGCCGGGCGCCAGCTTGGTGCAGACCAGGCAGGCGCGGTCGGACGGCAGGCCAGCCAACCAGGCCGGCAGGTGCTGGGTCAGTTCCACGGGAGTTGTGCCTTGGCTTTTCAATTCGTAGAAGGGGAAACCGTAAAGATCGCTGTCCCACGGAATCAGTGCGTAATGCAGCGGGCCGGCCTGTTCGGGAAAGGCTTGAAATGTCAGGTTAAACGCCATGCTTCTCTGATCCCTGTGGATCCGTAATCTGAGACTCTGACCTCTTCCAGTCGGTACCTGTTTCCTCTTTCTTCCGCATCACATAGGCCGGGCGTTCCATCAGACGGAAATGCATCCGGGCCAGGTATTCCCCCATGATGCCCAGCGCAAAGAGCTGGGCGCCGGAGAAAATCGCGATGATCGAAGCCAGGAACGGGAAGCCTGGAAAACTATAGCCGAGGATCAGGTAGCGCCCAATAACATAAACCAAAACACCCAAACCGAACAGGGTGAAGACAAACCCGATCCAGCTGGCCAGCTTGAGGGGCAGGGTCGAAAAACCGGTCAGCACGTTGAACCCGTGCATGATCAGCTTGCGTAGGGAATAGCTGGATTTGCCGTCTGTCCGGGCATCATATCGTACGGTTACCGCGCTAAAACTGCTTGTGCCCCAGGTCAACAGTACATCAACCATGACAAATGGGCCCTGGAAAGCTGCGAAAGCATCCCGTAACTGGGTCCGAAAAGCCCTGAAGGCGCTGATCTGCGTGGCGATCCGGACTCCCATAACGCATTGCGTAAGCACTCTCAACATCCACGAAGATACATCGCGGAAAAAACCATGCTGCTGCTGTTGGGGGGTTCCGTAGACCACGTCATAGCCTTGCTCCAGTTTGACCAGGAGCTTGGGGATTTCTTCGGGCGGATTCTGCAGGTCCGCGTCCAAGGTAACGATGATATCGTGCCGGGCCGCCCGGATACCGCAGAGCAGGGCATTATGCTGTCCGAAATTACGCATCAAATTGATGCCACTGATGTGCGGATTGTCACGGCTCAGCTCCCGGATCAGTTCCCAACTGCGATCCGGACTTCCGTCGTTGATCAGTATGATCTCAAATTCCGCTCCCAGCGGCTCTAGCACGGTCAAAAGGCGCTGCGTCAGCGGGCGCAGCGTTTCCTCCGACCGGTAGACGGGAACGAGGACACTGATGGTTGAAATAGATCTTGGCATGGCTGCGGGAGGAATGGTTGATGGTTGATGGTTGATGGTTGATGGTTGATGGTTGATGGGTCGCACACCGACTAGCGAACGCTAAAAACTGAAATTGATGAATCTTGGCACATCTGCGCCGCCAAATCAAATCCAATTTCGTGCGGCATGCAGACTCGGACATATTGTCGGTTCGTGCATAAATTCATTCAGGAACTGGAGCGCTACCGGCGCAAAATTTTATTAAACGTCGCGCGGCTGTGCATGAGCCATAGCAGAGCGTTTTGCCGCAAAGCAAACAGCGGACTTAACTGTATTTCAATCGCCCTGGCCGGGCAGATTTCATGGCAGCAACAGCATTGGATGCAGAGCTTGCTATTTAGAACGGGTGGTTTCCCTGGCACCTGGACCAGCGCGGCGACGGGACAGGCCTTAACGCACAACCCGCAGGCCTGGCAGTTTTTTAAAATGCGCGGACGAATCCATAGAAACGGCCACACCACGGGATAAAGCCAGTCGGGCACAACCTTGCCGGCCATGCCTTTTGGTAGACGCAGGGGGTGCAATTCGAGTTGTGACGGCGGGTCTCCTACCAGTTCGATCCCTGACCAGCGCGTTTCTCCGGTGCCGGCTTGCTGCAGAAAATCAAAATAAGGCACGCGGCTTGGCTTGATCCCCAACAAATGACACATGGCCGTATCCAGCGCCACTCCGTCAACGGATGCGGCCAGGAATCCCAGTGACGTCGGATTGCCGGCCAGAGGGCCGCTATCCTGCATGGCCACAATGGCGTCGGTAAGGGTCAGGGTAGGGCGGGCTACTGCGTATAAAGCCGCGAGGAAACCGCCGAATGCCAGCGGGTCGGGAAATTGCTTGTGAAGCATGGTCTTCTGGTAGCCCGGAATAACACCGTACATGTTCTTGACGGCATTGGTCAGCACCGTGAGAACATGGGTTTTCAATTTGGGCACGCTTATGACCACATCGGCTTCCAGCACCGGCTTGGCCACCGAAAAAGGTATGCCGTTGAAATCAAAACTCCTTGATCCCGATTTTTCAAGATTGAGCTGGGCAACCGATTCCTCGGCGCACATGGCGCGGAAACCGGTTTTTTCCCAAACCTGCTCGATTTTGATCGCACTGGCCGAGCTGTCGGCCACAACCGGCTCGGCGCCAGCCAGTTTGACCATGCGAATCAAGGCGCGCACCACTTCCGGGTGCGTCGTAACGGCTTCTTCCGGCGCATGGTCGGAAAGCAGGTTGGGTTTCAACAGAACGGTCTGGCCGGGCCGGACTAGACTGCCGATACCACCCAGTGCCTCGAATAGACGTTCGACGGCCGCATTAACTTCGCGGAACTCATAACTACGGCATTTGATCAGTGCCACTTTGGCGCGCGGTTGCATGTCGATTCCTTCAATCTGTTTGCTAGCGAGAATTTATCGGAATAACAAGCCTAAAATAGCACATCAATTCAGAAAAACAATCCTAATCCAGCCGTTCCAATTTATCCTCACATTTGAGTACCGGGTTCAGGGCGTCATTGACGAACTGGGCCGGTATGTCACGGGCTGGCTCAATTACTTCGGGATCAGCCACACCTATACGGGGTTGCTGGAACTGGAAGAGTGGGTCCGGCGAAGAGTGCGGTTGTACTACTGGAAGCAATGGAAACGGCCCAGGACTCGCCGACGCCATCTGCTCGCCTTGGGGATCGCCCGCGAGGAAGTACACATGGCCACGCGAAGCCGGAAAGGGTACTGGCGGATGAGTGCTAACAGCATCGTCCAACGTGCCCTGACAAACCGCTGGCTGCAAGAACAAGGCGTTCCTGATATGCGCATGTTATGGATCGTTCTTCATTACGGGCCGAATGCCCGTGTCTGACCTGACGGCAATAGCCGTTGGCGAAGGCTGTTCGGAACCGCCCGGTGCGGACCCACATGCCGGGTGGTGTGGCAGCCGAGGCTGGCCCTCACGGGTCAGTCTCGGCGAGCCGATTATTTCCTCCCTATGGATACCTTTCAAGCTCGTCTGCGTTGATCCAGATGAAAGGGTATCCGTCTTTCTTCCGTTCTTCAATCTGCGATACGCTATTGGTCGATGGCGTCAGCTTGAGTGTGTATGTCTTCCCAATTTCCATCTTCTTGGGGTAGCGTTCATTCGGGGGGGACAAAGTACGCACATAGATGGACGTGGGTGTGGGGCGCAATGATATTTGATGGAAAAAGTCGTGATATTTATCACGATACGT
>CAZALU010000147.1:0-4409 GCA_964486075.1 uncultured Verrucomicrobiota bacterium
CGGGTCGGGGCCTGTATTTCGCCGGTGGCGCCGGCGCCGAGTTGGGGATGACCAATTGTCTGCTGGCGCAGAACGTCAGCGATGGCCTCCTAATTTCCGCCGGCACGGCCACGGTGGCCAATTGCACGATCGCGACCAACGCGGGCTGGGGGGTCACTAATGCGGCCGGCGTGCTGACCGTCAAGAATTCGATTGTATGGGACAACGCGCTGGGCGGGATCGCGACCAACGGCACGACCACTATCAGCTACACGGATTCGCAGGAAGCGCTGGCCGGCGCCGGTAATATGAACGCCAATCCCTTGTTTGTCGATGCCGTGAACAGTAATTACCACCTCATGAGCCTGGCCGGTTCCTGGAAGAACGAAGAGTTTTCCGCCGATCAGCAAATGAGTCCCTGCATCGACGCGGGCGATCCGGCATCGGCCTTCGACTTGGAGCCCAAGCCCAACGGCAAGCGCGTCAACATGGGCCGCTACGGCAACACCGTCGAGGCTTCGCGCTCCTCGCGGGGGACGATGATCCGGGTGTGGTGAGCAGTAAGCAGTAAGAAGTCGGAGGGTAACGGTGTGTCGGAGTTATCTGTTTTATACTACTCAGCGAAACCACCGCCGGCCGCCGGCGGTGGTTTCGCTGAGTAGTAGTTGTTGTCCCATTTTCTATGCGATCTTTGAGTTCTTTGCGGTTAAATATTGCTTAAAATTGGAGTTGTGAGCAGGACCCACCTTAGGCAACACGCCTTCAAGATTGGATATTCCTTGTTGGATATTGGATATCGGCTTGATTTGACAAAATTAGAAGATTTTACCCAGTTCGAACTGGTCCCAGGCTTCTTTCACCATGGCTTCCGCCGATTGCATGTAGTTGCCGAATGGGCAGGCGCGGATCGCTTGCACCAGTAGCCCGCGATCCCGCTGGACAACGGCACGGGCCGCCAGCTCGAAGCTCATCTGGTGGGCCCGGGCTACTTCAGCGATCGTGTCCGGCAAGGGCGGCGTGGCCAGGGGCATGACGCCGCGTTCGTCAAGTTCGCATTCCATATCCAAAACCGACCAGGGCGGCATGTTCGGCCAAACTCCCAGGTTGGGCGCATTGACCGAAAAACGCCGCGGCACATTGGGGACGCCCGCCAGGGCCTCTAACCACTGAACCTGTTGTGAGGGCGCGCGCGGTGGCTCGAAGTCAACGGGCTCACCGCGTCCATAAGTTTCCAGCACCTGCCCGAAGTCCGCACGTTCCCACGGCATCAATGTTGGGCTGGGACCGGCCGGGAACTTTCGCTCGCAGCGCAGCATCGGATAAATGTCGTCCGGGTGGCCGGGGGCGGCCATGTATCCGGTCAGTTCCAGGAGTTCGACCGGGCCGCTATCCGTGCCCCAGCGCCCCAAGTCCAGATATGGCTGTTCGTGCGCGCGCCGGCGCACCAGCTCGTAGGCCTCCCGCCCGTCAATCCACACTCCGGTATAGAAAGTGCAATGGTTGGTTCCGCCGATGGTGAAGGCCAGGCGGGTGGGTTCGATCCTGAGGAAATCGGCCAGGGCTTGCCGATAACCGTCCAGAGTGCCGCACAGGCCCAGTACACGACGGGGATCGGCGCCGGCCTTTGCCGCCAGGATGGAGAGGCCGGGCAGGGGATTGGAGACATTGATCAGCCAGGCCTTCGGGCACAGCTGGGCCATGCTCCGCACAACTTCCAGCATGACAGTGCCCTGGGTGGCCAAGTAAATACAGGCGCCGGGTCCGGCCGTGAAACAGGCCTGGCGTGATTCGTATTTCTTTGCCAGGTCGTTGATGCGCCCCTCCGTGTCGTTTCCCAGGTTGCGATAGCAAGTGTAGACGGCATCGGCGTCCGTCAGTGCCTCCTCAAGACTGTCGGTGCCGCTTACGGTTGGCGTCGGCCCGCCCGGGTATCCCCGCCGGAGAACGGCTGTGACGGTTTCGGCCATTTGGCGCGCGCGTGCTGCGTCGGCATCCATGAGAATCACATGTGCCTCGCGCAGGCTGCGGGTGCAGACCATGGAGGCCACGACGCCGGGCGCCCAAAAGGCGCTACCGCCGCCGATAATTGCGATGCGTTTATAATTGATCATAAATAGAAAACTTCCGCACTCCGTCACATTTATATGGGGTCTTGTGTTTCAAAACGAAAGCCTCTGCCCGCGAAGCGGTTCAGATATTTACAGGCTATGGCAAAATCCTTGGGCATGGGGGCGCGCAGCTCGAGCGGGGCCTTCGTGTCCGGATGCATAAAGCTCAGGCTTTCAGCATGCAGGGCCAGGCGATTCAGGAGGGGCCGCTCCGGCTCTGGCTTAACTTTATAACGCGGCTTGATCGCCGAAAGTTTTAGACCTCCGGCGGAGCCGTAGCGTGCGTCCGCCAGCACCGGGCAACCCAGGTAAGCAAGGTGGAGTCGGATTTGATGCGGCTTGCTGGTTTCAGGCGTGGCCTCCAGCAGGCTGTAACCCCGCCAGCGCTCCAGTATTTGGAGATGCGTCACAGCCAGGGCTTGTTTGCCCCCGCCAATACGCATGCTGCCCGGCAGGCTGGGGTCGGCTTCGATTGGTTGGGCAACCGTCATTTGGTCTTCTGGCGGAGCATGGACAACCAAGATCAGGTAGCGTCGCGTTTCCTCGTGTTTTTGGAATTGACCGGTCACCACCGAAAGCGTCGGTTTCGATTTAGCGAAAAGAGCAATGCCGCTGAGATCGGCGTCCAGACGCTGCGTGTTGAAAAAGGTAGCTGATAATTGCTGCTGGATCAGTTGTAGAAGAGATGCCCGGTCAGGGTTTTCGGCTTCTGGCGCCACGCATAAGCCGCTGGGCTTGTCGAAGGCAATCAGCCACTCGTCCTCGTACAGGACCGGCGGCAAAGCGGGATATTTTCTGTTGTTTATCATGGCTCTACCTTGGTTTTGCATCAGTAAGTTTTAGGCAGATACAAAAACAAATGCTATATTGTGCGTTCGGGCGCTCGGAGTCAAACGAATCTTTGGAACAGTGAATTCTCTTGGCTCGACATCCGCCTCGAAGTATGGGATTAAACAGCTTCTGCCTTGCCCTGTATGGCTTGAGCTGAGGATGATTAGTGGCAAGCAGGCTCACAATGATAGACAGGATGCACAGGATCAACAGCGGCAACCGGAGCATTAATCCTCTTGATCCCTGTTAAATTCTGGATCAATTCTGATTTCTGAAGCAGGTACTCGGGCTAAACAACAAGTCACGGACGTGGTCAATAGCAAGGAACATACATTTATGCGTCATTCATTGGTTTTACTTTGGTTGACTGCCAGTTTGGCGATATTTTTCGTGCTTGCACCCCGGCACGGCGCTGCCGCACCTGTCCCGGGCAAGGTCAAGACCACATCCCAGGTCGCAACCCCAACGCCATCCGTCCAACTCCAGACGCAACTCGAGATCCGGGAAGATGAAACAGATTATGTTCAGCCGTATATTGCCCTGGCGCTCAAGCTGGGCACCTTGGGGCCGGGCGCTGAATTGACTCTAGGCCTGATCCCTGACGCTCTAAATCTCAGGCTGGGCGGCAATTACCTGCCCCTGAAATTCAGCGGCAAAATCCAGGACGTCGATTATTCAGTGGATGTCACCTGGGCCTCGGTGCCCCTGGCGCTGGACTGGCATCCTTTTGGTAACAACTTCCGGATCACCGCGGCCGTGATGTACAACCGTAACCGCGCGCGCCTGGATGCCAATCTGAGCGAAGAACAAAAAATCGGCGACCATGAATATACGCCGGAGGAAATCGGCACGCTCTCCGGCAAGGTGGATTTCAGGAATATTGCCCCGTATATTGGGATCGGCTTCGGGAACGCCGTGGGCGGACCTGATATGTCCTGGAATTTCGTCTTCGATGTGGGTGTCATGTTCCAGGGTGTTCCGGAAATCAGTCTTACGGCCGACGGTGCCGTTTCCAAGATTCCAGCTTTCCAGCGGGATTTGGCTCAGGAAGAAAAAAATGTTCAGGACGAGGCCGATAAGTTCCAGTTCTATCCGGTCATTTCGGCCGGCATCTCCTATCAGTTTTAAGTGGTTACCCCTTGTCACCCGGTATTTACGCGGTGAGAAGAGGTAAGCGCCAATACCAGAAATGGCTTTGCCGAAATGACGTACAGTGTTGTGGATAAGCAGATGCTGCGAATGCCGTTCTGAAACTGCCTAAAGCGGCCGATTTGAAAATGGATATAATTCGGAACTTTTTTAAATATTCTGGTTCCATAGCGCAATTTATGGGTGGTTAATTGTCAGGCCATTTCAAGCAATCTCTTCTCCGTGCTTCCGTGCCTTTGTGGTGAATTATTTCCGATCGACCCATAGATTCCGCGGAAGATCCTTTGCGGCTCGTCCGCAAAATCTATGGGTTATTAATATCAGATTAGCTCGCTTTTGCCC
>CAZALU010000148.1:0-4324 GCA_964486075.1 uncultured Verrucomicrobiota bacterium
TCGATTATTCCAACGACGCCATCGGCCGCCGGACCCAGCGCGTAGATTTTGGTGGTATCACAAATACCTTTGGCTATAATACTCGCAGCGAGGTAACGTCTGCGCTTATGAGCACCAACGTCTACGGCTATCAATACGACCCCATCGGCAACCGCATCTGGGCCATTGCCAACGTTGAATCCAACGATTATACCGCCAATGCATTGAACCAATACACGCAAATCGCCGACGGTATAACGAATATTTTGGCCTATGATTTCGATGGGAACGCCACCAATAACGGCACATGGACCTACACCTGGGATGGCGAAAACCGGATGATCGGCGCAGCCAACGAAAGTACGGTAGCAAGCTACGCCTACGATTATCAGTCCCGTCGGTCTCAGAAAGTTGTCGGCTCAACGACCAACACATTTATTTATGATGGCTGGAATCTAATTTCCGAAATCGCCGATACACCGACACTCCGTTACACCAACACGTATTCCTGGGGCTTGGATTTAAGCGGCAGCCTCCAAGGCGCCGGCGGTATCGGCGGCCTGGTTTCAGTCACCCGCAGCACATCTGCCGGCACGGCCACCTACTATCCCTCCTACGACGCCAACGGGAACATCACCGACTACCTCGCCACCAACGGCACCGTCGTCGCCCACCGCGAATATGATGCTTTCGGGAACACCATTGTCGCCACCGGGGAAATGGTCAACGATTTCAACTTCTGGTTTTCCACGAAGTATCTCGATCAGGAGACGGGGCTGTATTATTACGGCTATAGATATTACAGCCCAAGTTTGGGACGGTGGCTCTCCAGAGATCCGATCGGGGAAATGGGCGGAGAGAACGTCTACGCATTCGTAGGGAACCAAGTCCTGGCGTACGTAGACCCCCTTGGACTACAACAACAGAATGTGGCATGCGCCGGGACTTGCGGCGCGATCATAGACGACTGGGTTCTCGCCGAAGTTCAAGGCCAGTTCGCCGGCTGGGATGCGTGGAAGAAGAAGAACAGCACCGGTTTCTTCGGAGGTCCGAAAACCATAACGATCACGGACTACTTGCAGTGGGCGAATGGCAATCAACGATACAAAGACTCGAGTTTCTTTGAGTTCAACAAAGGCGTTTATCCGAAGTGCGGGACAGACGATCCCAGCAAGTCATCTGTGGGTTGCGGTAGATCGGTGACACTCTGCGGTCAGTGCGTTCGCTCCTCGATCCTCGGCAATATCATGTACGGCATGGTCGGACGATACGCCGGGTTCACCGCACAGGAACTTAAAGACGGCGCCACGAGCACAAAGAAGAAGTGGGGACTGAGGGTTGATAAGTACGACGAGGCAGCCTACGGTCTGGGGTCTGGGGTGTTCGACAAATGGAAGACCGGGATTTCGATTCAGGACTTCTGTTCCGAGTTCAACGGTCTAGTCCAGGGAAGTCCTGATACTCTGAGGGAAGGAAATCGCAGCGGTGGGTACAACGATCTTACGGCGTGCCAGCCATGCTCCGAGAAGAGCAAGGAAACCCGGCATGGCGGAAATGATTCGTCCCGAAGCCGACCATAGGAGGGCGGTCCGTGAGTTCGCCGAGCCTGAAGCGCAATGCCTTGTTTGTTTTAATTCTCTTGGCCGTCCCTGTGCTCGCCTTCTTCGTCGTCTTCGACACCACAACGCCCGCCTACAAGTTCGACGAGGAGTACAACGGAACGCGGCAGGTCGCGCTTGGTCCCCGCCCTCGGTACGCCTTCTGCAAACCATCATACGACATCCACTATAATGGGAGCGAATGGCCGTTTCGTGTCTTCAAGCCCTTTTGCGTTCTCTGGCGGCAGATCATGGACTATGCGCCACCGAAATGAGACGCGGAGGTATTTGTTGAGTGCCGAATAGGCACCGTACTTTTTGCCGAATTGCTATCGAGCGATTTTAGCCTCGTTGCCGCGCTCTTCCCGTCTTTTGCGCTCTGAGGAATCATAACAGGTAGGCGCCCTTCGACTATGCTCAGGACAAGCGGTTATGATTCGCATGGCCTCTTGGAATGATTTCCCCTCGATTTTCATCAGGAAGTCGATGGCGTTGCCGGATAGTTTGCGTTCGGGCCAGATCCAGAAGGATTGTTTGACGACGAGCCCGGCGGGATGTTGACCGGCGGGATCGGGCAATACTTGGAAATTGCCGTTCTGGACGGGCCGGAGGCGATAGCCGCGTGTGCTGAGCAGGGGCGGCAGTTCAGCCTTGCGGGCCGCGCGGATAGCCGATGCCGCGAAGCGCTGCACAGGTTTGGTCCAGATCATTGTTGTTTCTCCAACATGGCGCGCCGTAGTTCTGACGAAGGCGGCTGGGGTTGAACAAAGTGGTTGAAGTCGCTGTTCCGCCAGTGTGGCTGGAGCAAGACACTGTTGACCTGCTTGAGGTCAACGGTTTTGGTCTGGTCTTTAATGGTTTCGAGGAGGCAGGCGATGGCGAGATTTCTGGCTTTGCGGATGACGCCTTCGGCGGAGCGGATGATGAGAGCCAAGGCGTCCGGAGTGAGGGTGTTGTGGCCATGAGGTGGGCGTCGTCAATGATGGGGGCGAGCAGAGAAACGATCCGGAAAACTTTTTTTGATTTTACCTTGACAGTTGAGCGCTGAAAATGCTATGTAAGCGTTAATTTCAGAGAGAGGTGTTTTGGCTGTGCAATCGTCTTAAGGATTGCGAATCAATACGAAATCAACATTGAAGATAGCCATAGCGGTCGTGGCGTGCCTGTGCGTGGTGCTGGCGGCGTGGTATGTCTGGAAGGCTCGCCCGCCCTGTGCCAAGCCGTCCACAAAGGCTTTGGTTTCGCCGGACGCAAAGGGCGCCCAACGTCCGTTATCCGCCTTGCTTCAGGCCCGGGCGAACGAGAAACGGAAGCCGGTAACCGCCGTCTTGCCCAATAACTTGCGGGTGATCTCCGGGGAACGCAAGGTGAACTACGAGGAACGCCTGGCCACGGTGCATCGGCTGGGCAACAACCTGGCCCCAGCCGAAATTCAGGCCCTGCTCGAATTCCTCCGCCAGCCGCTCGCCGGATCGGGCATGGAAACCACGGCCTTCAACGCGCTCAAGAACGATACGGCCGCCGCGCTCCTGCGTCAGGAGCCGCCGGTGCCGGGACTGCCGGAAACGTTTATTGCCATGTACCGCGATAAGGCCAACGACATCGTCTGGCGCTCGTATTGCGTACAGTACCTCGGCTCCTGCTACGAAAGGGAAGGAGCCCGGTCCCTGGTGACCAATGCGTTGTGGGAGGCGACGGCGGAAAAGCAGACGCCGGTGGCCGGCACGTCCCTGCTCATGCTCGAAAATATTTCGGCGCAGCACGAGGAGATAGGCCGTCCGCGCGCGCTGGAGCTTTGCGAGAACCTGGCGCTGGATCCCCAGTCCTGCCTGGCAAACCGGATCACGGCCTTGAGCCTGTGCGGGCGGATGGGCTCGACGAATGTGCTTGAGGAAACCCGGCGCATGGCGGCCGGCGAGCCGGAAGCGGTCCTGCGCATGACGGCCATCGCGACCCTGGGCTACCTGGGCGGGACAAACGACCTGCCGGCGTTGGAAGGCTATGCGCTGGAACAGGACGGCCGGATCAAAAAATCGGCCGCCGGCGCGCTCAAGCGCCTGCACGAACGCCTGGCCGCAATAAATCAGTAATTGCAATTATATTTATCCCAAGACCCCCACGCCCTCGTGGCGTGGGTGAATCCGATTGCGAGAAAACGGTCTTTATCTCGCAATCGGGTCACAGTGACCACGCTGAAGGCTTGGGAAACGCGGGACAGCCTTTATGTAGAAAAGTGTCGGGTTTCTCATTGTGAAAAATGTTCTACAATTCAGTCTGTGGATGGCGTTTGTCGCTGTTTTGATCGGATCAGCCTCCGCCTACATGGGCAACCCCCGGATCGTGGGACCCGACGCCGTGATCTCTGCCGGCACGGCCCTTGCAAAAATGGGCGATTCCATCACCCTCACCGGCCAATGGAAATACGCCTATTCGAATCTCGACGAATACCCAGACTATAACCAACCGATCTCCCCCAGCGACTGTATAAGCTGGTCGGTCTGCCTCTCCAACGGCGGCGGCGTGGCCTCCGGCACCGGGTTCAGCCCCGGCTCCTCCGGCGTGAACCCGGTCTATTTCACCGCTACCTCGGGCGGGGAATACAAGGTTGAGCTGGTGGCGTATTCGCCTTTGTTTCATATCAACCAGACCAATATCCTCTACGTCACCGAATTTCACGCGGATATCGTCACCGACGCCGTGGTCGTCGCCGCCGGCACGACCAATATCCCGTTCCCGCTCTGCCCGGA
>CAZALU010000149.1:0-4015 GCA_964486075.1 uncultured Verrucomicrobiota bacterium
GCCGCCATTACGGGCTGCCGCCTCTGCCCGTGAAGACCGTGGCCGGCTACGTCGGGAACGGCATCCGCAACCTGGTGGTCCGCGCCCTCCGGGATCATCCGAATTCGCGCCAAGGCTGCGCCGCGACCGGGTCCGTCGATCTGGACGAGGCGGTGCGAATCAATTATCGTTTTTACCGCGCTCATATCCACGAAGCCACCGTGCTCTATCCGGGCGTGGCGCAAGGCTTGCGGAAACTCCGGGCGGATGGATATGCCCTGGCCTTGATCAGTAACAAAGCGGTCGAAGCCTGTCTTGAATTGTTGAAATATTTTCGCTTGGCGCCGCTGTTTGCCGAGGTCTTGGGCGGGGGTAGCGTCAGTGAATTGAAGCCGCATCCGGAAGCTATTCTGGCCGTGCTTCGCAAGCTGAAAGCCGATCCGGACCGGACTTGGATGATAGGCGATCACGTGACGGATTTGGAGGCTGCGCGTCGAGCCGGTGTTAAAAGCGCTTTTGTTGCCTACGGCATCGGCATCACGGGGCTGGAGCATCCCGCGCAAACATTTGCCTCGTTCCCGGACTTGACCCGCTTTTTCCTCGCCGCCGGACAAAGGCCTAAAAACGCTCCTATCCCGGGTACTAATTAGCCGCGGATGAACGAGCTGTGGGATTGTTCAATCCCGGCTTGTTCAGCGACGTCACAACCGGCCGTGCTTACAGAAGGAATATGGGCAGTTATGTTGGATGAAATTGTGCCAAAACCGCTCCGAAGGGTCTTGCTCATAGCCGCCGTGGTGGGGTCGTGTCTTTGCAACTTAGCCCGGGCAGGGGAGACGCCCTTGCCTGCAGCAGCCCCTAATTCCGCTGTCGCGTCCAGGCCGGTCCATGGCCTGGGCCATAAACTGCTTTTTTACCTGCCTAACCGCTGCCTGGACCTGGTGGATATTTTCCGCTTCCGTCTGCGCGTCGGGCCCGGGCTGGCAGCCGACGCGCGCATGACGATCTACGCGGCTAATTTCATCGGGAGTTACAATATCGTCTATGTTGGTTTGCCCGGGCCGCGGCGTGCCCCGGTTCTACCCCGGCTGGCCGGGCGTGAAGCTTTGAAAGGCCTGATCATCATGGGCGTGGATGCCAGCGACGATGCGCCGCATCCACCCAATTATAGCCACAGCGAAATGACGCTTGGAGCCCAAGCGCTGCTGGCCGGCGTGGATATTGGCATGGACCCCATCGAGCTGGGAGATTTCCTGGCCGGCTGGTTTATGTTAGACATTACGGGTGACGACTTATGAGTGCGTGGCCGGCCGATGTTTGCCACGGCCATGTGTCCCGCGCCCCGGCCAGGCCGCGAGCGGCGCTCCTGCTGGCCGGGAGTTTATTAACCGCCGGCGCTTTGGCCGGATCGGCTTCGACGAACGCTCCCGTGGCTACGAACCAGGCATCGCTCCTTAATAGCGTGCTGGCCCCGGTGAAGCACGCGCAGAAACCGGCGCGATTCGATTCGTTTCAACAGCGCCTGGATTACATTCACCAAAATCTTTATACCGATTACAACACGCGCGTTGAACGGACGGATAGTTATTTCGGGCGGGTGCTGACGGAGCATGAGCGGCCGGCGCCATCGCGGTTCCGGCTGGGCCTGTTTTTCGAGGCGGATAGGGGCGCCACCAACGATTTTGCTTTTCAACCGTCGTTCAACGCTAAAATCAAATTACCCAACGTGGAGAAGCATTGGAACGTGTTTCTCAATACCCTGCGGCCCGGCGATCTGCCCGGCAGCGATCCGACCGAGGTGCATAACGCCTTGCGGATGGGTGTCGGCACCCTCACGCATATTCCCCATGTTTCGGTCAACGCCGGAGTGCGGATCACCTGGCCGCCCGAGGCGTTTCTCGATCTTTCCTGGCGTCCACTTTGGACGTTGGAAGAATGGACGATAATGCCGATGCAGCAAGTGTTTTATGAGACCGAAGACGGGGTCGGTGAACAAACCCAGCTGGCCTTATTCAGATGGTTTGGTAAACGCCAGCAGTGGTCCGCGGGCTCCATGACTGCCGGAACCTGGTCGCAAAGCACCGCCGGGCTGGAGTGGGAACAGACGCTCAAAGGCGGATACATCCGCGAACTGCTGGAAGAGAAAGTACGCGGCAAGATGATTGATCGCTCCGACCTGGCGCAGGGCACCGGTCTGCGGTATTCCATGTTCGGCTCCGACGGAAAACTTACCGAACACCGCTTAATGCTTTCGCATCGCCGGCCATTGTATAAAAAATGGATTTATATCGAACTCAACCCGGGCTTCAAATGGCGCGCCGATCACGCTTGGCAGGCGGATCCCTTTGTCTTGTGTGGCCTGGACTTTGTTTTCTGGGGCACACCGGAGAAATGAAGCGCGCGATAGCGCGCCAGCAATTCGCATTATGGCCGGCGCCTCCTGCCGCCTTGTGCGGCAGGGGCGACAGATTGGCTGGAAAAGCTTGCTGTTCCAGCTAATCTCTTCACCCGCGACGCAAGGTCGCGGGGGTCTAAAGGCCATAATTAGAATGGCTGAGGGCGCAATAAACTCTGGCATCCGCGCCGCACTTGCCTTATCGTGCCGACATGCCAGATTACCGTACAACGCAACCGTCCGGCCCGGCGCCGGATTTCGATGCCTTGACCCCGGACGCGGTGATCAATGCCGTGGAAAGGGCGCTGGGCACGAGATGCAGCAACCTCTGCCGCCCCTTGAACAGCTATATCAACCGCGTTTATGAAGTCGGCCTCGATGCCGGCGGTTTCGTCATCGCCAAATTCTATCGGCCGGGCCGCTGGAGCCGCGATGCCTTGCAAGATGAACTCGATTTTTTGAGGGAATTGCACGAGGCGGAGGTTGCGGTGGTGCCGCCGCTGGTCGGCCGGGATGATGCGCTGTTACACGATTTATCGGGCACCTGGTTTGCCCTCTTTCCCAAGAAAGGCGGGCGCCCGCTGGACGAACCCGCCGCCAATCAATGGCCCCAACTGGGCCGGCTTATCGCCCGCATGCATGCCGTCGGCGCCCGCCACCCGCCGCGCGACCGGATCCGGATTCACCCGCACCACTCCACGGTCGGGCATCTGAACTATATCATGGATTCGGGTACGGTGGCCGCGCAATTCAGGGCTGAGTACGCAAAGACGGTCAAGGGTCTGATCGAGCTGATCGCTCCGTTGTTCGAAGACGTGGCGACTTTGCGGTTGCACGCGGATTGTCACTGCGGCAACATCCTGTACCGACCGGATGAGGGCTATCATCTGCTGGATTTCGACGATATGGCCGTTGGTCCAGCCGCGCAGGATCTGTGGCTGATCTTGCCGGATCGCTTGCCGCGCGCCCGGGACCAGGTGAACCTCTTATTGGAGGGCTACGAAACATTCATGTCCTTTCCCCATGCTACTTTGCGCCTGATCGAGCCTTTGCGCGCAATGCGTTTCATCCATTATACAGCCTGGTGCGCGCGGCAGAAGGCGGATGGAGGGTTTGCGCGGCTGGCGCCGGACTGGGGCGGCCCGGGGTTCTGGCGTCAAGAGATCGCGGACCTGCATACCCAGCGTCAGGAGATCCTCGATGCGCTGGAATAGTAAGATGGCAATATCATCCCCACGAATTCGGGACAACCACGAATAAGATATAGGAGGCTCTTGCAAAACCCCTGCTGAAGATGGCCACGACGAAGCGTGGCCCTCCCGAGGTCGCGCTAACAGACTGGTTTTAGAACTGGAGGGACGCGCTCCGTCGCGTCCGCAGGGGTTTTGCAAGAGCCTCATAGAAAATAATAATTCTGGAAAGTTTCAAAGTGGGTGGGGCGAGGCCTCCGGGCCTGCTCCGCCGAAGCTAAGCCCTTGGCTGCGAAGGCTGGACCGAGCCGTCTGATGCTGAACGGCTCACCCGGCTCGTGCTGCGTAGCGAAGGCTGACTTCGGAGAGTAGCAAGGGCTCGCCCTACCCTGGGATAAGTTGCTCCGCTTTGCGGAGTTGAATTCAATGCATAGGAATTTCGATATTTTGT
>CAZALU010000150.1:0-3847 GCA_964486075.1 uncultured Verrucomicrobiota bacterium
CCACTTCGTGCCGTCAGCGTTAATGCCAAAATCATAATATTGCGCGATCTGGCCGCTGCCGGTGACGCTCTTGACCTGGCCATCCAGGTAACGTTCGGTGATGCGCGTTGCGCCGCCGGGGAGGGTTTGGGTTTCGGTGCGGCCGCCGTTGGCATAGACGGTTTCGGTGACGAGGCCGGCGGAGTCGGTGGATTTGGTTTGGCGGCCGGCGAGGTCGAAGGCGTTGCTGGAGACCTGGGAGAGCGGGCCGGCGGCAAGCGTTTGCGTCAGTTGCCGGCCATCGGCGTCATAGGCGTAATCCGTGTAGATATCGGCCTGGGCGGGATATGCGCCGGCGGCAATGCCCATCTTGGTGATCGTGGTCAGGCGGTTAAGGGCATCATAATCGTAGTATTTTTCCATGCCGTTGCCGTCTTTTTCGTAGTCCTTGCCACAGCAGCCCCAGTTTGCTTCAGAATGGGAGCCGTCGGACCGGTAAGTATCCGTGACATGGCCATCCACATCCAGCTTGTAATCCGTCCACCCGACGCGCTCATAGCCCGATCCGGTATAGACATAGGTTTCCTGGAGCAGGGTCCAGCCCATCAGGTCTTCCACGGTCACTTCCTGGGTCGTCTTGTTGGCGATGCCTTCGGGATGATCCGCTGTTCCATGAGTCAGCGTAGTTTGAACATCCGTTCCTGCCGAGTTCGTGGTGAACGTGCCGCCGCCGGGGGTGCCGTTGGTGGCATAGGCACCCTTCAGGTATTCATAGGTGTCCAGCCTGCCATCGGGCGACAGAACCGAGGCGGTCCGGCCCTGGGTGGCGAGGTCGCTCCCGCCGAGGCGGACGGTCACGGTGCGCAGGTTGTTCGAGCTCCCGAACTCGGCGGTGGCGCTGGACGCGCGCTCGTTCGTTTCGATAATGTCGCCCTGGCTGTCGGTCGAATACGAGTAGTAGTTGACAGAATCGACGATCCCCAGGGTGGTCTCGACGACCGAGCGGGGACTGCCCGACAGAATCGCCGGTTCGCCGGCACGCGGGGTGTAATCATAATAAACCGCTTTGGCCAAGTTCGCGGCCGAGCCGGCCGCCACGTCCTTGAATCCGCTCACCTGGACGCTGACCAACCCGTCGGCCGTGTAGTCATAGCTGACCCAGGAGCCATCGGCCCGGACTTCGAGGTGGACCCGCGAATAGCGGCCCGTCTCCGCCGGGTTGGTATAGTAGGTCCACGTGCTGCTCAGCGCCGCGCCATCCGGATCGGCAATGTTCTCGACCATTGCCATGCCCCAGCCGAAGTTCTGGTATTTTTCCTGGGTCACGGTGCAGACCGTGTTGGATGCGTTCTTGACCGTGCGGAGTTTGTTGGTTTCGGGGCCGGCCACGGTCTCGACCCGCAGGCCGCCGCCCTGGGTCAGGGTCCAGGTCGGAACTCCGCCGGGGGTGGAATGTTCGTAGATATTGGTCCAAAACGACTCACCGACTTCCCGGACAACCTTGATGACATTTGTATCCGCATCCGGATTAGTGAAAGTATAGTAAATCGGCGGGATACCGTTAGTTGACTGGCAGGTGAGTTGGAAGCCATTCTCGATCTCGGCAAGTGAAACCGTCCCATACGCGCTTGAAAACTCGGTAATCTGCCCGTTTGTGACCGTTACCTTATGACCTGCGGCATTGAGCCATTCGTAGGAGACCAAGACGCCGTTCGTCTCGCGTTCGCGCGGCCATTTAAAATTCGAATAGCTGATCGGGTTCCCGACATCGTTGGTCTCCACATCGAACCACAACGCGCAATCTTTCAGGTTGATTGCCATGTGCACGCTGTCAACCCGCTCAAACAACACCGAGCCGAAGGGAGGACAATTCCCACCGGAGCACACACACGTCGTGCAAATCCGCGCCCGTTCCTTAACGCAGGTATGTTTCGAGTCCTGGGCTTCCAATATGATCATGTCCAGTTTGGGTTCCTCGGTCTGAGTGATCTTGATGACCCTGTCATCCGGCTTCTTGATTTCCACCTCTTTGTTCCAGCCAACCCCTCCCGGCTGGAGCAACGATTCCACGCCCCCCCCTTTTCCGGTCACTTTGACGTGCTCGAAGAACGCGATTTCCGTCTTGATCAGACGTCTCGGTTCGTTTTCATCATAGGTGTTATTATCGTTGCAGTCGTACCAGGCCCGCACGTCATGCTCACGCGTGCAACCAATGACGTCACCGCCAGCGCTCCAGGTGTTTTGCGCCTTATGATCAGCCGCAAAGACATCTTGTTCCGTGGTCCAGTTGTCCGCCGGAATCATTTGCCACTTCATCCGCGTGGCCAAGGCATCGGATGGCATCCAACCCAGGTCCATATCCAGCTGAACTACGGAATCCGGTTTCGCCTGCATAAGATCCAAGGTCTCAACATCTTCATCCGAACGCGTGCTATCGATTTTTTCAGGATGGTCGATGCAGTCGTTGGTCAGCTTGAAATCGATCAGGTCCACGATGGAGACGGGAATCGTCCGGTGGGGCTCATTGGAGTCAAAAGACTGGTCCTGGTTGCAGTCAAAATAACCCGTCAGGTTGAACTGGTTCGTGCCGCTCGTCCATTGCAGGGCGGCTTCTCCACCCGCCGAAAATGCCCCGGAACCATGGGCTTCCGCATCCCAGCGGAAATCGGTTGTCCATTCCGAAGGCGCCCATTGCAAATCCAGATCGATATTAGCATCGCCCGCATCCGTCCGGCAGGCGAAGAGAGTATTTTCCGGCGCGCGCTCCTCGTCGGCATCGGTCGTATCCGTGCGGGTGTTGTTGGCGTGCAGTTGCTCCGTGCCGGTCAGGCTCGCCACATCCACCACGGTGAATAGCTCCTGAGTCAGGGGACCGGCGGTATCCCCGACATAGCCGACATAGGGGACCGTGAGACTGACGCCATCCACCGCGGTGTCCACCAGGCCGGTGACGGCGAGCGAAACGCCGTCATAGATATCGATGCTATCCGCCACCTGACCGCCGTAGACCAGCTTGGCTTTGGCGGTATCCGAGAGCGTGATCGTATTCGGTTCCGGCAACGGATAGGGGGTAATCGTCACATCCGTGTTATGGCTGGCATGCACCGCCTTGGTGCAGACCCGGGCCAGCGGGTCGATCGTCACCTGATAGACCGTCACCGTATGCGTTGCGGGATCGGGTCCCTGCCCCAGATCGTCACGCTCGAATTCAACCTGGAGCAGTTCGGCATCCAGGGCGTCGCTCGGATCCGCCCCGCCGGTCACCGTCACCGTCTGCTGGTCGTCATTGGCCAACGAGACGCCCGCCGACGCACTCCATTGATACGTGCCCGGCCATTCCGGGGTGACTTTGGCCGTATATTTCCGCGCGCGGTTCACCGGCACGTTCTTTTTGGGGAAGGAAACCCCATCCTCGTCAAAAATCGCCAGTTGTATCTTGATTGCGGTAACCTGCGATGTCGCCGACTGGCTGCCCAAATCCCCGGTCGCCGTCAAAGTCACCAGATAGTCCCCGACATCCATCGCCTTGAAATACACCGGATTCACGTAGCCCAGCGAAATCGAATAGGCGCCATTGGAAGTGGCGCTGAATCCCGCGTTTGCCGAGTTCACGCTCCAACTTGTGACCTTTGATGGATCTATGGTCGCCGGTTCATCCCATTTCCATCGCCCCGTCAGCAATACGGGCACATCCACGTAGACATTCGTCTGGTCCACATGGACATCTACCCCAGCCGCAATAATGCGCGGGTTGCCCATGTAGGCGTAGGCCGATCCGAGCACGAGCGCGGCAAGCGCCGCGCATAAGCCGAATTTCAGGAATGTTTTCAAGATTTCACCCTTTCGTTCATGGTTCACGGTTAACAAG
>CAZALU010000151.1:0-3845 GCA_964486075.1 uncultured Verrucomicrobiota bacterium
AAGACCGACATCAACGACGTCGGCTACAGTAAGAGTTGACCGGCGGCTACCGGTCATAAATCAACACTCAAACGGAGCGCGAGACAGTGCGCGATCATCAAAACAAGGAGTAAAATGAAAAACACATCACGCTGGGGATCTTTGCTTGCAGTCGGCTTGTGGGTTGCTGTCTCCATTGCGCCGGCCGCCGAACAGAAAACGGCTGTCGAAACCAAACCGGCGACGGAGCGGTCCAAGGCGGACCCGCTCCTGCCGCACATTGCGATCCTGCAGGCGGAGAAGGCGCCGGTGGTGGACGGGGTGCTGGACGATCCCTGCTGGGCCCAGGCCGAGGAATCGCAGGTCTTCACCGACGAATATTCGTTCCCGCGACTGGTCAAGAACACGTTCAAAATCTGCCAGAAAGACGACGTTATCTACCTGGCCATCCGGGCCTGTTATGGCGAACAGGGCGGCAAGCAGTCCGGCGGCGGCGTCAAGCACGACGGCGCCATCTGGAACGCGGAGAACATCGAAATCTTTCTGGACCCCGATAACGCCGATACGCCCGGCTACTACCAGCTTGTGCTGACGCCGTTCGATATCACCGGCGATATGTACAACAACGAGCCGCGCGACCCGGAATTCCGCTGGGAACCGAAATACGAGGTCAAGAGCAAGTGGAGCACGAACGAATGGACGATTGAGTACGGGATACCGCTGGCTGCCTTCGACCGCACCAAGACGATCTACGAAAATTTCGGGATGAACGTGCACCGTGTCGGGTCGGGCATAGGCATATCGGCCTGGTCGCCGGGGCATTCGGAAGGCTTCCATTTTCCGCACAAGTTCGGCGAGGCGCGGGGACTGCAGGGCAAGTTGGTGACGAAGAACGAGCCGGGTTTATTCCGCTCGCCGTATATAAAGGTCAATGATCGGGTCATCAAGGCCAAGGCGAATCCGTCGCTCATTCCCGAAAAGACGCCGGCGCTGGTCGGGAAACCGAAAGTCAAGACGTCCGGCGGCTCGGTGGAAATCGATTTCGAAGTGAATACCAAGACCGATGTGGCGGTGTGGATCGAGGACGGCAAGGGCGAACGCGTGCGGCATCTTGTGGCCGGAATGCTGGGGTCGAACGCGCCGGCGCCTTTAAAGAAGGATTCGCTCAAGCAGTCCCTGCGCTGGGACTCCCTGGACGACTTCGGCAAAAAAGTTGCGCCCGGCGCCTACAAAGTCAAGGTGGGAGTTGGCTCCAAGGCCACGCTCGACAAGGAAATCGGGCGCTTCGACGGGCCGAGCCAGATCAACGGCCTGGCGGTGGACACCAAGGGCTTCATCTACACCATCGGCGGACATCTGGACCAGTGGTCACAGATTATGAAGTTCGATCGCGGCGGCAAGTTCGTGTCCATGCTGATGCCACCGCCCGCGGACGTCCCGGTCGAGAAGCTCAAGGGGTTGAATATCATTGACTTCGGGCCGGACGGTCGGGCGACCTTCGGCGGCAACCGCCTGGCGACGACGATGCCGAACCTGGACCAGCCGATGCCCCACACCCTGCTGGTCAACAGCAAGGGGCAGGTTATTTTCTACGGCGGGGAATACCAGGGTGGGCCGACGCATCTCTATAAGATCAACGCCGACGGCAGCCTGCCGGATGATTTTCTCGGACCGTATATCAAGGACTTCAACTGGCTGGCATATTACGAGGCCTATGCCAAGCGGTTTCACTTTGCGCTCGATCCGCTGGACGAAGACATGATCTACATCAGCGGGCTGAAGGAGAATCATCGCGGGGATGAACAGGCGTTCGAGTTGACGCCAGGGAATAGCGAAACGTTCTACAACGCCGTCTACCGCATCCGGTGGGGCAAGGACGCCCCGCTTGAGGTCTTTGCGGGCAAGCCCAACACGCATGGCACGGCGGGCTCGGACAAGCCCGGGGAGTTTTATGATCCGCAGGGGATCGCGTTTGACAAGGACAACAACCTGTGGGTCTGCGACCGTCGTAACAACCGCATCCAGGTGCTGGACCGCAAGGGCAAGCTCCTGCGCCAGATTGCGAGCGCCAGTCCCTATCAGGTGTGTCTCAGCCGGAAGACGGGGGAAGCTTATGTCATGGGCGGCATGTTCGATCAGAAGCCCGCCAATCCATTGGCCACGCTCACGAAGTATTCCGCGGGAACCGCCCCGCGCGCGCTGGCGCAGACGAACCTACCCGGCGCCTGGAACTACTGGTGGAGCATGGCCCTGGACGAGTCCGGAAGCAAGCCGGAGTTGGTCATCTCCTGGACGGGTACCAAAGGCGAGAACACCACCGACGCTGCCCGCCACGTGATGCGCGTGGCGGACCTGGGGGCTCACTTTTCCGAACCGGAAATGATCGCCGGCGAGAACTACGTCGATGGCTACTACCGGGTGACGGCGGGCTGGGATTCGGACATAGTCAGCGCCGGGTCGAGCTGGTTTGACGGCAATACCGGGCAGTTGTTGACCAACCACCAGTACGGCACCGAGCTGGCCGCCGCGCGGGATGGCCGCTGGGTGGTGCAAGGGGGATTCTACCCTGAAAACCTGACGGTCTATCCAGAGGCCTGGGCGACGAATGCCGCTATCCCCGCCCTGACAAACTGGTTTCTGGATCCGCCTTCGCTGGCGCGCAACGGGCGACGTGGGCTCTGCGTGGCGCCCAACTCAGACATCTATGTGGCACGCTACTACAACTGGCAATATTCCTACTCGCTGCGGGGGGGAGAAGAAGGCCCCGATCACCATCTCGCTGTTGACCGCTATAGCATGGACGGGAAGCTCACCGGACGGCGCGTGGTCTATGAACTGTCGGGCGGTGCGCATTCGCCAGTCGTGGATATCAAGGGCAACATCTACGTCTGCGACAACTTCGGCCGCAAGATTGGCCAGTTCTACGAAGACGATATCGCTGCGAATATGCCCGCCTGGGCGCCGGACTACCATATTAGCGAGGCGGACTGGGATACGCTGCGGGCCGGCAAGGAACTCCATGCCGGGTACAGAAAGTTCGTGCAGAATCCCCTGATCAAATCCGTCGGCTCACTTTACAAGTTCGGGCCCAAGGGGGGCGGGCTGTTGTGGCGGGCTGGGCAGGGCGAGTATGAAGTATTTCTACCGGAACACGATGCCAAAGGCCAGCTTAACCAGGCTAGTAAGTATGCGGACTGGCATTACCCGGCGGCGCCGGCGCCCAAGCGTCCGGCCACCCACTGGTCGTCCACTTGGCGGACAACCTGCGACGGCCGGGAGGGGATGTATCCGGCCTGGCTGGACGGGGTCGAGTGGGAGTTCCTGGGCGTCAGCCACTCCTCCGGGCGTTACAGCAAGGGACATGACGCCTGCATCTGTTACAGCATGCGTTGCTGCGTGGACGATTTCGGACGCGTCTACGCGCCAGCCGCGCATCGCAGCACGATTCGGTTGATCGACACGGCCGGCAACGAACTGCTGCGCATCGGGAGCTACGGCAACCTGGATTCCGGGCCCGGCGGGCGGCTGCAGGAGCCTAACATTCCGTTGCGCTACCCGACGGCCGCGGCGCTATCCAAGCGCTACCTTTACCTGACGGAATCCGACATCGCCCGGGTGCTCCGTGTCAAGATGGGCTACCAACAGGAGGAGGCTTGCGACGCCGTGGTGAAATGAGCGGTGGGATTCCCTAGCCGGAAGGATGCAATGCAGGCCAAGGCGGATGACAGTGGTGCCTTGGCTTGCGGCCAGGCTTACTCTATTGTTCCTATTCGGCAAGTCGCTATTGTCCGCCTCGGATGATCTATAAAAATGGCTCCTCACCAGAATCTGTGGGTCGAAGAGGGGATTTACCACAGAGACACGGA
>CAZALU010000152.1:0-3802 GCA_964486075.1 uncultured Verrucomicrobiota bacterium
TAAGGCGGCGCTTGCATTGCATCAGCGCGGCAAGCTGAAGGTAAAGGTGCTCCCTTGGCCCATTGCGCTCTTGGCCCGGATGGTTCCGCCATGTTTTTCCACGATCTCCTTGGCCAATGGCAAACCCAGCCCGGTGCCATGGACTCCATTTCCGGCCTGGCCGCTGACCTGTTCAAATTTGCTGAAAATCCTATCGATATCCTTGGGGGCGATGCCGGCGCCCGAGTCGGTGACCGATACCTCGACCGGGTTGACCGGAGTGAGCGTCACCAGGATTTCACCTTTTGGCGGAGTGAATTTCAGGGCGTTGCTGAGCAGGTTGTTCAGCACCTGGACGATCTTGTCGGAATCTATACTCAATTCCAGCGGCGCTGTGGGCAGGTCGAGCCGTGAGACGATCCCCTTTTCATGGAACCAGCCGGCGAAGGCGGTGACCGTGGCCCTGACCAGCGTTACCAGGTCGGTGGGCGCTTTTTTCAATTCCATTTTGCCGGCCTCGATTTTCGATAAATCCAGCAGGTCGTTGATTAGGCGGGTCAGGCGCTCGACGTTGCCCTTCGCCAACCCCAGGAATTCCTTCTGATCGGCGTTAAGCGCGCCGGTGGTTTGGTCCAGGATAATTGCTAAATTTTTTTGAATGGCAGCCAGCGGGGAACGGAGCTCATGTGAAACGTTGGCTACGAAATCCGATTTTAACTGCTCCACTTCCTTCATCTTGGTGATATCGGAAAGAACCGAAACCATGCCGATGGCGCGTCCATCCAGGTCTTCAATCACCGCGTTGGAGGTCCGGAGCACGCGCCGGGTTTCCTCGTTTTTTCCGGCCAGCTCGATCTCCTTGATCGAGTCCGGACTGCCATGGGTCAGCACCAGGGAATGCTCCTGCTGGAGAGTGTTTTGGATTGATTTGCCGACCACGTCGCCGCCGGTATTGCCCAGCAGTTTTTCGGCGGCTGGATTGGCCATCAGGATGTTGCCGTCGTTGCCGACGACCACCACTCCTTCGCCCACATTGCGCATGATCGAGTCCATCTTGTCCTTCTCGAAACAAAGGCGCTTGTTCTCGATTTCATAATGGCGGGTGGCATCGCGGATCCGTTGATCCATTTCGGTCTGGAATCGGTCGCGGATGGCATAAAGATCCTTCAATTCTGCGGGCGACGGCAGTTGGGGATTGGCGGCTTCTGCCGCGGCGAAGCCGGTGCCGCCCGTTGGAACATTGCTGTCGATCCCCCGCAGCGCTCTGAGATAGCTTGCGTCTGGCGCTGGTTCTTGGGCCGGTTTTAGTTTCTCTTTTTCCGTTTTGGCGCCCTGGTCAGCTCCCTTGGTGATTCGGCCATAGAGTACCTTATTGGCTAGAACGTGTTGCAGGTTAAGGCCGGCCAGGGCCTTGGCCATGCCTCCGTCTTTGTGCAAATCCTCGGGCTTGACGGCCATGCATTCCAGGAATTTACGCAATTCGGAAAGCGGTAAGCCCGGCCGGAACGTGATGTTGTCGATATGCAGAATCTCGAATTGGCGGACCAGGCCCTTGGTTTGAGCCGGATCGGCCTCGGTCGGCTCGCCGTTGATCATCAGTTTCTGTTCGATAAAACCGAAAGAAAATTCCTGTCCGGCAGACAAGGCTTCCTGCAGCAGGCGCTGTAAATCGTCGATGCTGTTCTGCACCAGCGAATGGGCGGGCGGGTAAAAGCGTACGTTCTGCAGGGCCAGAAATAACTTATTTATAATGCCAACGTTATTTATCATGGCAAGCTGGTTGTGTTGAAAGTCGGAAATTAATTATACCCGGAAGGCTCTTGCAAAATCCCGGCTGCAAACGGCCACGATCCCGATACCCCTCCAGCCGCTGCGCTAACGGACTGGTTTTTGAACTGGCTGGTCGCGCTTCGTCATGTCCGCAGGGGGGGTACAAGGAGCCTCCCGGTTGTTGTTCACAAATTTAAGGTCTATTAGCTTCTATGTCAAATGGTTGATTATCCTCGGTCTGCGGCTGGGGCGGGTAAAGTTCCAGGTAATCACGCCAGTGGTCCATTATGAGTGCGGCCTTTTGCCGTAATTGGGCGGCCAATTCGGGATGAAAATGGAAGCTGTCCTCTTCTGCGGGAGTGCGGGCCATGACGAGCAGCGGTTCGCTGCTCGATTCGATCAGCTCGGCCATGGCGATGGCGTTGTCGGTTTCTGACCGCGCAATCTGCCGGAGTTCCAGCGAGGCTTGGTTGATGTCGTTATTACCTAAGCGCTCCCTCCGCCAGATCAGTCCCGTGTGCCGGTTGTCCGCCATGGTCAGCGTGTGTTGGTAATCGATAAAATTTCTGACCGTTAGCATAACGCGGCGCCAGGCTTGGAGGCGCTGCCCAAGCAGCTTAGCGCTGGCGCGTTGCCCGGCATCGCCGTCGGATTCGAGAGTTTTTACGGCAGTGCTGGCTGCGCTAACATCCTGCATGGCATCCGATAGCGCATGGCGTGCCATCCAGACCCCGGCGTTGCCGATAAAGCCCTCTTCGCCAAGCAGGCAGTGGTAACTCTTGGCTTCCGCCGCAGTGCAGGCGACTCGATGCCGCTCATAGCCGGCTCTTTCCTTGTCCGTCAAGCGGGCGATATCCGGCACCAGCGGCATGAGCAGCCAGCGCATCATTGCCGGACCCACCAGGAGAATATTAAACGTGCCCTTGATATGCACATGTTGCAGGTGCTCACAGGCTTTCTCGATCGCCTCCCATACTGCAAGTAGAGTCTCCGCCCGGCTTTCGCCGACAAGCGCGGCCGCTACATCGCGCAGCAGCGCCATGCGGGAGGCCGGTCCGCAAGTCGGTTTTTTTACGAATCGGCTAAAAATGGCCAGAGCCGTTGATTCCGCTTGCCGCCAGCGTCCGATCACAATCAGCCGCGCCTCGCTTGCGAACGCCGTTTCGAGTTGTGCCACGAATTGCAGGGGCCGCAGCAGACCGGTTACGGGGAAAACCTGGTCGACGACAAAATGTCCGGCCGCCGCCACTTCCGTTTTCCACGGGCATAACGTGTTCGTGCGCGAGTTTAGCGCCAGCCCGGGTTCGAGCGTCGCGTAATTCACGGGAACATGTCGTATATTGTCGAGATTCACCTCCACCTCCACCCCTGCGTCTTTAGCACCGTCGCGGAGCGCGGTCAGAAAGCCCGCCAGACGTTCGGTTACCGGCCGGTTCCGGCACCAGTCCGGTCCGTTGTTTCCGGGATAGGGACTGGTCCAACAGACCCCGCCGCAGGAGTCGTTGGTGAAAAAGGAATAAACTTCGATCTCCGGCGCCTGCCGGGCAATTTTTGCCATGGACCGGCGATACATATTCAGCACCTCGGGTTGATCGATGCACGGGCTGAAGTACGGCAGGTGGGCAATGCGGGTAAGCTCGCCCTGTGCACCCCGCCATTCCGGGTGCGCGCGGTACACGGCTTCAGGCAGCCACATGGGGTCATTGCCGCAAAAAATCCCCTTGAGGCCAAGCTGTCGCAGGACGGCGCAACGTTCTTTAACGAGTTCCATAGTCCTGACAGCTTGCTCCGTCGGCAGCCATTCCGCCAGTTCGGGTGGAACAGCCCACTTAAAAATTGACGGGTGATGAATCGACCAGATCGGCCAACTGGTCCATTCCGGATGTGGATCGCGGGCATCCTGCAACTGCCAGTGCGCAAACGGCAAACCGCTGATGACAACATGGGTTCCCCCGCAGGCGGCCACCGCTTGCGCCCATTCCGCAAACTCCGCGTGCGACAGTTCCTCGGGGTAGTCCGTGGAATCCCAAGCGATTTTTCGATTATGTGCGTT
>CAZALU010000153.1:0-3719 GCA_964486075.1 uncultured Verrucomicrobiota bacterium
TTCATTCCCAGGTAGTCCCGCGCCAAGGCTAGCTCCGCATCCGACAGTGCGCGGTCATAGACCAGGATTTCCGCCACGTCACCCTGGAACGGATACGAACCCATCACGGCCCCGTTCTCACCCATCACCAACCCGCGCCCGGCGGCTATTGCCCCATGCCCCGTATCGTTGATCATCAGCGTGTCATCGGTCCAGAGCATCGTGTTCGAGGACGATATTTTCAGCGTATCCACCGCCCAGTTGGTTGTCAGCGTGCCCACGTCCTGGGAACCGGCTCCGGAGGGCCAGGTTCCGCCGCAACCGGTGAAAACCGCCTGCCGGTCATACGGCGAACTCGCGCCGCCGACGCCAAGGTAAAAGCCACCGTCCGGCGCGGTGATCTTGGGACAGTTTAACAACGCCTGTTTCGCCCCGAACCCGGCGTAACGCCGCGTCGCCAGCACCGTCACCTGCCCGGTCGGCATATAGGAATTCGTGAGATAATCGTTGATACCATCGAAGCGCATGACCGGATTGCCGTTCAGCGCCCCGTCCGCCACCCGCGGACTGCTGTTCGTGGTTACGCTCTGCACAAAATTATTACCATACCCCGATTGATCCGCCCAGGTCAGCACGCACCCGTTCGTCGCCGTCACGCCCGCATCCGCCTTGATCCATACCTGCAAGCCGTCCGTGGGAATACTCCCCGCCCAGGAATCGTCGCTCACGGTCGCCGTCAGTTCTGCGTATGCCGAGAGCGAGCCGTCGGCCGCGGTCAGGCGCAGGACGTAGACCCCGCCGGTCGAGAAGGTCGCGGTGGTCGCCGGCGCATTGGAGTCGGCAAACGTCACCGTGCCCGGGCCGCTGACTTTGCTCCACTGCGAGACGAGCGAGCCGTTGCCCGGATAGCCGTCGTCGGTCACGCTTCCGTTTAGAGCCGCCGCCGCCGGGCGCGTGACGATCCGGTCCGATCCGGCACTCACCAGGGGCGCGCAGTTATACCTCGCACCCAGGTAGTTCGCCACCAAGGCCAGCTCCGCATCCGACAGTGCGCGGTCATAGACCAGGATTTCCGCCACGTCACCCTGGAACGGATACGAACCCATCACGGCCCCGTTCTCACCCATCACCAACCCGCGCCCGGCGGCTATTGCCCCATGCCCCGTATCGTTGATCATCAGCGTGTCATCGGTCCAGAGCATCGTGTTCGAGGACGATATTTTCAGCGTATCCACCGCCCAGTTGGTTGTCAGCGTGCCCACGTCCTGGGAACCGGCTCCGGAGGGCCAGGTTCCGCCGCAACCGGTGAAAACCGCCTGCCGGTCATACGGCGAACTCGCGCCGCCGACGCCAAGGTAAAAGCCACCGTCCGGCGCGGTGATCTTGGGACAGTTTAACAACGCCTGTTTCGCCCCGAACCCGGCGTAACGCCGCGTCGCCAGCACCGTCACCTGCCCGGTCGGCATATAGGAATTCGTGAGATAATCGTTGATACCATCGAAGCGCATGACCGCATGCCCATTAAGCGCTCCGTCCGCCACTTGCGGACTGCTGTTCGTGGCCACACTCTGCTTGAAATTGTTGCCATACCCCGATTGATCCGCCCAGATCAGCACGCAGCCGTTCGTCGCCGTCACACCAAGGTCCGCCCTGACCCAGACCCTCAGACCGTTCGCCGGCAGGCCGGCCCCTTCATCGACCAAATCGGATAAACCCAACTGCGCCTCCTGCTCGGCGTCCAGTCCATCTTCGTCCTGGTCAACATAGAGATGGCTTTCATAGACCGTGACCTCCCCGTATTCGCGCCGCAAAGATATTGAAGCAGCGTTCGCGTAGGACGCCAGGGGCACGCTCAGCGACAGGCTTACCGCCGTATTGCTGCCGGGAGTCAGGTTGCCGTACAAATCCGTCGCCACCGCTGCGGCATTGGCGTCCAGCAAATCCACCACCAGCGACGAATCGGGGTGATCGAATAAATTCACATCCATGACCAGGTCGTTCGTCAGGATCGCCCGATCCAGGTCGATGAACAGCGCGGCGGCATTCGTCTCTTCCGCCGCCACGTGCCAGGCCGGCGGATTGGTGTCCCACTCCCCGCCCGACTTCCAGGCTTCCAGCCACCAGGCCGGTCCCGGATAAAAATACTCGTCGCCGTAGCAGAACCACCCATCGCCCCAGCGCACATATACCCGACTCAGGGGATCCGCATCCATCCCGTCCGGCCACCCATCCCGGTCCGTGTCCGCCACGAAGGGGTCGCTGCCCAGCGCCGATTCCTGGAGGTTGTTCAGTGCGTCTGTATCGTAGTTCAGGACAGCATCCGCCGCATTCGTGGGATCGAGCCTGAAGAAGCTCTCGTAGGCGTCGCTCATCCCGTCGTTGTCAGTGTCGGTGGCCAACGCCACGATGACGCCCGCCAGCCCAACGACCACCGCCAACGCCGAAAGCGCGGCCACCCGCGCCTTCCCGTCTTTCTTCCGCCAGTAACGCATTATTGTCATTTGAGAGCGCTCCTTTTTACCCCTGTTTCGCCACGGCAAGTCGTTCGCGAATTCGCTTGATCGCGCCGGCGGCCGACTTTTTGATCCGGCTGTCTTTCTCCTGCGCGTAATCTTCCAAAGCCTTAACGTCGGTCTCGTCCCCAAGATAGCCCACCGTCGCTATGGCCACCATCCGCAGAACCGCATCCTGCTCGCCGGCCGCCATGCGCCGGGTTTCCTCAAGCACATTCGTCGAGCCCATCCGCCCGCACAAACTCAAGGCCGTGAGCCGGTTCGCCGGGCAGGACTGCGGGTCCATGGCCAGATTCTCAGATAATTCCAGGGCGCGCGATCGATTCACTTCCTTGTGATTCGCGGACAGGTATTCGAGCATGATCAAGGCCGTGCCTGCCACCGGCGTCTGCTTCTCCGCCGTGGCCTCCCACAGCGCGTTAGTCACGAGAGATTGCGCCCCTTCCCGCTCGTAGCAGGAGCCGATGTATTGAACGCAATACGTGCGCCAAACGATATCGTTATCCTTGTCGCGGCACATTTCCACCAGCGCCTCCGTCAGTCCCGGCACCGGCGGCTCCTGCCGCAGGAGCGCGGCGGCCGTATCGTTCTTGAGCGCGTTGAAGGCCGTGGTTTCCATGCCCGATTCGGCGAGCGGCTGGCGCAGGAATTCGAGCAGTGCCTGAATTTCGGCGGGGGACAGGTTATTACCCAGCCGATGCACCGTGGCCAGGCGCTCCTCGTAGCTCACCTTGCGTTCCCCGGAGATCACCCGCAAGTTATCGGGCAAGGCGGCGGTTACCGGCTTCCGTTTCTCGTTCGCCCGGGCCTGAAGCAAGTCGGCCAGTGGACGCGGCGCGGCCTTTGCGCCCGGCGCAACGGCAACTTTCGCGGCGCTTCCGTTTTTGTCCGCCTGCCGGGCATTCCAGAAATGCCACGCCGCCAGCGCCACGCACAGGCACGCCACGACCGCTATGGCTATCTTCAATGTTGATTTCGTATTGATTCGCAATCCTTAAGACGATTGCACAGCCAAAACACCTCTCTCTGAAATTAACGCTTACGTAGCATTTTCAGCGCTCAACTGTCAAGGGAAAATCAAAAAAAGTTTTCCGGATCGTTTCTCTGCTCGCCCCCATCATCGACGACGCCCACCTCATGGCCATAACACCCTCACCCCGGACGCCCTGGCTCTCATCGTCCGCTCCGCCGAGGGCGTCATCCGCAAAGCCAGGAATCTCACCATCG
>CAZALU010000154.1:0-3717 GCA_964486075.1 uncultured Verrucomicrobiota bacterium
CGCTTGTGCCGCTGTGCCGGTTGCTGTTGGCGCACACCACGCAGTTCGTCAGCGTGACCACGCAGTTCGTGAAAAACATCCCCGCCCCATAGTTAGCGCCGTTGGTGAAACGCCCGCCGCTGATCGTCACCCCGGCAACAGTTACCGTAGAGGCATACCCGGCAACAATCCGCATCACCCCGCCGGTCTTGGTCAGTGTGCTGTTGGTGCCGGAGTAGGCGTTGGAACTGATGCCGTAACCATAGCGCCCGCCGTAGATCGTCAACCCGAGCGCATTGGAGATGGCGATCTGTCCCGCGTTGGAATAGACCCCACCCTGGATATAGATATTGTCGCCGTTGGCGATGGCCAGGGTCGCCGCCGCCTGCACGTTGCTGTAAGCATTGTCCCAGTTCGTGCCGCCATAGTCGCCCGCGCCGGTTGGCGTGACGTAGTAATTCTCCGCTAAAACGCTGTAAGGCAGAGCGCACAGCGCCGCCCAGAACCCAAGCATAACCACAAAAACGCGACAAGCCTGATAGGTCATGATTCAAAGCTATACTCCGCTGTTGTTAATTGCAAGGTTTTTTAGAACCGGCGGCTGTCGGACTACTTTTACTGTAGCCGCCCACGTTGGGGTCGGATCCGAAGACCGCGCCCAACGTGCGCGGCTACAGAAATCCGGCAGCTACCGGACGGCTGCAAACTTTGAAATTCCTATGCATAAATTTAGCGTTCCTTTCGCGTGATTAGCGGGCAAAATCTTTTGGAAGTATAATATACGGCGCCATCAATAACTGAATTCCAGAACCACCGCGGCGCGACGGCGGAAAGGACTGACGAGCACCGTCTCGCGGACCGGATCGTAACTGCCGCCGGTGACGCGGATGGCCTTCTGCCCGCGCGGGTGCGGCAGGCGCAATTCAACGGACAACGGACCACGGACGGATCCGCACTCGAGCTCCGCCTCAATCCGGCCCTGGCCCACATGCGATTCCACGCGCAGTGAGAAGGGCCCGAAATAGCTGGCGACCTTGTTAAGCTCGATGCGTTGGCCGTCCTCCAGCCAGGCGCGGGGCACGGCGGAGAGTAGGCGCAAGGTGTCGCCTTCTTCCAGCCAGAGCATCCAACGCGTCTGCATCAGGAACCAGCCTTCCTCATGGGTCTTATGCGGGCTGGCATGAAAATAATGCTCCCAGAAGGTATAAGTTTCCCTATCCTGGAGCGCGCTGAACTGGTTGTAGTAGGTTTTCAGGAACGCCTTGACTTCGCTGCGCTTGATGTGCGCGAAGTCGTGTCGGCAATAGTAGGGCTGACTCAGGCCCGCGTTGCGCACGGTCATCAGGGATTGGTGCGATTTCAGCAGGCATTCCGCGGCATATTCGTCCGCCTCGAGCACTTCCGAAATGACCAGCCACAGGTTGCCGATCAGCGAGTCCCGCGCGCCAAAGGCCCCATGGGTTGACCAATTCCCGCCCTCGGCATAAAGAGCCAAAGCTCCGGGATATTCCGCCCAGGGTGGCGGCGCCGGGATCCAGGTGCCGTCGCCTACCGGAATGACCGGCGATCTAGCCAGCGCTTCGTAAAAGGCCGTCCGGATGTCCTGCCTGAAAGCTCGCGCCTCCGCGGCCAGACGCCGGGATGCTTTAGGATCGATGCGCGCCAGCATCTCCGCCACGCGTTGGATAGCGATATAGGAAAGGCCGTTCAGCATGAAGGCATGAAAGTAATCTTCGGGATCGGCGACCTTGCCTTCCAGCAAGCCATAGCCCCTACCCCTCAATTCCGGACGCTTGTTCCGCTCCCGCCATTGGAGCAGGAACTCGCAGCCCTTTAGAAGCTTGGGCTTGATCCGCCGCACCCAGGCGTCGTCCCGGGTGTAACGATAGTGTTCGCCCATGGTCCACAGCGCCGGACCAGTTTCGAGCTGGTACCCGCCGAAGTTCTGGATAAAGCCGTCCGCCCTCTGGCGCTCGAGAAAAAAGTCCAGCGCGCGCTCCGCCAATTTATGCCAGCCCATCGAATCGAAAAACTGGATGATCGGCGCGCTTTCCGAGCCGATCGGAGCATAGATGCCGACCGTGGCCAGCACGGGTCCGGCCGGCTCCCGGCCATAGGCAACTATGTCGCAGTGCAACAGTCCCGCTCGGATGCGTTCGTCGACCGCAGCCTCCGGAACATGGATGGAGGCCCCTGTAGCCAGCTTGGTGCGCCAGAATTTACAGCAGGCATCGAGATGCGCCTGGAAGTCCAGCTTCGCCAGCCGGGCGGCGCGGTCGCGCGCCAGCGGCTGATGCGGGATCAACATCTCGAAGATCGCGCTTGCCCCGGGCTGCAGCAGCACCGCCATTTCCTCTTCGGGCATGGGCGCCCCATTGAGACGGTTGACGGCGAAGACGCGGCCCGAGGCCAGGACACCGAAGCCGCGGCGGCCGTCGTAGGCCGGCGGTTTCAGCGCCGGCCCCTGGAACGTCGCCCCTTTGAACCAGGCGTATTGCGGCGTACGTTCCATGTTCACTGCCTCGACGCGCACAACGCAAACTGTCTCCTCCTCACGCTCCCTTTTCTCGGCCTGCACCAAGTCCTTGAGTTCCCCAAATTCCTCCGGCGTAAGCGTATTGACGGCTTGAAGATGCCCCGTCCATCTGGGCAGGCCGAGCTTTTCAAGCACCTCCGGGGAAAGCATGTTGCCCCCGGTGTGGGGATAGCACGCGGCCCATTCTGAACCGCGTACGGCTTTTGGAAAAAGCTGGCGTTTCTCCAGAGTGCAAAATAGCGTGAGATGATAGTGAACGCTTTCCTCGCGCTGGGTCGAACGCAGGATGGGCAGGCAGCCGTCCTCCAGCCGGCGCGTGATATCGGGACGGCAGGAGGCGCCGCGCCCAACCATGAAATCAATTTTGTAAGGCTTGTGGCCCGACTCCGGGATGTCCTGGCCCACACAATGATACTGCGGCTGGACATAGCCCCAGTACCCGAACAGCGGGTCATAACCAATGGAAAATATCCGCATATCGCGGCCCAGCCCAACCCAGGTGGGACAAACCTGTTCCCGATTGCCGCGGCAGGCATGGGTATAAGTTTCCTCCGGCTGCTGCTCTATGCGTTGAGCTTGCCCGGTTAACTCACGTCCGCGAAGGTCAGCTTCGATGTCCTGGTAAGAGCGCCGATCTTCATTCTCCGTGACCACGATCCCATGCCCGGGAAAATAGATCGGCTGGTCCCGCTTAACATCCCGCACGAAGCAAGTGAACGCGTAGGGTTTGCCCGCAACACTCAAGCGAGTGCTAAAGGCGCCCGGCTTCAATTTCGCTTCCGTCACGCGGCATTCGACTCTCAAGGGACCAACGCCACGAATTTTACTTTTGCCCGCGAGGCGCCCCTGCCCTTTGATAATCCGGACCGCATCCAATTTTCCATGGAGAACGGAGATATCCGCAGCCACCGCGCCTTTTTTCCACTCGATAGCAATTGATTTGTTCATTTTGTCGGGTCTTCTTATTCGCAAATACTCAGCGACTCCTCTGTCTATCCGGCCGTGTCGAATTGTAGGGCGGGCATGTGCCGCATGCGACATTACCCACCGCTTCCTGTTTGATTTGGGTCGGCGGGAAGGCCCAGAACCGTTCCCGTCCTACAACCGATCCATCTGTCTTCCCAAAATGTTATTGATTTGATTGTTGGTAACTACTCAGGTTGTCATCCTGAGCGTAGCGAAGGATCTCATGTTTGTTGGCA
>CAZALU010000155.1:0-3626 GCA_964486075.1 uncultured Verrucomicrobiota bacterium
TCGCAGGCCATTCTGAATTCTGACTCCTGACTTCTGTCTACCTGAGCAGTAACTTTACAAGAAGCTAATGAGTGGATTGCTATTTTCGTTACAAGTCTCAAGACGGCCGCCAAGAAGCATTCTTGACTTTGATATTCATAATTCAGTATTAGTCAATCTGCGGTTATCTTGGGTTACGGACAAAAGTCTGCCATTACAGAATTTTAATTCATGTACTCAATTCCTTTCAACCGGCCAGCATTCATGGGCAACGAACAGCGCTACATGGCGGAAGCCGTTGCCTATGGCCTGATTTCCGGAGATGGACCGTTCACCAGGAAATGTAACGAATTCCTGGAAAAAAATGTGGGCGCGGGCAAGGCACTGCTGACAACTTCCTGCACTCATGCCCTGGAAATGACCGCCCTGCTACTGGACATCAAGCCGGGCGACGAGGTAATCATACCTTCCTTCACATTCGTTTCCACGGCCAATGCTTTCGTGCTGCGTGGAGCCAAGCCGCTTTTTTGCGACATCCGCCCGGACACGCTTAATCTCGATGAGAAACTGTTGGATAACCTCATTACGCCCCGCACCCGGGCAATTATAGCAGTGCATTACGCAGGAGTTGGCTGTGAAATGGACGCCATTCTGGCTATCGCGGCGCGGCACGGGATCGCGGTCGTAGAGGACAATGCGCATGGCCTGTTCGGAAAGTACCGCGGCCGGCCACTCGGTTCCCTGGGATGCCTGGCCACTCAAAGTTTTCATGAAACCAAAAACGTCACCTGTGGCGAGGGCGGCGCGCTGCTGATTAACGATCTACGCTTTGCCGAACGCGCCGAAATCATCCGGGAAAAAGGCACCAACCGCAGTAGATTTTTCCGGGGACAAGTCGACAAGTATTCTTGGGTTGATATAGGCTCCAGCTACCTGCCATCGGACCTACTGGCCGCTTTTTTGTTAGGCCAGCTTGAAGCCTGGGAACGCATTCAAGCCGCGCGCCGGCGCACATGGAACACCTACCGGGCTGGGCTGACGGATTGGGCGCGTAACCGCGGCATTCGGCTTCCGGAAATTCCTGCCCATTGCGAACAAGCTTACCACATGTTTTATATTGTTTTCCCGGATATGGCTTCCAGGCAAGCCCTGATTGCCTCACTGAAATCCAAGGGCATTCTCAGTGTTTTTCATTACCTTCCACTGCATCTCTCGGAGATGGGGAAAAAGTTCGGCGGCCAGCCTGGGAATTGCCCGGTAACGGAATCCGTCAGCGACCAAATTCTGCGCCTGCCCTTTTATACAACACTCAGCGAGCAGGAACAGAACACTGTGATTGAGGCCATAACTGGATGAAATTGTTCATGACCTCAACATCTAAAAAAGCACTATGGACAGCCCTGGCTCTGCTGCCATTCTGTTTCCTGGTATACTGGGTTGTCCAATTCTCGATCAACATGCCTTATCTGGACGAATGGGATCTGGCAGTCACCATCCAGAAATCATACGACGGCACTCTGACCACGCGCGATCTCTTGGCTCAACACAACGAAAGCCGGATATTGTTTCCCCGGCTGATCATGATTCCGCTGGCCCATATCACCAATTGGAACATCCACGCCGAGGTGTGTGGCATCCTGCTGCTCGCCGGCCTGATTTTCCTGCTATTGGCAAGACAAGCGGTCCACACTTTCCGGCAATGCGCCCGACGACAGCACCCCTGGCTGTTGGTCGTCGTTGCCTGTCTGCTGTTTTCGGTACTGCAATACGAAAACTGGTCATTTGGATTCACGCTGATCGGATTCATGAATATTGCCGCCGCCGTTACCGGGCTGGCGCTTCTGGCAACACCCGTCTTTTCCTGGCCGCGTTTCGTGGGCGCCCTGCTGGCCGGCACAGTGGCCATGTATTCGTATTCTAACGGTATCCTATACTGGATCGTGGGACTCCTGCCGCTTGGCGCCGTCCTGCGGGAAGAACGTGTCCTGCGCCTTAAACCCTTGATTATCTGGATTGCCTGGGCTGTCCTGGCCGTGACACTGTTTTATACCGGCTATCATAAACCGACGGGCATGCCACCGCTGAAATTTTTTATCTATCACCCGGATATATTTTTAGGTTATTTCTGCGCGCTCCTGGGCGCAGCCATCGCCAATACACCAACGATGCCGATCTGGGTTCCGGTCTCCATCGGCGCCGGCGGGTGTGTTTTATTCGGCGTCAGCGGCCTGATCGTGGTTTTCCGAAATGCGCCAACTTCCCGGGCGCTATCCTTCTGGCTGGCCCTGGGTGGTTACGCCGCGCTGGGCGCAGCGGCTATTGCCGTCGGCCGCGCCGCCAACGGCATCCCCCACGCCCTGGAAAGTCGCTACATCACCCTCTCGAACCTGTTCTGGATATCGACCATGGTACTGACCTTAATTGCCCTCGATTTTACAGGACACGCGCCAATCCTGCAAAAATTACGTCGCAGTCTGGTCGCGCTAAAAGCGGCCCTGGTCGTATTCCTGCTCTTATGCGCGGGACTGTTCGGAGTGTCCTCGGCCGGCAGCCTGGCACTCTGGCAGACGAAGCATGATTCCCTGCTGGACGTGCGTGACGAGCTGCTGTGCTGCCTGCCGGACCAATCCCTGCTGGCGCGCAGTTTCCCGGATCCGGTTTTGTTAAAACCACGCATGGAATTCTTGACCAAACGAGAACTCTCCCTGTTCCGGGATAAGAAATCGTTTCAGGAATATAAAATTATCCCGGTCGCAGCTGGAAGCCTGACCTGTATTAGCACTAATATCCCGCCGATTGACGGCTTGCAGCCGAATTTGTTTTGCATTGAAGGCAAGGCCTATAATCCGGACTTGCGCCAGAAGGCGGATGGCGTGTTGTTGGTGAATACTCAGAACATTATTGTAGCCCGGATCAGGGTGCAGTCCACCGCCAATTTCCAGCAATCCTCTTGGAAGGCAACGCTGGCCGCCGCCAAGTTTGCGCCGGGGCCAACCCCTCTGGACATCTACGCTATCCTGGGAGAAGGCGACCTTATCGCCCCGATTGGCAAGGTCAACCTGGATATTCTTCCGTCCATCATTCCGCAAACTACTAGAACCATTATTTTCGAGGACCAGCCCCAGCTGATCGCCGGATACGTCGATCAGCTGCGGACAGCGGAAGACCAGGTCTACGGAAACGGCTGGGCCCGAAATCCGGCCACCGGAAAACCCGGTGAATGGATAATCATAACCGACAAAGAGCGCAATATACTGGCCTATACCCGCGTCGGAGAAGCCCGGGATGATGTCGCCCGGCAATTAGGGGATACTGGCCTGGTAAAATCCGGATGGCGGCTCGCGTTCCATCAGTCACGGCTACTCGCCGGCGCGCATCGTCTGACCGCCTGGCTGTTCCTACCGGACGAACACAAGGCACTAAAACTGCTGAACGAATTCGAGATCCTGATCCCCTGACTGCCAACTTCGCCGGCGTATTGGCATCCACAACGTAACGGCTTAGCCAGGCGTCAGTATTTCAGACTGCCTGATACGGACTGGCTTTAGGATTCATAATTTATGAGGGCTGGGTGTTTCTGAATTCTGTCTGCTAGTTACTGCTCAGGTAGACAGAAGTCAGGAGTCAGAATTCAGAATGGCCTGCGA
>CAZALU010000156.1:0-3609 GCA_964486075.1 uncultured Verrucomicrobiota bacterium
GCAGATGCCAGGCATTCCGAATTGTAGGGCGGGAACACCCAACGGGCTTCCCGCCGGTTTCGGAAAGGCACGGCGGGCAATCCCGCGGACGGGACATGCCCGCCCTACAGCAGATGCCAGGCATTCCGAATTGTAGGGCGGGAACACCCAACGGGCTTCCCGCCTCCGCAATCCCCGGCGTTGGTAATTCCCCAGCCCGTGTTAATCACGAGTATGCTGTTCACAACCGTCTCCGTTCCAACAGATATATAGAGTCCACCGCTCTTATTATTTAGAAGCATCCCATCTTCAGCGGTAATTCAATATAATAATTGACCTGCAACCGAAGCGCGATATAGTGCTCAAAAACTAAACACGAGGAAGGGTACATATGTCTAACTTATCCTGTTTTTCGGCAGTCAAGTTCCACGCGGCCACCCACTTAGTCCAAGGGGCCATGAAGGTCAGGCGCCACGGTAATTTCTGGCGTAACAGGGTGCTTCAATTATCTTTCGCTTTGGCCCTCGTCTGGTCTTGCGGCGCAGCGGCTGATATGCGCTGGGAGATACCGGCCTATGCGCCCCAAGACACCCTGCCCAGGCTGGCGCCGGCGCCGGTTCTCGACGGCAACGTGACGGAATGGAATGCCGCCGCCGTAGTGCCGCTGCGTTTTGCCTCCTACATCGCCCACCGCGAAAGCAAGCACGAATGGAAAGGCCCGGCGGATTGCGGAATGGACGCATTCTGCGCCTGGCATGACGCCGGTTTGTGCCTCGCCGGAATTGTGACCGACGATGATGTCCGCAACGCCCACTCCGGCGATGCGATGTATGAGCAGGACTGCGTTGAAATATTTGTGGACGGGCGGACGGGCGACAACTTCATGAAGCCGCCCTACAGCGCCGGGGCCTATCATATCTTCATTCGCCCGCCACTGGATGGAACAGGCGCGATTGCGTCGGTACGCTCGGACCTTGGCGTCATCGAGGGGCTGCGGGTCGCCGGCAAGCGCAACAGCAAAGGCTGGATATTCGAAATGTTGATTCCCTGGTCCGCTTTTCCGGGGTTCGCCCCCCGCGAGGGCAGCCAAATCGGCATTCAGTTCGGCCTGGATGACTATGACGCCCGCGACGGCGATCTGCCACAACCGCTGATGATGACCTGCCGTGGCAGTGAACGGCTCTCCCGCAGTCCGGACAAATTCATACGCTGGAGCATGACTGACGCCGGCGCGGATGATTCCGCCTCCCGACGCGATGCCGTCTTGGCCCTAGCCGCCCCCGATCAAATCTGCGAAAAGCACCCAATGTTGCCGAATTCCTTCCAGGGCGCAGGATCCACCGCACACCAGGTCGTAATCACTCCTGATATGGGAGCAACCCTGGAACTGGTCGGCCGCAAGCCGCCTACGGCAACAGCAGCGGCCTTTATCGTGCGCGACTGGACCGGCAAAGAGATTGCCCAACAAAAGATCGCTTTACAGGAACTCCCGGACAAAGAACGCAAAACCTGGAACGCCCATTTCCAGTGGGCAATCAAAGACGCCCCGGACGGCACATATCGCCTGGAAGCGTCATTGGAAGACACCGCCGGTAACTCCATCATGCGCACCGAACGCGGCCTGCTGGTGATTGCCGGATTGCTGGCGGCAAACAACAAGGCTACCGCAGACGCGCTGACGCGGATCGAGAAGGCTGGCATCCCCAAAATGACACAGACCGATCCCCTGCGGGCGGCGGCCTGGATGGGAGCGGCCGCCTGCGTCGAAAAACTTAAACGCGGCCAGGAACTGCTGGATTATCGCAAATCGAGCGACGCGCAAGCGGAACTTGAGGCGCGCCTGACATTGCTTGAAACCGGTGCCCTGCCATCGGAAGTCCAGCCCTACCACCGGCTCTTGGCGCTGGCAGCGCGGCCCGAGTCGCAAGTGACCGTGGAATATCGGTATGACCCGAATATCCCGACCGACAAAACTGGACGTCGGGTCGCCATCACATTCCGTTGGGGCATGATCCCCATCGCAGTGGCAATTGTCAACGAATTCACCAACGCAGCGGCAGCCCAGGCTAACTTCGAGGCCCTGCACACAGGCAATGTCCTGCACGGGCTGGCGCTCAAGACAGCGACCGGCTTGAAAGATTTGTCCAGCGAAACCGTCTTGGCCGGCTTGCGCTGCAAGACGGTAACCCGCCAATATGATTACGCACCCATGCTGATCGAACAAATGGACACTGCCAGGCAAGTGTTGCTGTATTCCGTCACCAACCGCGCAGCCTTTATCTTGGACGCCGCCCAGCTGGATTGCGTTCAGGCAGAAGCAGTCAGCATAGCCGAGCCCCTGTCGGAAAAAATACGCCCGGCGCTTCAGGATTGGATCAAGCGCTCCGCGACTCCGCTCTTGCCTTTCAACCAAGCCGCGGACAAGGTGTGGAGCGTGCTGGCAGGCAACACTGGACTTGCCGAAGCCCAGGCAATCCTGAACGGCATGCGTTATGTCGCGCTGGTGATGGTGAACGAGCAAGGTTTCTCGATCAGCGCACTTTCCGGAAGCCGGGTCATCCGCATTCCGGGAATATCCAAGGACGCCGCCGCCCAGATTCTTGAAATGCTGGCGGCCGGCAAAGCCGTCCAGCCGGAACAGACGGACCGCCTGCGGCGCGCCGTGGTAGCCGCCCTACCCCGCCCGACCGCAATCCCCACTCCCGCAACCAACCAGAGTCTTTATTGCGGTGATGTGCATTCGCACACCTTCTATTCCGACGGCAAAGCCAGTCCGGTTGGATTATCACTGCAAGCCATCCATGTCGGCATGGGTTTCCTGGTTATCACCGACCACAATACAATAGAAGGCGCGCAAGTGGCAGCCAAGTTGACATCCGCAAGCGGCTTGCATTTCCCGGTGATTGTGGGGGAAGAAATTACCACCGCCTGGGCACATATGAACGCCTATCCCCTACGAGCAGTCATTTCCTGGAAATTGACGCCTTACGCAACTGTCCAAGCCGCCCACAGCCAGGGCGCGGTAATCGGATGGAATCATCCGGAATGGTATTTCCCGCTCATAGGCGAAGGCTGGCACCGGCAAATCATAACGGACGGCTGGCTGAACACCGGCCTCGACTCCTGGGAGCATCCGACAATGCCGAACTACCGCGCCAAGAAAGCGTCCGGAACTTTGCCGCCGATGGTCGGCGTCTCCGATACGCACTGGGAGACCTTTGACCTCTTCGATTCCGAAAGGACGGTTATCTGGGCGCCATCGGCTGGCGGCGACGACCTGGCGGGCGCCGTGCGCCGAGGCAATGTCCTGCTGGTGGCCCCCGGTAAACCCGACTTGTTTTACGGGTCGGAAGCCATGTGTGCCCGGGCCGGCGCCGCCCTGGCGGAAGGCAGCGCGCTGACCAATCAAGCCGCAGACGTGATCCGCAAAGCGCTCGACCAAGCCGATATTCCGGAGCTGCTGCGCAAGAGTCCGCCGCGCATTGTCGCGCCGGAAAAACTTAATCCATAGCAACCATTCATACGCCGGATATATGGTGCACTTATCTAAATCCAAATTGCCGGTTTCGGAAAGGCACGGCGGGCAATCCCGAAGCCGGGACATGCCCGCCCTACAGCAGATGCCAGGCA
>CAZALU010000157.1:0-3589 GCA_964486075.1 uncultured Verrucomicrobiota bacterium
CGAGGAGCCATTAATCTGTTATGTCAAATTCGGCATCCCGTGTTACTGGGGAGGTTGCCTGAAAAAACCCGGATAAGCAAAGATTGTCATTTCGAGCGTAGCGAGAAATCTCATCTGTCTGCCAACAAACATGAGATCCTTCGCTACGCTCAGGATGACAACCTGAGTAGTTATCTTCCGAGTTGATATTTGCGGACGACATAGTACCTTATCCACGCAGAAGCGCTATTCAAAACAAGAAAATATCCGGAAAGATTTTTGACCGTGGATAACGCGGATGGGCACGGATGTTGCAAGACGGAATGAATAAGTTTTGTATCCATGCCAGCCCATGCTGAGCCGCTCAGTCGAAAAGCATCTGGGATTGCGGGCAGTGCTAGTGCCTTGGGGAAGATGTCTGGCAGCAACCAATAAACAGGAGATTTTATGAATAAATGTGACGGGCATTTACAAACTCCGCCGAACCTGACACTGGACTGGGCTGAGCGAGAATGGCAAGACCCGCTGACCGAAACACGCGTGGTGTGCCTGACGCCCCGGCGGACCAGCCATTGTACGCTTCCCTATTTCCGGATCAACATGTTCACTGCCGACTCTAAATATGCGGTCTTCACCGAACACGAGGACATCCGGGCCGGCACACTCTGTGGTTGCTGTCGGCTCTGGTCGCGCAACCTGCTCACGGGTGAATTGCGCTGTTACGGCGAACTGCCGGCTGACTCGAACAGCCTGCATTGGGCTGTCGCCCCGCGTTCGAACAAGGCGCAGGTCGTGGACCAGTCCGACGCGCGCCGGGCGGCGATCCTGCAGTTCGACCTGGACACTGGCGTCTCCCAACGCATTGAACCGGACCGGGATATTCCCGATTTTTATGATGGATCCCTATCGGCCGACGAACGTTATATTTATACCTACCACTGGCTGGAGAAGGGTCCCTTGCGGGCCAGCATGTCCAGTCACCTGTGGTCAGAAATGATGTCCTACCAGCCGGGCGCCCAGGAAATGGTGCGACTGGATATGCTAACGGGAAAAGTGGAGACGGTGTTCAGAACCGACAGATGGTTGCTGGCCCACCCCAATCCCCATCCACGGGATCCTGACCTGCTGATGTGCGCCCAGGAATACCCAACTGGGCCTCATCCCCGCTGGGAGGAGCCGCCGGAAAAAGAGCGCATACGGGTCTTCAACACGCGCACCGGCCAATGGCTGAACATCCACCGGCCATCGCCCCTGCAGGGCTCGCACGAGCACTGGGTTCCTTCAGGCAGGCGCATTTACGCCCACGGCGGCATTCATGACAACGTCACAATCGACCGCCTGGACCTCGATGCCGGGAGCTACGAGACGTTTGTTTGCCCACTCGGGGTCGGCAACACCGCCCACGTCATGGTGGCCCCCGATGAAACATTCCTGGTGGGAGACGGCGACAATTTTGACCAGCACAATCTGACTCCGGAACTGCGTCAACGGATCGAGCTGGCCATCCAGGAAGATCCAGTGCGCCGCACGTGGTCGGAGTGGGGTTTGCGCAATCCCAACGGCGGGGAAACGATTTGGAAATACGAACTACCGGAAGACAATCTCTGGGATTACGACCGATTCGCCGGCGAGAAGGCGCTATTCTTCGCCGAACTGGCGGCGCATCCGGAAATGGCCGTGCGCACGACACCGCTCTGCCGTTTCCGGACCCTGTGCCGGAGCAAGAAGCTCGGCTACCGGCTGGAGTCCAACGCCCACGTCACGCCCGACAGCCGCTGGACAATGTTTCAATCCTCCAGCCAGGACGATTGGTTCGAGGTCTGGGCAGCGCGAATACCAGGAACGGCATAGCAATGGGAAGCTTGGCCTCGAAAGCGCGCTGCGGGAATAACGTGACGGAGTATGGGAGTAATTCAGGTTGTCAGTGAAACAGCATGCGAAGCAGGTCGCGGTGCGCCGGGCGCCGCCGCTTGCACGGCCACCCAACCTTCGCGTCCGGGAACGGCGCCTTTGACCAAGAGACCGGGCAGGAGCGAAGTCGGGGCCGGGAGAACGCTACCCAGTGTCGCAAAAGAATGCCCCTGCGCCAAAGCTTTCGCGACAAACGCCCGGAACATTGCGCGGCAGCTGATACCCTCGGCTTCCGCATGAATTGTCAGGACATTGAGTTGGTCAACGCGTAGCTGCGTCAGGAGATAATCGTTGTAGGTGGCACGGGTGATTCCGCCGCGTCCGATCACCTCGTCGAAAGTCGGCAGGGTCACGGGCACCTGGGGCTGGGTCAGCAACTGCCCGGCAACCACCGGCCGGAAAACCGATTCGCCCCGGCAATCGCTGTTGTACAGGAAAGAAAAACGCTCTTTTTCCGTCAGAACCGGTTCCGTGCATTTCCAGCCGGGCGCGGCCGAGCAGACCGGCTGTGCGATGTCCGCCAGCGCCTCCCAGCCGCGCTGCAGATGCAGGCGGACAGCTTCCGGGCTGAATTTGTCGATCCCAGACTGCCAGGCATGATGATCCCAGGCATGCAATCCGATCTCGTGTCCGTCGGCGGCGGTGTCCCTGATCTGCGTTTGCAAGGCCGCGCCGATCAAGGGGCCGGGCCAGAATATGCCGCGCAGCAAAATGTCCCAGCCATAGAGACCGGCAGCGTTGCTTCTCAGCATTTTGGCGAGAAATGCGGGTCGGAGCAGACGCCAAAGATGCCGCCCCATATTGTCGGGTCCAACGGAAAAAAAGAAACTAGCCCGGATGGAAAAATCGGCAAGCAGCCGACAAAGGGCCGGGACTCCGTCCCGCGTGCCGCGGTAGGTATCCACATCGATTCGCAAGGCTATAATCATATTTATCCAAAAAGAGCTGTGCCCATCCCATCACTCCGCGGCTGGGCAAGTGGCTGCTTGGCGGCCGGCGTGGGAAAACCTCTTTGCCACAGTAACCAAAAGCGATTTATTCATCAACTTAAAAGGTTGGTTCTTCCGCAGAGTGCGCCAACCAGTTCCGTGGGGATTATGCTATAGTGCTTCAGGCAAATAACGCTCGACCTGAATTATGCGCCGAGCTGACGCAAAATTCACCTGGGCCGCCACGTGAGTCACGTTCCACGTGCCAACGCGGCCAGGTGATGATGGCCGCGTAAAACGTGGCCTAACGGGGGTAATCAGGTTATTTTAGATTCCGCTGAAAAAGGCGGCAAAGACGGTCGGGAATAAATCCCGACCCTCCCAATTTTCTAAAAAAGGCCTGTTTTTATGGTTCCATAGCACAATTTATGGGTGGTTAATTGTCAGGCAATTTCACAACCTATTAATTCGCTGCGCTTTACGATCTTAAAATGCTCTCATATGTCCTGTAACCATACGGTTATGCCTTGCCGCAAGAGAAAAACACACCACGGAGGCACGGAAACACAGAGGTAAAACAAGAGGAGATTTTGTCAAATTTGAGAGCAGCGGAATCTTGCTCTCGAATTTGACAAAACTGGTTGTGTATGGGAGAAAGAGGAGAGATTTCATAGCACCATCCGTTTAAGCCCCTGTTTAATGGTTGGAACGTTGAAATTTCAGATTTCCTGATCCGCGCTTAAAGAAGCGCGGATCAGTGATTTGATCAA
>CAZALU010000158.1:0-3388 GCA_964486075.1 uncultured Verrucomicrobiota bacterium
CAGGCTTCATCCGGCCTTTCAGGAACTCGAAGAATTCCTAATTTGGAACCGTAGATCGTTCAGCCAGCGATTAGATTATAGCCTGCGCCGCTTGCCGCCTTGTGCGGCAGGGTGACAGATTGGCTGGCCAAGCGATTCCACCGTCGGCGGCAGGCGATGCAAACTTAAAACCTGAATGGTGCACGATCATCGTAAAATATTCAGGAACAATAACACACGCTGGCAGACGCGAGCCCGAGACATCTCCAACATGACCCGCTATATACAATACGATAAATCCCGTTGGCAGCAGGAACGGGAACGTTTTCAACTGGCGGATACCCAGCCGGAGCCGCCGGAGTCCGCCGGGCCGATCCGCCAAACCATCCTGGATATATTTTCAAAGATGAAAACCGGCGAACAGTCTCTCTGGCGCCGTATAGAACAGGATTGGACAGACCTGGCTGGATCGACCATTGCCCGCCATGCCCAACCGGTACGTTTGGAGCGGAAGATGCTGATAGTGGCCGTGGACAGCTCGGTCTGGATGAACGAATTGATTCGTTATGAACGGGCCCCGCTTCTAGCCCGGCTTCAAGAGAAATATGGGGCGGACCAGATCAAGACCGTTCAGTTCCAGGCCGACCGCCGGGCCGCCGTTAAGCAAGGTCCTCCGTCCGCACCGCGTTCTAACGCTGGACCTAATTAAGGCGCTACTCTGGATCGTTTGCCGCGAAGACACAAAACAGCGTGAGCATGCAGGATTATCGATAGCGCTTTAGGATAACAGAGCAAGGACGGAGTTTATACAGGACACTGAGACGCGCAAACGCCTGCCCCGCACAGCCGGGGCAGACGTTTGCGCGCTGTTGCTATTTGGAGTTCTCTGAATGATGCTGTTCAAACTCTCGTCTTCCTACCCAATATAGACCGTTCCATCAAATCTGAGATTGGCGTTCCGTCAATCTCAGATTTGATGGAATCTCCTGTTCCGTTATTCTCCTCTGTGCCTCCGTGTCTCTGTGGTAAATCCCCTCTTCGACCCACAGATTCTGGTGAGGAGCCCAAAGTTCCAAGCATTGACCAGTATGACCAATGGGGGGATTTCAAGTTTACGGCTTACAAGTTGGAACGGGTGGCACGGCGGCTGAACTGGATTGGGGACTGAAGATTGATCCATATGCTTTGATATTAAACCCCATACATCTTCTCAAAGTAAGCATATGCCTCATTGATTTTCTTCATTTCCCTTTCTGCTACTTCTTTAATCTTTGGGCCAGCGTGATTAACCATGTCGGGGTGGTATTGCTGGCATAGTTGTCTATATCGGCGTTTAACATCTTCTTTGGTTATGCGACCTTTAAGACCTAACACCTTGCCGTAATAGCGTTCAGCTTTTACTGTTTGCTGTTGATTGTCAGCCTCCTGCTCTTGTTTTTCCTGTTCAAATCTACGCCTGTTTTCGTCTTCGGTTCTCTGCCGTTCCTTCTCGTATTCCGCTTCTTCCTGTTGGCGTTTTTCTGCACGAAGCTGGTCTTCCGCTTGTTGACGTTTATCTTTATCGTTAATTGCAGCAAACTGATCCGCAAATAAATCATTGGTAAAGCGAAATAGCCATGTTGTTTTTGATTTACGAATACATTTACAATCTTTTTCTCCACTCTTCAGGGTCTGATATATCAAAGAGTATCCCAAAAAGAGTCCTATAAGAATGCCGCCTATGGGAGACCAATGGGGGTCAGGATAACCGGGGTTTGCCATCTCAATACTCCCATATATCCATCCGATCATTAAAAGCACAATTGCACTAATAACAACAAATGTTAGCCAAGTATATCTACGGCATTGTTTTCTTTTGCATATGGGTATATCAAAATCTACTTTAGATGTGCTCCACCATAAACCCGTAGACCGACATGTCTTTGCGTCCAAATTATGTGGTTCTTCTTCTTGCCCGCAATGAACACATGCTGCGGGCCATAAAATATCATCAAGCTTTTCGGCTTCTATTGTGACTTCTTTCATGGCTTCCTTATCTCTTCTTACTAAAATGCCGGTTATTAACCATGCCTATTCACCACAACCTCCCCGCCACCCCCGCCTCCACCGCATCCTCGACACCATCCTCCAATTCACTGAGAAAATCCAGCCCCGTTTGCCTCTCCCGCAGTGCTATCCATTCATCGCACACCGACATACGAGCATGTTCATCCAATATGCCGTCCATTTGTGGAGACGGCACTCTCCAAGACAGTAGAGACTGATGTGTCCCACGGAATGATCCTCACCGATGATTATAACCCCGTAGATTACTACGACGCCGCCAACCGTGAACGGGTGAGACGCTATATGGTGAATCACTTTAAATCATGGGCAGAACAATGATACGCTCATGATGCTTTACGGCGCTTGGCAGGTTTCTTGCTTTGCTTGACCTTGGGCGCATCCTGCTTGGCAACCTTCGGAGTCATTTGATCCAGCCGGAGCTGCGCTTCCTTCTTGCCGATACCCAGGATACCCAGGAACGCCTGCCGGGTGTTTTCCCGCAACGTCAGAGGGCCCTGATGCTTTTCCATCCTCCCCACGGTTAGGCTGCTGACGCCCACCAGCTTTCCAAAATCAGTCTGGGATAGCTTTAACTTCCTGCGAAGCGCCCTTACACCCCTAGCCGTAATCCGAACCTTGATCGCCGGCACAACCTGTTTGACTTGCCTGGCAGCCGCTTCGGTTAACACGTCTATGGTCTTTCTATCCTGCTTCGCCTGCCTTTGTAAAGCAGCCACGGCCTTTCTTAGCACTATCCGGTCCTTCTTCAACCCACTGATTGCCGATTTGATTTCCTTGCGGGCAATGCGGCGGATTTCATCTTTCATGACAAGCATCAGTTGCGACATAACTTACTCCTTGGTTTGTACTGTTACTCATCCTCCGGTTCAACGACTCTGCAAACGCTCTTGCCGCATGCTTGGCATTTTCCTTTTAATACCAAGTCCTTTTCCCTCATCTTGGCGGCTTCAAGAACAATGTGAACTGGCCCAAGACATTTTCCGCACCACACATTTTTCAGAATCTCTTTCTGCGCCCACTTTGGAATCTTCTTCCAGCGCTTCGCCGCTGCCGGTGTAAATGGATCGGTTGGTTGTATGAGCATTATCATAGACGGTTTATCTTTATTTCCGTTACCCGCCGCATTTACAGCGAATGCTTTCCGTTCAGGAGTCGGACTTCGACGTGACGTGCCGCCTCATCCAGCATCCGTGCCTCATATGCGTTTCCTGTTCGTCGGGTCAGCGCTTTGCTACAGACTTCCTTCAGACCCCGCCTTACGACGACACCCTTGTCTTTCGCTAAACCTGGCGGGCGACAATTACACTTACCCATCAGCGACAATTACATTTACCCATAGAAG
>CAZALU010000159.1:0-3302 GCA_964486075.1 uncultured Verrucomicrobiota bacterium
ATCGTGATAAATATCACGACTTTTTCCATCAAATATCATTGCGCCCCACATGCCGAGTTTTTTCCTGCTCCTGGCCGCCGGCTTCGCCGTCTATGCCGCCCTGCATGTCCGGGTGCAGAAGACCTTCCGCAACCCCATTGCCTACACCATGGCCGGGGACTCATTCTACGTGCTGGAGAAGGAGCGCAACACGATTCTCCAGTTCGATAATTGCGCCTTCCGCGCGCCACTGAAGCTGAACGGAGTTTATCGCGTCGAATTGGACGATGCGCGTTTCTATTACATGGCGCGTAAGCTGTTTTCCGGCCCCAACGGCATCGTGGTGCATAGCTATATCTATGACCGCAAGACGCGTGGATTTGTCGGCTATCGCTTCCAGGAATATGGCTCATTCCGAGATACGCCCCGGATACTGCTGACCGTTTTCCTGAAAGATCCTTCCGTCTTTCCCGAGTTTAAGTACGCTTGCGATGGGCAGGGCAATCACTATTTTGTGAATAATTGCGTCGGGGGCCGCAATATCTGGAAAATGGACGCGGCGGCCGAGAACGTAATCGTTGACCGGGGTGCGGTGCCGGCGGATATCCGGGAACTGGGCGACCAGAACGAGGCCATGTCCGGCTGGCCGTCTGTCTGCCTTGGACCGGATGGCCGGATTTATGTTTCTTGTGCCACTTCGGAGCGGATCGTGGAATATGCCCCGGATGGTCGGCGGCTGCGGGAGATCGGCAGCGTAGGAATTAACGAGGGCGAACTGCTGGCGCCGGAGGAGGTTTTCTTTGTGGCATTCATGCCAGGCAGCGACCCTTGCCTGACCGTGGCCAACGCTGCCAACCGTTCCTGGGTTCAGTTCGACCCCGCCGGTGCCGTGACTCGCATATTGAGTCCGTTACAGGCCGGATATCCTTATCTGGATATTCTCGTGGGCTGTGTCTATGCCCCGCATGCCCCGGCTTCGCCCGCGCCGGATCCTTCCGGCGTCCGGCTGTGTTCGTTTGATCTCGTGAATAAATGTTTTGTGATCTTGGGTCGCCGGGCAACAGTGATTTCCAGTTACCGGGCTTGGGAGGTCGGCCGAACCTGCCGACTGGGCGGCATTGTGGTCCTGCTCCTGCTGCTGGCAGCAAACTGGCGGCGGCTGCGGGTGTTCCTGGCCCGGATTAAAATCCCGTTTTTTATGAAGCTCCTGGCGCTGTTCATTCCCCTGCTGGTCATCAGCCTGCTGATCGTTGGCGACTGGGTGCGGGATGTTATGCAGGTTAACCTGGAAGCCGAGTCCATTCGGCGTTCCTCCAATCTGGCGCATGCGATTCTGAACAGCGTGGCGGCAGCGGACCTGGAAGCCATTTGCAATTCACAGGACCGGGGCGGGGTGGCCTATGAACGGGTGTATCAGACCGTCAGCAGGATCGTGGACTCGGAGCACGTGGAGCAAACGCCGAAATGGATCATTCATAAAATCCGTGACGGGCGGTTTTATTTTGGGATCAATATCTGGCGCGGGCAGATTTACGAGCCGTTCATTGTGCCGTACGAACGCCATATGTTTTTTAGGGTGCTTCGAGATAAAACAGCCCAGGCCGGCCGGTTTGCCGATGAGCAGGGCGAGTGGTTCAGCGTTCTTAATCCTATCACTAATGCCGTTGGCGCGGTGACTTATGTTCTGGAATTGTATCGGCCAACTGAGGAGATCGATCGCGCCCATCGCGACGCTGTGCGCCAAGTTCTTAAAATTGCAGGGCTGACCTCCCTGGCGGCCATTCTACTGGTCTTCCTGTTTTCCTATGCCTTTACCCGCCCTCTGCGCCAGTTGATGCTGGCCGCCGCGCGACTGGGGCGGGGTGATTTCGAGCATCCGATAGTGGTCCGTTCGCGTGACGAGTTACGGGACCTGGCCGGCGCCTTTAACCGCATGATGCTGGACCTGAAGCGCCATATCGCGGACCTGGCCCGGAGCACGGCCGAGAAGGAGCGGGTCCAGACCGAGTTGCGTTTCGCGCGCGAAGTCCAGCAGGGGATCGTGCCGAAAGTGTTTCCGCCTTTCCCAGAGGCGCCAAACGTGGAAATCGTGGCCCGTATGGAGCCAGCTCGGGAGGTGGGCGGCGATTATTTCGATTTCTTCATGATCGATCCGGACCATATGGGAGTGGTGATTGCCGACGTTTCCGATAAGGGTGTGCCGGCTGGCCTGTTCACCATGATTGTCCGTACCCTCCTGCGGGTCAACGCCAAGGACAATCTCAGTGCCGCCAGCGCCGTTTCGCGGATGAACCGGCAGATTGCTGCGGACAATCCCTCCTCTATGTTCGTGACCCTGTTTTATTTTGTCGCCGATCTGCGCACGGGCGAGATCACATTCTGCAGCGCCGGACATCCGTTGCCGTTCCGCCTGGGCCGGGCGGGGGTCGAGCGGGTGCAGGCCGCCGAAGGACGCGGGTCGTGCGTGATCGCCGGCATTTATGACCAGGTGGAGTATTCCGAAGGGCAACTGATCTTGGCCGAGGGCGAGACTCTGGTGCTTTATACCGACGGCGTGACCGAGCCCATCGACAAGGCCGAACAGATGTACGGCGAGGAACGGCTCCGACGCGTGCTGGGTGAGAATCTGCGCCTGCCTAATCGTCGGCTCTGTGACGGTGTCGTCGCGGACGTCATGGAGCACCAGAAAGGCATCGAGCAGTTCGACGATATCACCCTGCTTTTCTTTAAGTTCCTGGGCACCCGTTCCGCTGCGTTGGTGTCGCCGACCCCGACCCCGCCGGCGCCGGCGGCTCAAGCTGACCCGATTCAACTTGAGCCGGCCAGCGCACTGCCGGAAGCCACGGCGGCGCAAACGCCTGTTGTCTCGCCAGCAGCGACGTTCCCATCCGAGTCAGCGGCGCCTGCGTCTGACAAGGAAGAACCGGTTGCGAAGCCCGCTGCCGATCTGTTTGGGTACGTTCCGATCTGTGATAAAACTGATGGTGTGCCGGGCGCAACAGGCCAGTCGGGCCAGGGCGAAGGCGTGCGTAAAAAATCCCGGCGCCGTGGTCAGGCGCCATCCGCGCAAGCTGAGGGCGAGTTATGGCTGCGCGGCTTTGGGCCGCCGGTGTAAAGCAGCCAGGCGACTTTGGCTTGTCTCGTATCAATTTATATTATGGCCTGTCGCTACTGTTGCAAAACCTGGCAGGCGGCGCAGGCCTGATTAATTCAATGTATAGGAATTTTCCGCCTGCGGCGGACAATCTTTGTGGGAGGGGCGCTGTGCGCCGCGACCGATGGTCGCGGTCCTCGGATTAGGACCGCCATCATCGATGTCGGCT
>CAZALU010000160.1:0-3248 GCA_964486075.1 uncultured Verrucomicrobiota bacterium
TTACCAAGGGAGGGACGGCATTCCTGCCGTCCGCTAGACTTTTTCAGCAGAATCATCTTCTGTAGCCGACCACGGTGGGGGCGGATACTATCTGCTGTAGCCAACCACGATACGCTTTGTGATCAGGATTGCGTCGGCAATTTCCGCCAAAGCGGATCCGTCTAAAACAGAGAGACTGCGCCCAGTCCGGCGCCTGCCGGACGGCTACAAAGACTGAAAGGCATTAGCATTGAACCTGAAAAGAGCATTTTATTTAGATTGAATGAATGTAACTACTCAGCGAAACCACCGCCGGCGGCCGGCGGTGGTTTCGCTGAGTAGTTACGAATGAATAATATTTTCTCCTGTTCCGATCAGTGAAATCAGTCATCCGTGATTATATTGTTTTTGCACAGATGGCGGGCAGAGCCAGCATTTGGGAAAAGAATCGAGAACGCCGCTGCTACTGCTCCGTAATTCAGCCTGCCAACATTCGGATTGTTCGGCGACAAACGCCTGCTATGATATCACGCCAAGGATAATCGCATGAAAATCGTAATCATCGGACCCGGAGCCATAGGCTGCTTGTTCGCCGGCTTGCTGACGCAGGGTGGGCATGCAGTTCATCTTTTGGATAAGCGCGCAGATCGCGCGCAATCTATTTCCCGCCAAGGACTCTTGATCGATGATCTGCAGGGAACACGAATCATTCCTGTCGGCGCCACCGCTCAGGCTGAAACCCTCAAGAACGCTGATATTATTATAATCTGTGTCAAGGCCTATGACACCGCCGGCACGATTCCCGAACTGCTGACGTTGATTTCAGATCGCAGCCTGATCCTGACCTTGCAAAACGGACTGGGAAATATCGAACTGCTGGCCGCCCATGTTTCTCCGCGTCAAATCCTGGCGGGGGTCACGGCGCACGGATCGACTCTACTCGGCGTCGGTCATGTCCGCCATGCCGGCGCCGGCCTGACAACCCTTGCCGCCCTCCAACCCGAATATGAGCACCGGGCCGTGGAGCTTGCGGCGATTCTTACTCAGGCCGATATTAAATCCGATACGGCACCGGACATTGCCTCCGTGTTGTGGAGTAAATTGATCATCAACGCGGCCATCGGACCGGTTTCGGCGCTAGCCGGTCTGCCTAACGGGCAACTGCCGGAACAAGCGCGATGGCATATCCTGCTGGAACAGGCGGCGGCTGAAGGCGCAGCCGTGGCGGCCCGCAAAGGCATTCGCCTGTTATATGACGACCCGGTCCGGGCGGTGACGGACATCTGCCGGAACACGGCGAGCAATTTCTCTTCCATGCTCCAGGACGTCCGGCGCGGACGCCGGACCGAAATCAACGAGATCAACGGCGCCATCCTCCGGGAAGCGCTCGCCCTGAGCATTCCCGCGCCGGTCCACACGGAGCTACTCCAGCGCATCCGAAAACTCAGCCAGTGTCCATCAACGTCTGCTTGATGCAAATTTCCGCATAGCCCTGTTCGTGCCTGGACACATGTTACAGATGGTCAGGTAATTGACTTCAGGGCAACTTTTACTGTAGCCGACCACGACGGGGTCGGCCATTTTCCGCTAAAGCGAACCCGCAGGCGGACAGACCGGCGACCAATCCGGCAGCTGCCGGACGACTACAGCACCACATACTGTAGCCGACCGCATGGAGGTCGGCTCCCCCCAAAAACTGACGCACCGGCGCTTTCTGACTGTTTACAAAGCGCCGACTTCCACTTGAAGTGGAAAACAAATCCTTGCCTTGTCGGTCGTCAAAACATAGCTTGTAACAAGCGCAAGATGACCCCGAAAATCACCTCGCACGACGGAAAGTTAATAGAACTGGAATTGGATACCGATCAAGTCAAATCGCTTTTTAGCTTAAAAGATATCAACCCCTCACATTTTGTGGATCGTTTTGCGAAAAAATACGACACGCCCCGGCCCAAGTATATGCCTGGAGGCGTCGATTCGACCGGCTTCGCCGGCGCAAGCGCCGTGGCCGACAGCGATCAATGGATGATCACAGACGGCAAAACATACGAACTGGTCTTCACCCGCCGGGAAGGCAGCACCTATATAATGGGGTTCACGGAATCTTTCAAACGATTCAAGCTGACGCTGCGCCGGCCGCAGGGAAAGTTCGACTGACAATTCGACAAAACAAGGAGTAACACGTCATGGCTTTCATCGGCAACCTGCTGTGGTTCGTTTTCGGATTGGGATTGCTGGCTTGGGCGTTGTGGTTCCTGGCCGGCATCGCGCTGGCGATCACTATCATCGGCCTCCCATTCGCCATTGCGGCGTTCCGCATTTCCGTGTTCGCGGCCTTCCCGTTCGGCCGCGAACTGATTGACGGACAGCTCGTCGGCCAGAAGCGCATTGCGGGCACCGGCCTGCTGAACTTTCTCTGGTGCGTCCTGGCAGGTCTCTGGTTGGCACTCTACCATGTTTGCGTCGGCGTGGCGTGGTGCATTACGATCATTGGCATCCCCTTTGGCCTGGCCAATTTTAAGATCGCCTCGGTCGCCTTCGCACCGCTGGGCAAGGTCATTGTCTCGAAAGAAATGGCGCAGGCGGCCAAAATGCGCCAGGCCAATGCGCAACTAGACCAGGCGCTCACGAGCCCATCCTAACCGCCTAAATTTTAACGCTCCCAATTCTGTTCCTGTCTCCAGCCCGACGCCCGCCCAGTTCCTATATTTAACAATAAGGTTAACGATCGTTAATCTTATTGTTACATAGGCGGGAAATGAAAACAACGCTCAAGGCGGGTCTGCTTAACAGCAAACGGAAAAAATCGACGGCAACCCGACCGCCATCGATTACGACCTCCGGCTCCGCGAGCGAGCCGGCCGCCGTCGGCCGAGTAGAGCCAGGCGATTCCCGATCCCAGCGCCGCTCAAGGTTAAAACGCCATTCCGTTATCCCATCCACCATCATCCGGCGTCGGGCGACGGGCGATCTTCTCGATTTGGCATGCCTCAGCGCGGAGTTTCTAACAACTGGCGGGCGCAGTTTCCTGCGTCCCGCTTACATTCGCTGCCACACCTCGATAGATATGGCAGCCCTGTCAACGCCGGTCGAAAACGGGCTTTTGGCCGATTTATAAACGGATTGAAAATAATTATATTGTCGCCAAATGCGGTAACTGCTCCCTGCGGGAGGGCAAACCCTCCGGGTGATCCGATCTCGGAACGGCTCGGCAGGGACGCCTCGCCCCACCATTTCGGAAATCCCATATAAAAATCATAACAAGCGAA
>CAZALU010000161.1:0-3206 GCA_964486075.1 uncultured Verrucomicrobiota bacterium
TGAATATTGCATGATCATCGCGCAACATCCAAATCCTATATGTAACAATAAGATGGACGATCGTTAATCTTATTGTTACATAAGAGCAAGTTGGCCCGCCCCGCGGCGGGGCGTGATTTTCATGCCAAAGGCGTATCCGCCTACGGCGGAAATGGGGCCTGGTTCAAAAGCTGTCTGTCTTGGGTAACATTTTTACCGAACTTGTTCATCAATGCTTCGTCTCGGCGCAGCAATTCGCATGCTGGCCTTTAGACCCGCGCGACCTTGCGGCGCGGGTGTGAAGAGATTGGCTGGGAAAGCGCCCTTTTCCAGCCAATCTCTCGCCCCTGCCGCGCAAGGCGGCAGGAGGCGCAGGCTGACAAAATGTGTAACCCTTTTTTGAACCATGCCCGAAATGGATTGAAAACAGAAAAGATCAGGATAGTCGGGGTTCAGCCTTCGGATGAGCCGCCTCCAACGGAAAACCCGGATCTACCAACAGGATAAATAAGGTAGAGCAGGCTTTTCCGCCGAAGGCTGACCAGCCTTCTGCGCTACTTCGCTTCGCCGCCGCCGCCGGTGGAGTCGCTGAGTAGGTGCCACCTGAATATTGCATGATCATCGCGCAACATCCAAATCCTATATGTAACAATAAGATGAACGATCGTTAATCTTATTGTTACATAAGAGCAAGTTCAGACTTCCTTATCCGCGCTTAAAGAAGCGCGGATAAGGAAGTCTGATGTTAGGTATCAATCGCTTAGTTTTACCAAGGCCTTGGGTGAACGGCGCTGGCGAACTGCCGCAAAAGCGGCATTGATCTCCGCGAGGGGATAGGGATGGGTTGGATCATACCACAGATTGGCGTCGAGCTTGCCTTGCAGAACTAATTCTGAAACGCGCTGGTGGGTTTCCGCTTCGTCATAGACGCAGGGATGAACGGTGAACGCGCCTTGAGCCCGGCCGGGAGTGATCGTTATTTTGCCGGCATCATTCAGGCCATAGGTGCCGTATTTGCCTCCGATCTTCAGGCAAGGCAATAGTTGATCCGCAAGGCCGGTCCGACCCACGGCGTCGATGATGAAATCGAAACCAGCGGGAAAGGCCTGCCGAATCGTCCCGGTAAGGTCGCTCTGCCGGTAGTCGAAATAAAGGTGGATGCCGGCCCGTTGTGTTGCCGTGTCTTCAAAAGGCGCGGCGCCAACCATGGTCACGCTGGCGGCGCCAAGGTTGAGGGCGTGAACGGCATAAGCCAGGCCGTTGCCGCCGGAACCAGCCACGAGCACCGAAGATTCTGCGGTGACGCCCATGCGGGTGATGTAGGACAGGGTTTCGCGCCAGGTGGTGAACATCGGCGCCATCCGGGGATCGACGCCGGCGGGAACGATTTGATTATTCCGACTGCCGGACCATTGGTCAGCCGGGAGCCCATCCGCGCACATGGCCCAGTGGTCCCTGGCAATTCCCATTTCCGCAAACCCACCCCAAGTTACAGAGATTTTCCCATCAGGTGTCCGGGGCGTCCCGACACGCGTCACGAGATCGCCAATCCGGAAATTACGCACTTTCCCGCCGATGGCCAGCACGCGTCCCACGCTTTCGTGTCCCAGCACAGTGGGCAAAGGGGAAATCCAGGGGAAGGTACCATCGATGATGTGCGTATCAGTGCCGGTGCAAGTGAGACCGTAGAGGAGTTGGCACAATGCATCATAATCACCCACCTGTGGTTCGGGCATGTCTCTGATGTCAAGCCGCCCGAATTTTTCGATAATAGCTGCCTTCATGATTTCAACGGGCGGGGCCCGCGCCTTTATAGTTCTGCGGAGCGCCGAGCCGGCCCATGCTAAAAGGCTCTTCAAAGGGACGGTAGGGCACTAACGCCGCAATATCTTCCAGTTTCTTGAGTAACATCTTTGGTAACGGGCCTTTTGCGATGGCGGCCACGTTTTGCTCCACTTCCGCCACCGAGCGCGCGCCCATGAGCACGCAGTGGATATCCGGATTCGAAATGACAAAACGCAAACCGAGTTCCGGCAATGGGATTTCACATTCATCCAGCAGGGCATAAAGTTTTTTGAATTGTTCCTGGCGGGCCCGTGACAGCCAGGGCGCGCCCTTGTTGACGGCTTGGTCGTAGCGGCGCGACAAGCCGCCTTGTTGGAGCGGTGATCCGGCGATAATCCCCATTTTTTGCTCCTTGGCGGCCGGAATCACTTCCATAGCGGCCTCCCGCCACAGAAGGCTATAATTGAAGGCGGTCAGGACCACGTCAAACTTGCCGGACCGGACCAAGTGGGCCATTTCATAAGCTGTTGTGCCGCCCAGCCCCAAATACTTTATGACGCCTTGCTTGCGCAGGTCGTGCAAGAGTTCCAAAACCGGGCCGTTGATGTCTTCCCAATCGGTCCACCAATCGTACTGGTCCGGCCGGTCTGGTTCATGGACCATCAGGATATCAATCTTATCCCGGCCCAGCAGGCGAAGACTTTCCTGTACCGATGCCATAAGGCCATCCTTGTCTTGCGGCTTAAAAGGCATGGGGCGTCCGCCGAGCTTGGTGGAAAGGATCAGGGGTTGGTGAATGTCCTGCAGGGATTTGCCCAGCACCTCTTCGCTGTTGCCATAGCCCGGGGCCGTGTCGATAAAGTTAACTCCCAGCTCTACCGCACGGTGAACGGTCTTCTTGGCTTCGTCCAGTGCGGCGGCAAACGATGCCACAAACAGCCCGCCCAATCCCAGCTGGCTCACTTCTAATCCCGTGCGGCCTAAAATCACTTTTTTCATAATCAATGCTTTTCGTCACAATCATTAAATTACTTGACTACGGCTGAACTATACCCCGCGAACAGGTATAAAGCAAACGGTTTGAGGCGGAACCACGCCAGAGGCGTGGTTGGGGGGGGGGTTAAAATCTGATTCCGCTGAAAAAGGCGGCAAAGACGGTCGGGAAGAAATCCCGACCCTCCCAATTTTCTAAAAAAGGCCTGTTTTTACCAAGGGAGGGACGGCATTCCTGCCGTCCGCTAGACTTTTTCAGCAAAATCAAAATCTGTAATTAGACCCCATTCGAAAAGCCTTTTAACCGCGAATTACGCCGATAACACGGATAAATAGCATATTTTGCGATCTAGATGCTAAAACATAACTACGAAACACGCTAAATGCGCGAAAATTCGTAACTACTCAGGTTGTCATCCTGAGCGTAGCGAAGGATCTCATGTTTGTTG
>CAZALU010000162.1:0-3192 GCA_964486075.1 uncultured Verrucomicrobiota bacterium
CCCAACGGGCTTCCCGCCTCCGTAATCCCCCGGCGGGCAATCCCGCGGACGGGACGTGCCCGCCCTACAAATAACAAATTCCTATCAGATTGAATTATCTTAAGGCTCTTGCAAACCACTGCTGAAGACGGCAACGACGAAGCATGGCCATCAAGAAGTCGCGCTAACGGACTGGCTTTGGAGCTGGAGGAACGCGCTGGCTATAGATGTTCAGGTAATTAACTTCCGAGGATCAAAGAACCCACCCCTCGCCCCTCCTTGGAGGGAATAAGATATTGCAAACCAATCAGTTCCCCTCCTTGGAGGGGATAGGGGTGGGTTCCCTTAGAACTTCGTTTCGCATTGTTACGTGATTTATCTGAAACACTATAGTCTGCGCAACAGCTTCGCTACAAAGCACGAGCCGTCGCGTCCGCAGTAGTTTTGCAAGACCTCCCTTATGCGCTTTTAAGTAAACTCTAATTGGTCAGACTTTGAATTGGCGCGGGGATATGGCCGCCATGCCGCACGAATTCGGCGGCACCGGCGGAGCCGTTGACCCGAGCCACGGTGCCGGCGCCGAACAGACCGCCGAAATCCACGCTGTCGCCGACCTTTTTTCCCGGGACGGGGATCAGACGCACGGCGGTAGTTTTGCGACCGTAAATCCCGATGGCAGCCTCGTCCATGATGATTCCACACAGGGCATGGACGTCTATATCGCCCGGCACCAGGATCATGTCCAGCCCCACGGAACAAACGGCGGTCATAGCTTCCAGTTTCTCGATGGTCAAAGTGCCCTCGGCGACGGCCCTGGCCAGAGCCGGATCCTCCATCACCGGAAGAAAGGCGCCGGATAACCCACCCACAGAAGACGAGGCAAAGGCCCCACCCTTCTTCACCGCGTCGTTCAGCATGGCCACGGCGGCGGTCGTGCCGGGCGTGCCCAGCGTCTTGATGCCCATAGCCTGGTAGATTTCGCCCACGCTGTCGCCGACGCGGGGTGTCGGGGCCAGCGACAAATCCAAAACTCCGAAAGGAACGCCCAGCTTGTCGGCCACTTCACGGCCGATCAATTCACCGGTGCGGGTCACGCGGAAAGCAGTGTTTTTTACTTCCTCGGCAATTTCATCCAGGCTGCAGCGCGGATTACGGCTGACCAGGCGTTCGACTGCCCGCTTGACGACGCCCGGCCCGCTAACGCCGACATTGATCACGCATTCCGGCTCACCAGGACCCAGGAAAGCGCCGGCCATAAAAGGGTTATCTTCCGACGCATTGACGAAAACTACAAATTTGGCATTGCCGAAGCCCTGCCGATCGCGAGTGGCCTCGGCGATTTTCAGGATCGTCTCGCCCACCAACAGAATAGCGTCCACATTCATGCCCGCCTTGGTAGTGCCTACATTGACCGAAGCACATAAACGCTTGGTATGGCTGAGAACCTGAGGCAGTGATTCAATCAACAGGCGCTCGCCGGAAGTCATGCCCTTATGAACCAGGGCGCTGAATCCGCCGATCAGGTCAACCTGAACTTCCTGGGCCGCCTGATCCAGCGCCTCGGCCAAGGCCAGCGCGTCGTCGGGAACATGCCCCTCGAGCAACCAACTGGCCGGAGAAATAGCCAGACGCTTATTGATAATGGGCACCCCGTACTGCGTGCTGATCTGCTCGCAGATCCGGACCAGGTTGCCGGCCTTGCGTTTGATTTTAGCCCGAACTGCCTGCGTGACCCGATTGATGTCATGGTCGGCCGCATCCAGCAGGTTAATACCCATCGTTATAGTGCGCAGGTCGAGATTTTCCTCCTGGAGCATGCGGACCGTATGCAGAATATCTTCGGAGCGGCGCATGGCGTTATCCCTTCAACATCATACGGATGGAGCCAACTTCATTAGTAACGCGGAAAATATTTTCATGCTGGAAACTGATTTTCAGGCCCAGCGCACCCATCAATTCCCGGAGCTCGTCCTGGACCTGCTTGATATCCAGCAGGCTTGGAACCGTAACCTCGCCAATATGAGTCACTAGTGGACCGGCGATCCTGAAATACAAATCTTCCACGTTAATTTTCTTTTCGGCAAGAAAAGCGGTCAAGGTTTTCAGTATACCCGGTCGATCCCGGCCTGTCATCGTCAGGATATAACGCTCACCAGCCTCGGGCGTCTGGACAGCGGGCACATAGGGGCGGACCAGCACCGCGGCTTCACCGTCGGCGAAGCGTCCGCCAATGGCCTTCACCACGGCGGCCTCGTCAACCCGTCCGGAAAAGGCGGCGATCATGATCACGGTAAAATATCCTTGGACCACCGTCTGGCTGATGCCCTCGATATTGGCGCCCAGGCCGGCGGCGGCGGAAGCGATATCGCGCAGGATCCCAGTCCGGTCTGGCACCAGCACGGAAACGACATAACGGTTATTATATTGAGTGGTCATTTTGTGTAACTGCATCGGATGCTGTGGTTGGGATAGTAAACGTTCTAGATCCGCCAAAGCAACCCAAAAATTTAGGGACATAATCATTGACAGCCTCCCGCAAGAGATATAGTTTTTAATCTTGTATCAAAAGAACTGTTGCGGATTATCAACAGGAGCATATCATGCACAACACATCCCGTCGGCTTGCACTGCTTGCAATCGGTTTATGTATCGCCGCCGTCGCCGCCAGCGCGAGCACGGCGGCTGTCGAAGAACAAGGCTTGGCCTATACCAACCACCCCCTGCAGAGGGGTCCGGCAGACCCCTTGCTGCCATCGATCGAGATCGTGGAAGCGGATAAGGCACCGGTCGTGGACGGAGTCCTCGACGACGCCTGCTGGGCCAAGGCCAAGGAAGGGCAACTGGCGACCGACGAATACTCATTCCCGGTTAAGCTCAAGACCACCTTCCAAATCTGTCAGAAAGACGAAGTGATCTACCTGGCCATCCGGGCCTGTTACGACGACAAAGGCGCCAAGCAGACCGGCGGGCCGGTGAAACACGACGGCGCCCTCTGGAACGGGGAACAAATCGAGATATTCATGGACCCCGACAACGAGGACACACCCGGCTACTACCAGTTCGTGCTGACGCCCTTCAACGACACCGGCGACATCTACAACAACGAACCGCGCGACCCGGAGCTACGCTGGGAGCCAAAGTACGAGGTCAAGAGCCAATGGAGCACGAACGAATGGACCATCGAGTATGGGATTCCGTTGGCAGCCTTCAATT
>CAZALU010000163.1:0-3041 GCA_964486075.1 uncultured Verrucomicrobiota bacterium
TTTTGTGCTTGCCCCCGCCAATACTCAAATGTGAGGATGAATTGGAACCGCTGCTACCTGCGGAAAAAAGTTGACCGGTGCCTGATTTAATGTACAAGTTGCCCCTTTGCCAGGGCCTAATTCATGCAATATCAAAAAAAGTTTCAATCGCGGCGTGATTTTATGCGCGCCTGTCTGCTGGCTGGCGCGGCGCTGGCCGTGCCGCGCTGGGTTTCGGGTGGGCGGGCCGATGAAGCATCGGATCAGCTTCGGAGTGTTCTGCATGCTGTGGAACCGACGCCCGTGCCACCAATCATCCTGTCGTCCGACCTGAATATCATCCCACGTTCCAAGTGGGTCGCGTATGCAACCCGCCTTTCGTTGGTCAAGCCGGCCAGTGCCTTTACCCGCCTCACCGTGCATCATGCGGGCACTGGCGTTAATGTGCATCTTCGGCAGGAGGATGTGATCTTCGATCTGAACGGAATCCTTGAAGCGCACTTGCAACAACACTATGGCGATATCGGATATCATTTTATCGTCGATCGCGCCGGCCGTATCTGGGAAGGACGCTCCTTGGCGTATGAAGGCGCCCATGTGTGCGGCATGAACGACGAGAACATTGGCGTGATGCTCCTGGGTAATTTCGAGGAACAATATCCGGCTGCCGAGCAAGTATCGGCCCTGTTTATGCTGGTGGAAGATTTGCGGGAAAAATATGATATTTCTGGCGAATCGGTCTATGGCCACCGCGATCTGGGCCAAAGCGCATGTCCCGGCAAGCACTTATATATACCTTATCTCGCGGAACTAAAACAATCATGAATAATCCCTCAACAAAATCCGCCGGCGTGTTCCAGTTTGACCCTGTCGAGGAGGTTGTCCGTGCAATCCGCCAGGGACGCATGGTGGTCATCGTGGACGATCAGCGACGGGAAAACGAGGGCGACCTGGTCATGGCCGCGGAGAAAGCCGGAGATAAGGCCGTTAATTTTATGGCCACGCACGGGCGTGGTTTGATTTGCATCGCCATGACCGCCGAGCGCCTGGCCCGCTTGAAAATTGACCGGGCATCTTCGCGGCATGACGCCGACCGATTCCAGACGGCATTCATGGAGTCGGTGGACGCTCGCCAGGGAGTGAGCACCGGCATCAGCGCGCGCGACCGGGCCCGCACCATTCGCGTACTGGTTGATGAGCGTTCCCGGCCGGAGGACCTGGTCAGCCCCGGCCATTTGTTCCCACTGGAATCGCGACCCGGAGGTGTTTTGCGCCGGGCGGGGCATACGGAGGCTTCCGTGGATTTGGCCCGCATGGCCGGATTGAAACCCGCAGCCGTGATCTGCGAAATAATGCGCGCTGACGGCCAAATGGCGCGTCTGCCGGATCTGCGTAAGTTCGCCGCCCGGCACCGCTTGAAGCTTTCTTCGGTGGCGGATATCATCGCCTGGCGCCGCCGACAGGAACGACTGGTCGATTGCGTACGGACGACGACCCTGCCCACCGAGTTCGGCGTCTTCCAACTCAAGTTGTATCATTCCATGATCGAAGATAAAGACCATCTGGCCTTGATCTTGGGCGATCCGGCCAAGGACAAATCCGCCCTGGTCCGCGTACACAGCGAATGCCTGACCGGCGATGCGTTCGGTTCCTTGCGTTGCGATTGCGGCGCGCAATTACGCGTTGCCCTGAAACGCGTAGCCGCCGAAAAATCCGGGGTCGTGCTCTACATGCGTCAGGAGGGGCGCGGGATCGGGCTGGCGAACAAGATGCATGCCTATGCCCTGCAGGATAAAGGTTTGGACACGGTGCAGGCCAATGTGCGTCTTGGCTTTTCGGATGACTTGCGCGATTACGGCATTGGCGCTCAAATCCTCGCGGATCTGGGTCTGAAAAGAATCCGCCTGATGACTAACAATCCCCGGAAAGTCATCGGCCTGGAAGGATATGGCATCAAAATTGTCGAACGGATTCCTATTGTTTTGCCGTCAAATAAGTATAACCGCCGGTACTTGAGCGTGAAAAAGAAAAAGATGGGCCATATATTGTAACAACATCGGAGGAAGTCGGCTATCTCAGAAACATCTGTAACCCAAAAAATAAATATTCTCTGACCTTTCGTGCATTTAGTGTGTTTCGTAGTTTAAAATCCTAACCATGAAACATCAACCATTCTTCAATAAACCATTTCTTAGCGAACCATGAACGAAAGGGTGAAATCTTGAAACCATTCCTGAAACTCGGCTTATGCGCGGCGCTCGCCGCGCTCGTGCTCGGATCGGTCTACGCCTATATGGGCAACCCGCGGATCATCGGACCGGATTCAGTGATTTCGGCGAGTACGGTGACCAACCGGATGGTGGACGAGATCACGCTCACCGGCCAATGGAAATATGAATTCACCCCCCCCCGACACTGAAATCACGAACGAGTTTAACCCCATTTCAGCGTCGGTCGTCGTGAAATGGTCGGCGACTCCGGCCCTCGATGGCAGCGGTTTCAGCGCCGCGCTCGGGGGTCCGTATAGCACGAATGTGTCGCATGTGAATCCGGTGTATTTCTCGGTACTCTCGGGCGGGGTCTACACGGTGACCCTGACGGCCACCTCGGATCTCTTCCAGACCGAGCAAGTGAACATCATCAATATCACCGAGCTTCACGCGGATATCGTCACCAACGCCGTGGTCGTGGCCGGCGGCACGACCAACATCCCCTTCCCCCTGACCCCGGAAAGCTACGGCAGCATGAGTTGGACCCTCACGCCCGAGTTGGAGAATGGCGCGGCATTTGCCTCCACGAGCGACGACGGCGCATTCGTGGACGCCGGCACGGTCGCTACTAGCTACGTGGTCCAGGTCGTGACACCTGCCTTGACGACCTGCTGGGACACCGCGATCCTGACCGTGATCACGAACTACACCATCGTGGCATCCAAACTGTATGTCTGCCCGTCGAACACAATCACGGCCACGGCCTATACCATTGACGAAAATGGCGCGGCGGTGACGATCGCTTCGGATTGGACGATTCCGGAGGGGGGCAGCAAAATGGAATTCGTGGGG
>CAZALU010000164.1:0-2996 GCA_964486075.1 uncultured Verrucomicrobiota bacterium
ATCCTCATGAATTCTGTCTCCTGAATTCTGACTTCTGGCTTCCTGAGCAGTTACCGCGAAACAATGATATCATGCCATAGGCAGCCCCGCCCCTGGCGGGAAAAACAAGATCGCAGGGATTCCGCCCGAGGCGGATCCGCCTGCGGCGGAAAACCCTGCGCTACTTGGGGTTGCGGGCGTTAGCCCGCCTTAGCTAGATTAAAAGCTTGCGCAGGAAACAAAACAACCCCACCAGTGCCAGCAGCCCGACCACGATGAATATTGTCAGCCACAGTCCGCGGTGATCCCGCCGGCGGGCGCCGAACGGCGAAACGTTGGCAAACGATTTCGGCGTGATCACCGTAGGGGGGTGCGATTCGGTGACCACTTGCGTGTTGGCCAACTGCGCCGCCGGCGCGGATTCCGAGGGCGAGGAGTCAAACATCAGTTCGGACGATCCGAGTTGAATGACCTGCTTGGGTATCAGCTCCGCTTCCGCCACCCGCTCGGAATTCAAGCGGGTGCCATTGGTGGAATTAAGATCGTGGAGCACGTAGCTGCTGCCACGCCGGGCGATATAGCAATGCTGGGAAGACACTGCTTTATCCTTGAGGATTATATCGCAGTTTAAGTGGCGGCCCAACACCAGTCGATCCTTGGTGATTTCAAATCGCGCCCCTTTGATATCCTCGGATATTCCGATCAAAACAGCCACGCCATCCGCCTTTCCGGACTCTTATTCTTTCAAGACACTTGTGGGATGAAGATTGCATGATTGAAAATGAAAGTCAAGACTTGCCGCCAATCCTCAGGGAGTCATGACGCGCTGAATATCGCGCCCCAGGGTGGCGGTGATTTCATACGGGATCATATCCAGGCTTTTGGCCATGGACTCCACCGAATGCGGATCTGTGCGCCGGTTGCTGATCAGGCAAGCCCGGTGCCCGACCTCCACGCCGGGCAGATCAGTCAAGTCAACAATGGTCAGACTCATGCTGACTCGGCCGATCACCGGGGCCAGCCGGCCCTCGAAATCCACCTGGCCCGCGTTCGACCAGCGTCGGGAATAACCGTCGGCATATCCGATCGGCAGTAGTCCGATGCGTGTTTTCCGCGGCGCGACAAAGGTGGCGCCGTAGCCGCAGGTCCGGCCCTTGTCGATCCACTTGACGTTAAGCAGCGGCGCTTCCAGCCGCAACACGGGCCGCAGGCGGCGTGAACCGCGGATGAAATCGCCGCCGTAGCCATAGAGCGCCAAGCCCGGCCGCACCATGTCCAGGTGCGATCCGGGCAGATTAAAAATCGCACCGCTGTTGGCTATATGATAACAAGGCAGGCGCAGGCCCCTGGCGGCCAGCTTGCGGATCAACGACCGGAAGCCGGATAACTGACGTCGGGCGGAATCCAGGTTCCGTTCGTCGGCGCCGGAGAAATGACTATACAATCCTTCAATCCGCACTCCGGGCAGTGATTGGGCATGCAGCGCCAGTTCCACGGCTTCTGCCGCCGAACAGCCATTGCGTCCCATGCCGGTATCAGTCTTGATATGAATCCAGGCTGTTTTCCGCCGCCGCGCCGCTCCGGCGGCAACCAGGGCCAGACCTTCCCGATTGACGATCGTCAGCCGCGCATTCAGTTCCAATGTCGCGTCCACCTGCTCGCGCAAGGCCCTGCCCGTTTCGTACCTCTCCAACGGCAGAAAAATGAGGATCGGTTCCCGGGCGCCGGCTTGTTTCAGACGGACGGCTTCCGTCAAAGTGCTCACCCCCCAGAACGCGGGCGTCGTGCCCGCGTAGGAGCGGACCACGATCGGCAGGCCGTGTCCATAAGCATCGGCCTTGATGACGGCACAAACAGGTGTTCCCCGGCTCCGTGCCAGGATAAGTTGCAGGTTATGCCGGAGCGCCGAGCGGCTGATACAGGCTTTGACCAGGTTAGACATTTTGGATCCAGTAATTAATTCCGTTATACACGCGCGTCCATCCTGCCTGGAGGAACATCATAAGATCGTATCCGAATCCCACCAGCAAAGCCGCGACAATCGCGCGCAGGAACAGGGCGTTGGTGATTAGTAAGAGGTAATAAAACGGATAAAGGGGCACCACGATTGCGAGCAAACCATCGAACATATTGTCCCGCAGGGCAGCCGCGATGCCGACCAGATAGGCAATCCCGACGGCAACCAGGCCGGCCGTTTTAAGTGTTGCCGGAGATATGCCGGGCAGGTCGAGCTGAAAACGGATAAGGTACATGGCCGTGGCCAGCGCCACAAACACCAGCCAGCTTAACCATTGCATCATCCGGCTGATTTTTATTCGGCGGATATCGCGCCGGGACCCCGCAGCCATCGTGCGCGGTCGCCGGCCGCCCGCCGTGGGTAGTCGGTTGCCGGCGTCGTCGGATGGCGGGGTGGGGATCGGGGCGATATGTGTTTCGGCGAGTGAACGTAATTTTAATTTGCTATCCGGTGAGCGTTGGCGCTCAGGCATCGGAATCGCTTGTTGACAGGCCTGGCACGACACAGTGCGGTGCGAGACATGCTCGGATACCGGCGTTTGTTTGCCACAGGCCGGGCAAGTAAGAATGATATCGGCCATAGCGACATCCCAGACGGCCATTAGCCGCGTATGTTTATGCCTGAATATTGCACGATCATCGTGCAATATTCACTTTCGCCTAAGCGGGCATTGCCCGCTGGCGAAAGACGTGAAGTTTCGAAAACAACCTGGTTAACCCAGTTGGGGTTAATTTTGCGCTAGCTCGGCGCACAATTCAGGTTGTAAGGCTTTGCCGCGGAAACTGTAGATAAAATGACCTTATAACGGAACGCTGTCAAGTTTTTCAATGACCTGTTTGTTATGGGAGAGAATTGTAGCCACGGCGCCCCGCCTGCATCCATTATGCGCAAGCATTGCGGGTAGGTCTCTGGCCGTATCAGCAGGCTCATAAGCCGGCGAACGATCTTTTGTAGCCGCGCACGTTGGGCGCGGTCTTTGGCTTGGCGGATGCCCGCCCAG
>CAZALU010000165.1:0-2925 GCA_964486075.1 uncultured Verrucomicrobiota bacterium
ACATCGCAAAGAAAAAGGGCTCAAAGTAGCCGAGAACTCGGTACTCTCAAGTAATAAGTCAGAATGTTAAAAAAACGATGTAGCCTCGCTCTATGAGCGGGTCCGCCGCTCCCATTTGGAACTAAAAACTTGCGTTTATAGAAAACGGCACCAACTCGGACCATTGTTTAATACGTTTTGAACGCTTATCGCAACCTTCGTCTGCGCGTGCAATACAGGCCTACATTATGCAATATTTTTACACCAATTCACAAGATAATTGTTTCTCATTTTCTGATTGCATCCAGCGTGCGAACCTGGTCATAATGCCTTCGTTTTTTAGAGCACCCCTCGATTGTTCTTTGCCCGGCGCGGCCGGGTGTCGCAAACACTAAGGAGACTGAAGGCTATGGGCGGCTTTACATTCCGCGAAATGATCCTCAACGGCTGGCCGATTCTCAGCGTCCTGCTGGTCATGTCCGTGATTTCCCTGACCGTCGTTCTCGACCGCATCACAGCTTTGCGTCGGGCGCGGCTAAATGCCCGCTCGTTTATCAATTCCCTGATAAAGATTGTCCGCGAGCAGGGCCCGGCGCGGGCGGCGGAACATTGTCAGCGGGTGCCCAAGTCGGTCGCCGTCGTGGCCAACCGAATCCTGATGCAGGCTGGCGGACGGGAAGCGCGGGAGCGTGCCGGGCGTTACGCGCTGCAGTCGCAAATCAACCGCATGGAATCATACGTGTCCATCCTGGGCACCATCGGGAGTACCGCGCCGTTCGTGGGCCTGTTTGGAACAGTGGTGGGCATCATCCGTGCCTTTCAGGACATCGCCATGAACGCCGGGGCCGGGCCCGAGGTGGTTTCCGCAGGTATCGCAGAGGCGCTGAGCGCCACAGCCTTCGGCCTGTTGGTGGCTATTCCAGCGGTTATGTTCTACAATTACTTTATCCGTAAAATCGACATCTTCACCCAGGAAATCGACCTGGCAATGTTCGAATTGATTGAAGAACTTTCCGCCGAATCCCGATGATGGCAGCGCCACAGTCCCAGAGTCGTAAGTACCGGATCATGTCGGAAATGAACATGGTTCCGTTCATCGATGTTGCCCTCGTCCTACTCATTATTTTCATGGTCATGACCCCTTTTTTGGTGCAATCCCAGATCAAGATCAACCTGGCCAAGGCCAAGACCACGGATACTCCTCCACCCCGACAACAGACATTGACGGTGCAACTGGATAAACAGGGTGTGATATACCTTGACGGCAAGCCGATCCGGGCGGCTGCGTTCGAGGAACAGCTCACTAAAATGATCACTGACCCCAAAGAACAGCCATTGATGATCGAAGCCGATCAGGATGTTTCGTTTCAGTATGTCGTCACGGTACTCGATGCCGCCAAGCGCATCGGGATCGTAAAGCTAGGCTTCACAGTCAAGCAGGACAAGAAAAACACGAGCGACCGCCAGCGCTAATTAAATGCTTGGGGATTTTCCGCCATAGACAGATCCGCCTTCCGCCGTTGCTAAAACTATGGCGGACAAGGCGACGGATAATCTTGGTGGGGCGTCCCGATCTCCGGGAATCGGGACCGAGCTAAGCCATATGAGGAATTATCATTCAAAGGATCGGCGTCGCGTCGTGAAGCACGTAAAACAAACAACTTGGTGATCCGGCGACTACCGGACTCCAGTGCCAGAACCGGCTGGTGGAGCGCGTTATCCCTAACGCGCTTCCCGATTTAGAAAGAATAACGCCATGTCAAAAGTTAAAATCGGAATTATCGGAATGGGCGCCATCGGGGCCGTTCACGCGGACGCATACCGGGCCTGCCCCGAGGCGGACCTGACGGCTATTTGCGATGTGTCTTCGACGCGGCTGGATGCCGAAGCCCAACGCCTGGCTATCAGCCAGCATTTCACGGATTATCGAGAGCTGCTCCGATCCGATGTGGACGCCGTCAGCGTATGTGTCGGCAACGCCCTGCACCGGGAAGTGGCCGTGGCGGCGCTCAAGGCTGGCAAGCATATTCTGCTCGAGAAACCCATGGCCATGAACGCCGGCGAAGCCGCGGTGATTGTCGCCGCCGGACGCCGCGCGCGCAAGATCATCCAGATCGGCATGGTCAACCGCCAGCGCGCCGAAGTCCAACTGGCGCGCGATTACGTCACTCGCGGACTGCTGGGACAGGTCTATCATATCCACGCCATGCTCATCCGCCGGCGCGGCATCCCCGGCCTGGGCGGATGGTTCACCACCAAGTCCATGTCCGGCGGCGGGCCGCTGATCGACATTGGCGTACACTGGTTCGACGCCGCAATGTACGTCAGCGGGCTCTGGAAGCCCACGCGGGTCAGCGCCATGAACTACGCCAAGTTCGGCGCGCCTCTGAAGGATTACAAGTACGTCGATATGTGGGCCGGCCCGCCGAAATTCAACGGGGTGTTCGATGTCGAAGATTATTCAACCGGCTTCGTGCGCTTTGGCAAAAAGGCCACCATGGACTTCAACATCTGCTGGGCCGCCAATGCCGAGGACCGCGGCTTCATCGAGATCCTGGGCGACAAGGGCGGCCTGCGGATGCTCGAAGGCAAGCCACTGGCTCTGCTGACCGAACACCAAGGACGCCTGGCGAATATCACCCCTCAATACAAGGATGTTAATACGTTCCAGGTCCAGATCGCCAAGTTCATCGCCGCCTGCCGCGGGCTGGGCAAGCCGGCGGCCACGGCTGAGGAAGGCCTGACCGTCATGAAACTGCTGGACGCGGTCTACGCCTCGTCCCGACTGGGCAAGGAAGTGGAAATCTTTTCTGCCAAGTCGCGAAAATAACGCCCCGCTACGGAAAGTCACTATAACCAACAATCCGGGCCTGGCGAGCATTGGACCCGTATTGTGGGGCGCAATGATATTTGATGGAAAAAGTCGTGATATTTATCACGATACGT
>CAZALU010000166.1:0-2866 GCA_964486075.1 uncultured Verrucomicrobiota bacterium
CCTCCGTGGTCAATTCCTGCCGATCCCTACCCACAGATTCTGCGGAAGACCCTTTTTTAGGTTTGTAATCCTGTCTATCCTGTCCATCCATGTGAAGCATCTCTTCCTATTGTAGATCCAGCATACGGCTCAGGGCCAGGCGGGCATTGCTCTTAAACTCCGGCGCCACCCGCACCCGGTTCGCCTCCGACCAGTTCTCCAGCAGATCCAACAGATTGCGTTCGTTCGTCAGGGCCATGTTGCGGCAGACCGAAGGACGCAGGGGCACGATCAGACGGCGGCCCAGATGCTGACGCGCCAGGCGCTCTACCAGGTGCAGCTCGGTGCCGACCACGATCGTCGATCCTTCCGGTTGGACGTCCACGTAGCGGATGATCTGGGCAGTGGAACCGTGTGCATCCGCCATCCTGGTCACTGTTTTTGGGGTCTCCGGATGTACGATTATTTTAGCGTCGGGATAATTGCGCCGCGCCGCCTCTATATCTTCGACCGCAAAGATATGCACATGGCAATAGCCCGGCCAGACCAGAACCCGGGCGCCGGCCAGCTCATCCGCCGTCAACCCGCCTGCTTTGCTATCCGGATCATAAACCGCCACGCTGTCGTCCGGCAGGCCCAAATCATACGCCGTGTTAGTACCCAAGTGTTCGTCCGGCACGAAAAACACCCGTTTGCCCTGCGCAAAGACCCATTGAAACACCTGACCGGCATTGCTGGAGGTGCAGGCGCTGCCGCCCTCCCGACCGCACCAAGCCTTGACCGCCCCACTGCTGTTGACATACACAACCGGCAGGAAGTCACCACTACGTGCCTGGAGATCGGCCCAAGCTTTTTCCACATGCCGCAATGGCGCCATCTCGGCCATCGGACAGCCCGCATTGACATCCGGCATATAAACGGACTGCTGATCGCTTATCAGGGAATCAGCGGATTCGGCCATGAAATGCACTCCGCAGAATGCGATCTTCTCGGCTGCGGTCTCTGCCGCTGCGCGATGCGATAGTTCCAGAGAATCGCCCACCACATCCGCATGCCGCAGCACTTCGGCACGCTGGTAATAGTGCCCGAGAATCAGGAGCTTTTTTCCCAATTTATTTCGGACGGCTTCAATGGCGCGCACTACATCACTATCTAACGCATCGTGGTTCATAGGTTTATTTCTTTCGGTATAAACAAAGATTGACATCGTAGGCCCTGGCGACCAGTGACGCAAGCAAGGATCAGCCTGACCAGGCTCGTTGATCTTGGTAGCGCAGGCTTTATGCCTGCGACGCCTGCGTGGGAAAATAACGCCGGGATTAACCCGGCGCTACCTTAAGCATCAAAAACCAAGATTTCACCTCTGATTTGACATTGTCGCTCTGCCCTCGTAGGATCAGTAAGCATTTGTCTGAACCAGATCGCACTATTCCATTATTCCAATATTCCATCACTCCAGGTAACCTAACATAATGAAAACGCCCCCTTCATCGCTGGCCGATCACCCCATCACCCTCTCGCGCCAACGGAACGAGCGTCTGACATCCCGCGAGCGGGTCAGGCTGACCCTGGCCCACCAGGAACCGGACCGTGTGCCCATGGACTTTTGGGCCACCTCGGAAGTCAAACATACTCTCCAAGCCCATCTCGGCTTGAATACTCCGGATGAGGTCCTTAACTTCTTGGGCGTGGACTTCCGTGTTGCGGCCAGGCCCAGCTACATCGGGCCGGCGCTGAAAACACATTCTGACGGAAGCCGAAACGATGTCTGGGGTGTCCGCCGTCAAACCGTATCTTTCGGCGCCGGTGAGCGCCAGGGATCCTATCAGGAATTGCTCCTTTCTCCACTGGCCTCCATGACAACTACGCAAGAAATTGACGCCTATCCTGGCTGGCCATCGCCGGACTGCTGGGATTATGCTGATGCCGCCGCAGACTGCCGGCAATATTCGGATCATTGCGTCATCGCCATGGGCGACCGGATGGACCGCACCGCCCAGCTCAAGCCGGCCATGTACCTGCGCGGGATCGAACAGATCATGCTGGATCTGGCGCTCAACCCGGAGATCGTCGATTGCATCAACGAGCACATCGTGGCCTATTTCCTTGAATTCAATCGGCGCGTTTTTGAGTCCGCACAGGGCGGCATTGATATTTTTATGATGGGCGACGATTTCGGCACGCAGTCCTCTCCCCTGCTGAGCGTGGAGATGTGGAAGCGCTTTTACGAGCCCGGCTTCCGGAAATACATTGAATTGGCCCACCGGCACGGGATAAAAGTCATGCACCACACTTGCGGAAGTGTGCGACCCCTGATTCCGCTATTCATCGACGCCGGACTGGACATCCTACAGTCGCTTCAGCCACGGGCCGCCGGCATGGACCTGCGAGAGCTGAAACAGGAGTTCGGGAAAGACCTTTGTTTCCAGGGCGGGCTCGATATCCAACAGACCCTGCCGCGCGGCTCGCCGGCCGACGTCAAGAGCGAAGTCCGGGACCGGCTGGAGGCCGCCAAAGCCGATGGCGGGTATATTCTCTGCACAGCCCATAATATCCAGCCCGACACCCCGCTCGAGAATATCATTGCGCTATTCGAAGCCGGGCATGAATACGGGAAGTACTGAACGAAGGGTTCCTCCCACAGAAACGCCGAGTTAAGGAAAACTCCTTTCCTCCCTGCGCCACTGCGCCCCTGCGCGATAAAAATCCTCTCCCCATTCCTCCCTGCGCCACTGCGCCACTGCGCGAGAAAAATCCTCTCCCCCTTGCCGAACGGAAAGGAATGAAGAATATCTCGCGCTGAGACGCAGAGACGCAGGGTTAAGAATAATTCTTTTTTTGGCTCGTCCGCAAAATCTATGGGTTATTAATATCAGATTAGCTCGCT
>CAZALU010000167.1:0-2859 GCA_964486075.1 uncultured Verrucomicrobiota bacterium
ACGGCCACGGCAACCACCTGGCCAACGAGATGAGCAGTGTCGCCTACTGGTACGCGGATAAGCCCGGCCCCGCCGCTCAGGTGCCGCCGCTGGAGAAGCGCCTGCCGGTCCTGCGCGATAACAAGGGCAACTGGCTCTACGACAAGAAAAACCAGATCGCCTTGAAACCCATGCGCCTGAACGCGGAAATGAAGAAAATGAAAACCGCTTGGAAAAAGAAGAAATAATCCTCAGTACCAGCGCATATTCCAATTGGTAGCGCTTGTCAATCTTCTACGGATGCGACAAAGCACGTCCCTCCATTCATAAAGAGGCGGTTTTTCAGGGTCGTGGAGGGCCACGTTTCATCGTGGCCTTCTTTTTCCGCTTTGCTGCAATTGGATATTTCGATTAGCAATTGAACGAAAGGAAGATGACCATGCTAAATCCGGCGTTGAAGTTCAGGCCCGGAATATCCGCAACCTCTGTCGGCCGCTTCGGCGGCTACCGCGACTTCGTCTTCGACGAGGCCGGCTTCCTCTGCTGGAACGCCTCGGACCGGGAAATCACCGTGGATTTTGACCATGGTATGAAACTGAACCCGCAATCTATCTTTAAATTCAATCCGGGCTATCCCTGCAAAGTCGAAAAATCCTCTAACTGGGTCTGCCGCACCTGGCGCTTCCTGGGCGCCAAGGAGCGTCCGCTGGCGGAAATCCACCAGTCCCTGCTCTCGCCCGGTATGCTCTTCGATATCCACGCTCCGACTTTTAACTGGGAAAGCATCCTGGACTGCTCTGCCTACCGGATGGCGTTCCCCAAGGGCCGACGAGAGATAACCGTCGTGGAACCGCGCCACTACTGCCACACCCTCCGGCACGAGTTCGACCACAAACGCGAATTGAGCCGTCCCTGGATCGTACAGTGGCCGGCCACCGACCGCCGGGTTCCCCTGCTCTTCGTCTTCGAACGACTTCCGGTCTCCGTGGAAAGCATCATTCGCGGCCAGCGCATCAACTTCAAGGGGCCCGCCGGAAAAATAGCCATTATGCCGCTCTTCGGACTGGCCAAACCACACTGGTCGCGCCGTTCGGAAATGACGCCAAAAGATTTGAAGGAATTGCGCGAAAAGGCCGATCTCTGGGCCAGGATCATGATGGCCTACCCCGTCGCCTGCCGCGAGGAGTTTGCCCTGGACGAGCAGCGCAACCAGGTTGTCATCCGCAACACGATCACGCACCTCGAATTCAAGGGCCGGCAGGCGGCCGATAAACTGCGCATCGTCCCCCTGCCGCCGGTGCTAAACATGGCGCGCCTCAGCGGCTACCCGCTTGAATTCTCCGGCAAGCCGCTCGGGCTCAAGCTGCCCGTCCGTTACGGATACAATGACGCCATACCTGGCCGCGAGCTGACCTATTCCCTGCCCGCCTGCCGCTACTGCCGCGAAACCGTCGCGCCGCTCCGGGTGATCAACGAGCCGGCCAGCGCCGAGCTGACGGGGCACCTTGCAAAATATCTCGCCAACCCGACCCTGACTTTCGGCGGCGACGACACCTACGACGCCAACAACATCCAGGACATTCTTCACAACATGCGCATCCTGGCCTGGGCCGGCTGGTCGTTGCCCGACAAGCGCCGCGCCCAGCTCTTCGCCCGGATCGCCCGCAATCTCAAGGGCTTCGACAAGCGCTCCTATGTCGTCGAAAAGGAACCCGTCTCGGGACAGACCTACCTGTGGGAAAAAAACCTTTGGTGGGGAGAACTGACCAACGTGGACATCGAGTGGTACAACGGTATGCAGTTAGCCGGGCTCTGGGCCTACGTGTTCTACGGCAACAATCCGGCCGCCAATCTCGCCCGGGTCCGCGCCAAATGGGACATCGTCAAGGGGCTTTTCGCCTACTTCGATATCTGGAACGATTGGGCCACCGGCTGCACCTGGACCTGCGTCACCGGGCGCTCGCACTGGATGGACGGACTACACTACTCTTGGCACGGTTTACTCGGAACCGCCCGACTCGCAAAAATGGCGGGCGACGCAGATCTCCAATATCGGGCGGAATACTACGCCGCAAAAATGATGATGGCTCGCTACGCCGGCCTGTTTTCAGGCGACTACGGCCAAGAATATCTCCCCCCAGACCCAGCCGCCACCAGCGCTGGCACGAAAGCGAAACCCGCGCCTGTAAAATTTTTCTCAGGCTATTTCGAGCGTGGCCGCACGGGCATCGCGACTCAAACCGCGGGCGATACGGGGGCCAACACCTTCGGCTACCACGTGCCCGAGCTGCTGCTGTTCTACTGGGACCACCCGGCCGCCCGCGAGTTCGTGAAGCAATACGAATACAAGCACTTCCCCGCCGCCCGGCCGACGTGGGCCCGGATGTACACCCGCTCCGGCTCAGGCCAAGGACCCGACGAACCCCACCCACTGTATCCCTCGCATACCCATTTCTACGAAATGGACATGCGCCTCATGGCGCGTGCGCTGATGTTCCGGGAAAACCTGGACTCGCTCATGTCCTATGTCGAAGAACTAACCGGCCCGGTGATGGAAAATTACCTCGTCGGCTCGCACCCCGTGGCCGTCATCCCCACCGGCCTGCAATTCCTCGGCAACGAGTATGACGCCGCCGCAAAGACGTTGAGCTTGCAATTCGCCGCCAGCGGGAAACAGGTCGGCCAGGAGATGAACCTGCGCATCTGGACGCGCCGACCGCCCAGGGAAATCCGCGGCTGCCGGCAATGGCGCTTCGACCGCGCCAACGAAATGGCCACCGCCTCGTTCCGCGCCGAACGGGCCAACCGAATAGTGGTTGATTTTTAAGGCTCGTCCGCAAAATCTATGGGTTATTAATATCAGATTAGCTCGCTTTTGCC
>CAZALU010000168.1:0-2763 GCA_964486075.1 uncultured Verrucomicrobiota bacterium
TGTGGGTGTGATCGTGGTTTTGATCTCGGCGATGCAATCTGGGCTGAACGCCAAGCGTGTGGAAGGGCTGCGTGAGGCGCTGCGGATTGATATCCGGACGCTGAGACGCTGGCGGGAATGGTGGCTTTCCACGTTTGTTGCCAGTCCGTTCTGGAAGCAGGCCAAGGCCCGTTTTATATCGCCGCTGGATGAAAAAAGAATGCCGTTGTCGCTGGTGAATGCCTTTGGCCAACCAGCGCGGGAAAGGGTATTGGAACTACTGATATTTTTGAGTCCAATTACCATCGAAGCCGGAAAGGAGGCGCGGGCTATGTGAGGGCTGAATTAAATCCGCAGAGGATGCCTTTTGGCAAGGGCCGGAAAGTATATTAAAGATGTCGGCATTGCAACCAGAACCCATCGACCGAGTGTCGAGAAAGGAGTCAAGCGATGCCGAAGGAACATGCTGCGTGTCAATCCCATGAACGCTGGGCGTATTTTCGTTTCAGTGTGGTGGGACCATTGTTGGCGGCGCCGCCGGGTCCGGGCGAACTCAGCGGCGAATTCAAGACGTTATCCCAAAAGACATGGCGCCATCCGATCACGGGAGAGGTGGTGACCTTCGGGGTCTCGACGATTGAACGGTGGTATTATCAGGCGCTGAATGAAAAGCAGAATCCGGTGCGGGCGCTCAAGCGTAAACGTCGCCGAGACGCCGACATGTATCCGAGTTTGAGTTCGCCGCTGCGGGAAGCGATCCTGACGCAATACCGCCAACATTCGAGCTGGACCTGCCGATTGCATACCGACAACCTGGCCGTACTGGTGAAGCATGATCCCGCCATGGGGCCGATGCCCTCTTATCCTTCAGTGTTGCGGTACATGAAAACGCACGGCCTGTTTAAGCAACCCCGGCGGGGACCGGCGGGAAGTCCGGGCGCCGCGAAGGCCGAAAAACGTTTTTATTCCCGTGAAATCCGCAGCTACGAGAGCGAGTATGTCAACGCGCTTTGGCATCTGGACTTTCATCACGGCTCCCTGCGCGTGCTGACGGCACGGGGCCAATGGGTGCATCCGCTTGTGCTGTGTATTCTGGATGATTATTCCCGGTTGTGTTGCCACATCCAATGGTATCTGGCCGAGACGGCCGATAATCTGGTTCATGGGCTGTCGCAAGCCATGCAGAAGCGCGGGTTGCCCCGCGCACTGATGAGCGACAATGGTTCGGCCATGATCGCCTGTGAGACAACGGAAGGCTTGCAACGGCTCGGCACGCTGCACGAAAGGACCCTGCCCTACAGCCCGTATCAGAATGGCAAGCAGGAATCGTTCTGGGGCCGGCTGGAAGGCCGCCTGCTGGCAATGCTGGAAGGTGAGCGCGATCTGACTCTGGCGCGATGCAACGAGGCGACCCTGGCCTGGTCTGAGATGGAATACAACCGCATAGTTCATTCTGAAACAGGCGCAAAACCCATTGATCGTTTTGTCACCGGTAAAGACGTCGGACGCCCTTGCCCGTCAAGCCAGGAATTACGGATGGCGTTTACCACTGCAGTAACACGTTCGCAACGGCGGAGCGACGGCACTATTAGTCTCTCCGGACAACGCTTTGAGGTTCCATCCCGCTACCATCACTTTTCTAGGATCACCGTGCGTTTTGTTTCCTGGAATCTGGCGCAGGTGTATCTGTGCGATCCGCACACCGATATGGTGCTTTGCCGTCTTTATCCGCTGGATAAAAGCAAAAATGCCGATGCTGTCCGGCGCCAAACAGACCCCGTGTGCAACCTCGCGCCGGATCAACCCGCCGCCGGCGACAGTGCGCCGCTCTTACGCCAACTCATTGAACGCTATGCGGCCACAGGGTTGCCACCCGCCTACCTGCCCAAAGACGATGCAACTCAAAAACAGGAGGACCCACGGTGAATAGAAAAATGCTCGCACTCTATAGCCTGAAATACAATCCCTTCTCGTCGGAAGCGCCCACCCAGAACATGTTCGTCTCCCCTGAAATAGACAGCTTCTGTTGGCGCATTGAGCATCAGGTGGGCGAAGGCGGATTTGCTTGCGTCATCGGCGATCCGGGTACCGGCAAGAGCGTGGCGTTACGCATCCTGGCTGAGCGTTTAGGCGCGATGCGCGATGTCACGGTCGGCATCCTCACCCGTCCACAGGCCATTGTGTCCGACTTCTACCGCGAACTTGGCGACATATTTGGCGTGGCGCTTTCTCCTCACAACCGCTGGGCCGGTGCCAAGGCCCTGCGCGCAAAGTGGCTGGCCCATATCGATGCCGCGTTATATCGGCCCGTTCTGCTCATCGACGAAGCCCAAGAAATGAACAGCGTGGCCTTTTCCGAGTTGCGCCTGCTTTCCAGCGCACAGTTGGACGCACGTTCCATCCTCACTATTGTGCTTGCTGGCGACGGACGCTTGGCAAGCAAGCTTTCAACTCCGGACCTTCTACCCATCGGCAGCCGCATCCGTACCCGCTTGCGCACCGAGTACACTACCCCCGCGCAGCTTCACAACTGCCTGACTCACGTCCTGAATCAAGCCGGTAATCCAAACCTGATCAGCCCGGACTTGACTGCGACACTTTGCGAACATGCTGCTGGCAACTATCGGGCCCTCATGAATATGGCCAACGAGCTATTGTCCACCGCCTTGCAGCGCGAACTCGACCAGATTGATGAAAAGCTTTTCTTTGAGGTCTTTGCTATTGAATCTAAGCCTGCTACCGGAAGAAAGACGCGATGAATTTGCTCCATCATTTACCCTGATC
>CAZALU010000169.1:0-2667 GCA_964486075.1 uncultured Verrucomicrobiota bacterium
GGATCTGCGAATGAGCCGAATTGGCCAGGCATGGATGTCAATGCAGAGGTAACCGGCGTAACCGGCGCCGGGTGTCGCGGCGGCGATTGGATCACTGCGAGCGCTTATGCGCGTGCGTCGGACCGTTCTATCGCGGCTAACGTGAACGCCGCGCGGGACTACAACCACGGCTGGCGCGGGGCGCGCCTGGCGCCGTCCGGCCCGCCTGCCGCGCCGTGAGTGTTTGCGGCGCAGGCAGGGGTGGGTCCTTGAATCCTGGGGGTGCAGGGGGCCAGGCCCCCTGCCGGAGTTGTTTTTTTCAGGATGAAAGCCTTACAGCATGTCTATGACGAGCTTGCGAGCTTGCCGAGCCTTTTTCGGGCGGCGCCATGCAACTTGGAGTGCGGCGGCTCGGCGCCGCTTTCTTAATCGGACGATAAAGGTGTCTGGGGAATAAAGGCATCCATGACGGCCAGGGTATCGGTTTGGAATCCCTCGACCGTTGTTCGAAAGGCCGGTCTTGCTATTAGCGCAACCCATGCCGCCGCGCACCACGGGTAGTTTTCGGCGCGGGCCGCAAGGCCGTGATGGACAGGATTGTGGTGGACGTATTTCAAACGGGGCAAATATGAGTTCGTGAATGTGATATGCGAGTCAAAGTACTGGAACCAGACTTTGCGTCCCGGCTGACGGTCCCGCAGGTTATCAAGTAAGCGCCTTGCTCTGTCAGACGATGAGGAGGACCGTGGGGCCAATCGATCATGCTCGTAGGATAGCAGCATAAAAAGCAGGTCAAGCCGCCGCACTCCAAAAATGGGGCTGGTTCAAAAGATGTCTGTCTTGGGTAACATTTTAACCGAACTTGTTCATCAATGCTTCGTCCCGGCGCAGCAATTCGCATGCTGGCCTTTAGACCCTCGCGACCTTGCGTCGCGGGTGAAGAGATTGGCTGGGAAAGCGCCCTTTTCCAGCCAATCTGTCGCCCCTGCCGCGCAAGGCGGCAGGAGGCGCAGGCCATCATAACAATTGCTGGTCCCAGCGTATGCCCCACGAGCTGACAAAATGTGCAACCCTTTTTTGAACCATGCCCAAAAATGGCAAGGCTGCCGACGTGAGCGCAACGCGGTACGAGGTGGGGCAGTAGGGGAAATTTTAGATTTTAGATTGCCGGACTGCGGAAACAGAGCCACGGCAGACAAAGTTTCAGAGATCAGTTATCAGAGCGTGGCGTGCGTTTTAGAAGTACGCGCCGCGCTATGAGCGGCGCATCGGAAGGGATAAGGAATCTGCCGCTTATAGCGCGACAGATACGCGGGGGATAGCGCGTCCTGACCTCTTGCAGAGTTGGGACACTTGAACGTGAAAGTGCGGCAACTGCAGTTCTAAGATGCTATCCTCTCTGAACCCTGACCACTGGCTTAGGCCAAGCTTACTCGCTCTCCAGCCCGCTGACCTGCACCGGCGTGTCGTCCGTGATCATTTGAGCGAGGCGCCGTACGTCCCAGTTCGTCAGGCGAAAACAGCCGTGCGATTCCCGGGAGCCGATGGATTCCGGATGCGGCGTGCCGTGAATTCCGAAGCCGGGCAGATTCAAGCCGATCCAATAATCTCCCACCGGGTTATTCGGGCCGGCCGGGATGATGAGTTTGCGTCCGATTGCCCGGGCGCGGTGCGATTCGGGATAGTTTAGCGGATCGAATGTATAGTTCGGGTTCGGGGCGAATACCACCACTTTCAGAGCGCCGCCCGGCGCCTTTTTTCCCGCCATGGCTATCGAGCAGGGGAAGGAGGCCATGATGTTTCCATCCGCGTCCAAGGCGCGTAAACGGAATCGGCGGCAATCCAAGGTGATGCACGCAGCCATCGCGCGGGTTTGCCGGGGCGGCAGGTAAGGGACTTTAACGTTTTTGCCCAATACGTTGGTGGGGCTCCAATCCGCGATTCCGGGATTAAGTAGAAGCAGGTAGCTTTCAGACACATGATATTTTTCCGACAGTAATTCAGGGACAGATGCACAGGCCATGCGGGCTGCCTCGGACGCCGCCAGCCAGTCGGAGGGGGCCTCGCCCAGCTGGTCTAGGTCATCTTGGTTGACGATGTGGTTGGTGAAAGTTGGGATTTGATCAAGAGCCAGGCTTGTGCGCAGATCCGCCTCGTTGGTGATGCCCCGAGCCTGCCGGAAGTCTGCGAGGGCCGCCCGGGTCTTGGGTCCGTCCTTGTTATCGATCAACCCCACGCCGAATCCATTACGATCCAAGGCCACCTGCCGGTCCACAGTCGAGAGGGCTGGCAAGGGTGTTGGGCCTTGGGACAATGCTTCAGTTGCCAGTAGTATCACCGTCAAGGCTATGATTGTTTTCATGCAGATGCCAAGATAGGCCGCAGCAACAGGGGATGGCAATAACATAATCCTGCCGTTCGGCGCCGGTCGTTGTGCCCAAAACAACTTGATCTGATAGGAATTTGTTGTTTGTAGGGCGGGCACGTGCCCGCCGACCCATTCCCGGACGGCGGGAAGCCCGGGGGTGTTCCCGCCCTACAATTCAGAATAAAATCCGTCCCGTTGCGGGGCGATAAGCGCATGTGTAGGCATTTTTCGTCTGCGGCGGACGATCTTTTGTAGCCGCGCACGTTGGTCGCGGTCCTCGGATTAGGACCGCCATCATCGATGTCGGCTACAGTAAAAAT
>CAZALU010000170.1:0-2650 GCA_964486075.1 uncultured Verrucomicrobiota bacterium
AGGGCGGGATCGGCCTTGCCGTCGCCGTCGTAATCCGCGGTTAGGACGCGGGTGGGATTGATCCGCCCGGTATCCGAATCGCTGAACGCGCTGGCCCCCGAGCTATTGGTACCGGTGACCCAGTAGTAATATGTCATTCCCGGCAGCGCGGTTAAGTCGTCACAGCAGTTCAGCGAATAATCATTCGCATTGTTCACAGCCACAGCGCCGGCGCTGTCATTCTGCGCGTTGCGCCACAGGATGAATCCCGTTGCGCGAGAGCCGGGCAACCAGCTCACGCGAACCCGGTCCACATACGCATCGTCGCTGGCGACCACGTCCAGCGGCGGCGCGGGCCGATCGGAAAGCGTGGAATCGAATTTAGCCACAAACCCGTCTCCGTACCATGGACGCAGCGACTGATGATAGAACGGCTCATAAGCGCCGGGGGTGGTGGGAAAATCAGCGGACTCGGTATAGCCGCAAATGAAAACATTGCCGTTCGGATCCAGCCCCATTCCATATCCGTAATCATCCCAAATTCCACCCAAAAGCGTGGAGGCCGACAGATTGTTGAGCGTAGAGTCGAACCGGGACACAAACGAATCTACGTTCTGGTTGGTCCGGCAATAGGCGTGGGCCGTGGTCGGAAAATCAGGAGATGCCGTATATCCCGCCAGCCAGATTTGACCTTGCGCATCCAGGGCCATACTCTGGATAAAATCTAATAACGTCCCGCCCAGGAAAGTAGCATATCGCAATGCACTCAAGTTCAAATCCAAGCCGACCACAAACCCGTCACTCGTGCCTCCGAAGGCCGACTGGTAGGGCGATTGCGCAACGGGGAAATTAGTGGAATAGGTATAACCGGCGACATAGACCGTATCCAGGCTCATGGCCAAGCACGTAACACGATCTTCCCCAGATCCTCCCAAATAGGTGGACGAGAGAAGAGCACCCAGCTCCCGGTCCAGCTTGACGACCACGGAGTCATACGCACCGCCATTGTAGTTCGTGCTGTAGGCCAGCTGGGTCACGGGAAAATTAGTACTGGTCGTCCAGCCCGAGCCATAAACCGCATCAGCGCTGATTTGAAGGCCCTCAATGCTATCCGCCAAGATACCGCCAAGATAGGTGGACGCCGAAACGGAAGTCAGGTTGTTGTCGAACCGCGTAATGAAGGCGTCCATGTGGCCGTACAGGTTGGTGCTGTAGGCCAGGCTGGTCGTGGGAAAGTTTGTGGAACGCGTCGATCCCGCCACGTGGATGCGATTATCGGCGTCCAAAGCAATGCATTCGGCCCACTCGTAGTCAGTTCCGCCCAGGTAGGTGGACGCCAGTAGAACGCCTAGCTCCGGGTCAAGCACGGTCACAAAGGCATCGTAGCCCCCGCCAAAAATGCGTTGAAAAGCATTCGAGGTCACGGGGAAGTTCGGGGATGTGGTGGAGCCGGCCACGATTACCCGGCCAAGGGGGTCCAGGGTGATGGCATAGGCCATCTCCTCATTGGCACCGCCCAGGAAAGTGGAAGCAACCAGGTTCGTGAGCCGGGCATCGAACAACGAGACAAATGCGTTACCGCCTAGGCGGTTGGTCTGGTAGGCGTCGGCGGTCATCGGAAAATCGTCGGACCCGGTAAACCCGGTCACATAAACCCGCCCCTGTCCGTCAATCGCCACCGCTTCGGCGGCATCCCAGCCGCTTCCGCCATGATAGGTGCATCCCAGCAGGGGATCTATCACCAGCGGCCGGCCGGGATCGTAGTCGCCCAGCACGAACCCGTAGCGATCGCCGTCGATCCAATAATTAACCGCCACGTATTCACTTCCCCCGGGGCCCGGCTGGTAGGCAAGCGGAGCGCTGAAGACCGCCTCACCCAGCGCGGTATGCGCCACCAATTGCCCCTGCCTGTCAACGGCCAGGCGCTCGACGCCGGACAGCCGGAGTACAATATCCTCCGGATCAGTACCAGGCTGCAGGGTAAATATTTTTTCCACGGTGCGGCCATAGGCCCGCACCGCCAGCTCGATACCCGGATAGACGTCCGCGCAGGCCACGGCAGTATATGCGGGGACACCTGTCTTCCAGCGAGCCGCGTCCCGGCCGAGGAAGAAATTCGCGCGGGCGGATGAACGCTCCCGCCCCCGCGGCGCCGACGCCGAACCGCCAACGCATTCCTCGGTCACCACGCTCAATTGATTTCCCCCGCCCGTCGCGCCGGCGGGAGCGCCTTGTGGCAAGGCGTATATTAATTGACCGGCAGTCGTTACATACACCGTTCCCGCAAAGGTCTTGGCATAAAAACGGATGCCATCATTCGTCAACTGGCCGACGTTTTCAATGAACGGCAGTTGCACCCGAGCAGAGGCTTCCGCCCATTCACGGCGCAGCGTCACATCGGAGTTGAAGAATCCCGGCGAAAGCGCCCAGACGCTGACGGCTGAGCATCCGATCCACAGCACACAACCTGCCACAATTCTATTGCGCACGGCCTGATTTCTCCTAAAAATAGCAGGCATGAAGTCTGCTCTATTTTATGTGTTTTATTGGTGCAGCCGGGTTTAATAGTCTGAGGCCAAGGTGGCCTCGGCATAATCGCTGGCCGAGAGCTTTACATGCCAGGCACCCGTGGCGTTGTCCAGCATGATCGGATCGGCCTTACCATCGCCGT
>CAZALU010000171.1:0-2615 GCA_964486075.1 uncultured Verrucomicrobiota bacterium
GACGTCGATGACGTCGGTCTTCAAGCCAAAACCGCGATCATCGATCGCGGCTACATTGAAATTCCTATACATTAAATTAGGACCGGCAGACGCCGGTCAACTTTTACTGTAGCCGACGTCGATGACGTCGGTCTTCAAGCCAAGACCGCGATCATCGATCGCGGCTACAACATTGAAATTTCTATACATTAAATTAGGACCGGCAGACGCCGGTCAACTTTTACTGTAGCCGACCACGTTGGGGTCGGATCCGAAGACCGCGCCCAATCCGGCAGCTGCCGGATTACAAAAGATTGAAAATCCTATTAGATCGAGTTAAGCGGTGCACCATAGATCTCATAGAAATATCCGAATAAACTTGGTGTTCTCTGCGGTAAATAAGCTTATGATTCATTAGCCTACTGCGGCTTGATCCGGCAGGTTCTGTGTGCCATGCTGCTCCATGGACGTAACGGTGTTGCTCATCTTATCCTCCTTGGGGTTTTACAGTTCCAAGGAAGTATACGGCACACCGTTACGTCTTGCACCAAATAGGTGCGGCTGCATGGCGCGCCGTCACGATCATAAGCACCGTACCGGCAAAGCATGAACAAGAGCAGTTCGGCCGCAAAGTGAACTGCTCTTCATAGGATCAATGAATATCATTCCACAGGCTCTCAAGCGATTGTTCCCGGTCCACAAGCCCGTTGACCAGGATCCCCGGCACAAAACCGGCGCCTGGGGCGAAAAACAAGCCGAGCTTTTCCTGAAAAAGAAAGGCTACCGCATCCTCGGCCGGCGCGTGCGGGTGGGCACCCGCGACGAACTGGATTTGGTGGCCCGCGACGGGTCAGTGCTCGTGTTTGTGGAAGTCAAAACCCGGGCGCATGAGAAATTCGGCAGGCCTTCCGATGCCGTCAACCGGCGCAAGCGGCATGTGCAGTCCCGCGCCGCAGTTCGTTACCTCAAGGCCACCGGTCAGACTGCGCCTTGCTTCCGGTTCGACGTCGTGGAAGTCATCGGCGCCACGGAAGACCCGTGTCCGCAAATTCGCCACATCGAAAACGCCTTTGCCCTCGATCGGCGCTATCGGATCCCGTAGTGATTTCCCGCTTCGGACTGAAGCGGCGCGGGCGTCGCTTCTACAGTTTCAGATAAATAACGCAACTATGCGAGACGAAGTTAAGACTAACAGGGGAACCCATCCGGCAGCTGACGGATCCCCTCCAAGGAGGGAATCTGATTGGCTTGCAATATCTTATCCCCTCCCTGGAGGGGCTGAGGGGTGGGTTCCTTGATCCTCTAAAGTTAATTACCTGAACCTATAGATTTGCTTTTGGCGCATTATCGCTTGCCTCGCAGCATCGTCGCGGGGCGCAATTTTCGAGCCAAAGGCTAAAAATTCACCAGATGCACAACACCGTACCAACCTTCGGCAACGAGCGCGTGGCCTCGGCGGTGTTGCCATAAGCGCCCAGGTTGATCCGGTTGCCGTTCTGTTTGGGCTCCAACCCCCAAGCCGAAGCGGGATCTCCGGCATCCAAGCAGAGGCTGTTTCTGCCATCCGGCAGCCACGCCCCGTCGTGATACGAGCCCTCCTTGCCCATCTCGTGGTAGTCCCCGGCGGCAGGATCGACGAAGAGCGGGTCGGCCATGAAATTACCGATGCCCTTGCTTGCAGCCCAAGAGTCCTGCAAATCGGAATAGGAGAGGTCGAGGTTCTGATTGTCCTCGATCCCACCGAGCGTGTTGCCCCAGAGGATCGAGTTCTTGACGGACAGGGCGGCCGACGTTGGCCGGACGATTCCCCAGCCCACGTTGTTGGCAAACGTGCAATTGACGAGCGTGGCCGTGCCGGCGGCAATCAAGATGCCGTCGCCGTTGTTATTCGCGACCAGGCAGTTTCTCAGGGCGAGGCTGGCGGCGGCGCCGGCAAAGTAAATGCCCCGGTGATACAGATTACCCCTCACAACCGTGTTCAGGATGAACGTGTTCGTGGCACCGCTGAAATAAAGATGCTCCGCGCGTGCAATCTGACCGCGGCTCTCGACCCGGCAATTGTCCAGCGTGGTGGTCTGGCAATTCGCCACATAAACGGCGCCGCCGTAGCCCTGGTAGGTCGGCCACCCGTACGCAATGTTGTCGGAAAACAAGTTGGAGCGCACCGTGGCCGACTGGAGCCCGGCCAGGCACACAGCGCCTCCATAGCCATTGACGTTGTTGGCGTTGTTGCTGACAAAGCTCGAATAGACGATCACGGCCGATCCGCCGCTGATATACACCGCTCCGCCATACCCGCTTACATGCCCGGATACGAAGTTGCCGCGAAATTCGCAGTTGGTGACGAGCACCGCGGCGCCGTAGCTGTAGATGGCCCCGCCGCGGTAGGCTTTCCCGGAACTGCCGCCTGGAACCGTGTTGTTCACGAACAGTGTGCCGGCAATCGTCATGGGCGTGTTGACGCCGGCCAGCCCGCCGCCGCACGGCGACACCCCGCCGTCATGGTTGTTATTGCTGAACACGCAGTCGTAGACCGCCAGCGAACCGCCGGAACAATACAGACCCCCGCCGTACCCGTTGACGCTTGTGCCGCTGTGCCGGTTGCTGTTGGCGCACACCACGCAGTTCGTCAGCGT
>CAZALU010000172.1:0-2304 GCA_964486075.1 uncultured Verrucomicrobiota bacterium
AGCCGCTACGCTATGCTTATCTCCATAACCAGCTATGCGACAATATATTGAAGCATTCATGGCAGATGCGGTACCCACTAATTATGCCGAGGAGCCGGAATTTTTCTGCCATTGGCGAATCGTAACTGTTCAGGTTGTTTAGGCTGTAGGCTGTTAGGAAAAGCATGTTTTCATGCTGTATGTTCGATTCATGCCATCCAAAACCTAATAGCCTACAGCCTACAGTCTATCCACCTGAGTATTTACGGCGGATCAGCCTATGGCTGACGAAAAGTAGCCGCGGCGCCCTCGCCGCTTTTCGCTGTCGGATGAGAACGCGGCGATGGCGTCGCGTCTACGAATGTGCCAGCCTGTGTTCCGCCAGAATCAGGAAGTCTGATGTTCCTTTGCTTTATTGCCTACTGGGTTAACGCCCGGTTTACTACACGTGCTGGCGGCGCCAGCGGCCGGTCTGGAACCAGGCGGTTATGAGTAGTGCATGCACGACCATGGCGATAACAATCGCCCACCAGATGCCTTGTGTCGGCGGATTCCAAACCCGTGATAACCCCATTGCCAGCGGCACCTGTAATCCCCACAGGGCCAGCACGGTGCAAAGCATCGGCACCAGGCTATCCCCCGCCCCATTCAAGGCCCGGCCCAAGGCAATGGCAAGCGCGGCAAAGACATAGAAAGGAGAAACTGTTCTCAGGTATCGAGCGCCGATGCGAACAACGTCGGGATCCGTGTTGAAAACTCGAAGCAATCCAGGCGCGATACCCACCAGGACGAGCGCCGTCACCGCCATAAAACCCATGCCAAGGATGGCTGCCGTCCAGGCCGCGCGCCGGGCCCGCTCCGGATGCCCCACGCCAAGGTTCTGCCCCACCAAGGTGGCGGCAGCCCCGCCCAGTGCAAAAGCCGGCATCAGGATGATCATGTGAAAACGCAGACCGATCCCATAAGCCGCCACGGCAGCAGTGCCGCAACCGGCCACTATGCCCATCAGCACGGCCCCCATCAGACTCCGGGACAGCATCTGACCGGACCCTGGTAGACCAATTCTTAAAATACGCCATGCGAGTTTCACATCCGGCAGCAAGTAATTCCAGTGCAGATGCAGGCGCACCCTGTTGCTAAACAACACGTAAAGCGCCACTCCGGCCGCAGCCGCCTGGGACAGTACCGTGGCCAGCGCCGCACCCCTGACCCCCATACCGGGCATCGGTCCCCATCCGAAAATAAAAACTGGGTCCAGGATAACATTCAAGATATTGGCAACCGACATGATCAGCATGGGTGTCACGGCGTCACCCGCTCCCTGCAGCGCCGCGTTTCCAATGAAAAGCACGAACATGGTGAAACTGCCCAACAGCAAGATGCGCAGAAATACTCCGCCGTCGGCAACCACATCCGGAGCGGCGCCCAGGAGCCTGAACAACGGGTATGCGAAATACCAGCCGGCCAGCGCGGACACGCCCCCGAAAATCAGCGCCAACATCAAGGACTGGCCTGCGGCAAGACTGGCCTCTGCCCGACGCCCGGCGCCCGCATAGCGCGCCACCAGAGCAATTGTGCCCACCGAAATACCCATCAACATCGGGAACAGGACCATGAGGATGGTGCCTGCAAAAGCTACCGCAGCCACCGCTACCGCACCAAGACTGCCGACCCAGAACAGGTCAATCAGGCTCTGAACGTTCTGGAGAACAGCCCCCACCAACATCGGCAGGGCCAGACGGCCAATGCCCAGCAGGATGTTTCCTTCGGTCAATGGTTGATGTCCAGGTCTGAAAAGAGATTTGATCATTTTCTTTTATGCTTCAGGGGCACGGACGCCTTGGGATAAAGGCTATGGCTCGTCCGCAAAATCTATGGGTTATTAATAGTAACTGCTCAGGAAGCCAGAAGTCAGAATTCAGGAGACAGAATTCATGAGGATGCCATCGAAGAGATTTGAGGATTTGATAGTGTGGCAAAAGGCCCACCAGTTCGTGCTTGCGGTTTACCGTTTGTCGCGGACATTCCCCCGATCAGAAACCTATGGCCTGTCGTCTCAATTTCGTCGCGCCGCCGTCTCCATTGCCGCGAACATTGCGGAAGGGTTCAAGAAACGCGGGAAAGCCGACAAACTCCGCTTTTTCAACATCGCACAAGGTTCCATCGAAGAATCTCGGTACTATCTGATTCTTGCCAAGGACCTCGAATACGGCGATGTTTCCGAGTTAAGCCAGTTGCTTGAAGAGGTCAGCAAGCTGCTGGAGGCCTATTCGCAGGCCATTCTGAATTCTGACTCCTGACTTCTGTCTACCTGAGCAGTAACTA
>CAZALU010000173.1:0-2259 GCA_964486075.1 uncultured Verrucomicrobiota bacterium
TTCGCAGGCCATTCTGAATTCTGACTCCTGACTTCTGTCTACCTGAGCAGTAACATTCCATCAAATTATTTATGCGTAACCGCTATTTATTTCTGCTGGATTTTGTCCTGCTGGCCCTGACGCCGATCCTGGCGATGGTTCTGCGGCTGGACAGCGCCGCCTGGGTCGCCAGTTACGTGCCGGCCCTGATCCGCTTCACGGTTCTGGCGTTGGGCGTGAAGTTGCTGACCTTTTTCATGTTCGGGTTGTACCGGCGCTTCTGGCGCTATGCCAGCATTGACGAGTTGGTCAGCATCTTTTTGGCCGTGGGCAGCGCCACCCTGGTTGTGGCCGGCCTGTTTTTCGGCGCCGGTATTCTGCGCCTGGATATCCTGGGACTGGACGTGGGGCGCAGCCTGCCGCGCTCGGTGCCGTTTATTGACGGACTCCTGACCCTTCTGGTGGTCGGCGGTTCGCGCTTCAGCGTGCGGGTGGCGGCCCATAAACGGCGGCGCGTCGATCATAAGGACAAAAGCAAGGCGGTCTTGATCGTGGGCGCCGGGGACGCCGGGTCCATGATCGTCCGCGAAATGCTCTCCAGCCGGCACATCAATTTCGACCCCGTGGGCTTTGTGGATGACGATCCGGCGAAGCGCAATAAATCCATTCATGGCTTGCCCGTCCTGGGAACCCGCAAGGATATTCCCCGCCTGACGGCGAAGCATGGTGTGGATGAAGTGGTGATAGCGATTCCGACTGCGCCCGGGAAAGTCATTCGCGAGATCATGACCCTCTGCGAGGCCGCCCGCGTGCCGTCGCGCACGATGCCGGGAATGTACGAAATCCTTTCCGGCCAGGTCAGCGTCGCCCAGTTGCGCAACGTGGATATTGAAGACCTCCTGCGGCGGGACCCGATCCGCATCGATGCCCAGGAGGTGGGAAAAATGCTTTCCGGCAAGCGCGTGCTCGTGACCGGCGCCGGCGGCTCGATCGGATCGGAACTGTGCCGGCAGATAGCGCGCAGCGCGCCGGGCCGGCTGGCGCTGCTGGGGCATGGTGAAAACAGCCTGTTTGCTTTTGAAAACGAAATGCGCAGCCGCTGGCCGAAGCTGCCCATCAGTGTCTTTGTGGCGGATATCCGCGATCAAGCCCGCTTAAACGCCATCTTTGAAAATTTAAAGCCGCAAGTTGTTTTTCACGCGGCCGCCCACAAGCATGTGCCTATGATGGAATCGAATTGCGAGGATGCGGTGACGAATAATGTCGGCGGCACCCGCGCGTTGGCGCAACTGGCGGAGCGGTTTGGCGTCGAACGCTTTGTGCTGATTTCATCCGACAAGGCGGTGAACCCGACGAATATCATGGGGGTCACCAAGCGGGTGGCTGAAAAGATCGTGCAGAGCGTGGCCCGCCGGACCGGGCGCCCTTATGTGGCCGTGCGTTTCGGCAACGTGCTGGGCAGCCGCGGAAGCGTGGTGCCCACTTTCCGGGAGCAGATCGCCCGCGGCGGGCCGGTGACGATCACCCATCCGGATGTGAAACGCTATTTCATGACGATCCCGGAGGCGGTGCAACTCGTGCTCCAGGCGGCGACCCTGGCCGGGGTGGAATGCCGGAATGGCGTATTCGTGCTGGATATGGGCGAGCCGATTAAAATCGTGGACCTGGCCAGAGACTTGATCGAACTCTCCGGCAAGCAGGTGGGCCAGGATATCGAAATAGTGTTTACCGGTTTGCGACCCGGTGAAAAACTGTTCGAGGAACTTTTCCGGGATGGCGAGAATTATCACCGGACGCGCCACGAAAAAATCTTCGTTGCCGACGGCGACCCGATGGACGTCGCTACGTCAGTGCCTGACGGCAAAACTGAGGATGATAATTTGAATGGATTGGTCGATCAGCTGATCCGGCAAGCCGAGCTGGGCTGTCCGGACGATATCCGGCGGCTATTGAAGGAAATCGTGCCGAATTACAAGCCCGCTGTGACCGAACCTGGCTTGCCAAAAAGCAAGCGCGAAGCATAAAGATGGGCCGATGTGCCACTACGAGTGTCGGCGTGAGGGAGATTTTTTAACCGCAAAGAACGCAAAGATAAGACTTGTGCATGAAATCAGGATTCATTAGGAATTTAACAGGATGGACAGGATGGACAGGATGGACAGGATGGACAGGATGAAGGCTCTGGTCGTTCCTGATCCTGTGCATCCTGTTTATCATTGTAAATCTGGGGTCTTCCGCAGAATCTGTGGGTAGGGATCGGCAGGAATTGACCACGGAGGC
>CAZALU010000174.1:0-2242 GCA_964486075.1 uncultured Verrucomicrobiota bacterium
GGGCAAAAGCGAGCTAATCTGATATTAATAACCCATAGATTTTGCGGACGAGCCCAATTTTCTATGCGATCTTTGTGTTCTTTGCGGTTAAATATCTTGAAATTCGGGTTGTGGGCAGAGCCAGCATTAGGAATTGAACAGGGATGCACAGGATGAAGGCTCTGGGTCGTCGTGGAAGATTAATAGAGCAGGCTGATGGGGCAGTATTCTGAAGGAGACTTGCCTTGCCTGAACCCTAATATAGAAAATATAATGACTTTGATCGGAACAGATATCGAGCAGATTTCGCGCATGCAACAGGTCATGGCGCGCACGCCGCAGTTTGTGCAAAGGGTTTTCACGACCGCGGAACAAGAGTATTGCAACCGGAAGGGACGTCCGGCTCAGCATTATGCCGCCAGGTTTTGCGCCAAGGAAGCGGTGGCCAAGGCCCTGGGTTTTCCTGTGCGTTGGCATGAAATCGAAGTGGTCAAAAATGCGCAGGGCGCGCCCGGGGTTCGGACGCAAGGGGAGACGGCCACACAACTGGGCCGCCGCACGATAAAACTTTCCCTGGCGCATTCCGGGGATTATGCCGTGGCGACGGCGCTGATTGAATAATTAACAGGATCCCGTTAATCGGAATTCTTAGCCACAAAGACCCGAAGGCGCAAAGAAGATCAAAACCTGTTTTCTTTGTGTCTTCGCGCCTTAGTGGCGATATATCTTATGACTACGCTCAATCTGAAATATTACCAGGGGCCGGATGCCTATTCGGAAGGCGCGATCGAGGATGAATTGCTGGCGATCGTCAGTGAGCGACGCGACCTGACGGCAATCCTGGCCCAGGATCGACGCTGGCCGATCCTGTACCACCTGGCGCCGGAACGACGAGGGCTGTTGGAATGGTATCCCTTCGAGTCCGGCGCCAGAGTGTTGGAAGTCGGAGCCGGCTGCGGCGCCTTGACCGGATTGCTGTGCGAAAAGGCGGCCCGGGTGACGGCCGTGGAGTTGTCACAGAAACGCAGTCAAGTCGTCTTTCAACGCTATGCCGCAAGTCCTAATCTTGAGGTGCTGGCGGGGAACCTGATGGATATGCCCCTGGATAACGACTATGATTACGTGACCCTGATCGGCGTGTTGGAATATGCCCGCAGTTGTATCCGCTCAGCGCAGCCGGCCCTTGATCTGCTGCGTCGCATTGCCGCCGTCTTAAAACCGACGGGGCGGCTGCTCCTGGCGCTGGAAAATCGGTTTGGCCTCAAGTATTTCGCCGGCGCTGCGGAGGATCACACGGGCCGGATGTTCGACGGCATCGAGGGCTATCCTGCCGGGGACGAGGTCGAAACATTTTCCCGGGATGAGCTGTCGGCCCTGCTTGAGACCTCCGGTTATGGGGAGTGCCGCTGGTATTATCCGTATCCGGATTATAAGTTCCCTGTTGAAATTTTCAGCGATCGGCGTCTGCCGGGAACCAATCATAAGTTTCAAAATGCGCCGAATTACGACCGGGACCGGTTCCAGCTCTTCAGCGAAAGGCGGGCGCTGCAGCAGGTCGTATCCAACGGCAAATTCGATTTCTTCTCAAATGCGTTTTTGGTGGAAGCCGCGAAGGCATGAGGGCTTGCCACTAAGACACGAAGGCGCGAAGAAGAAACGATTGATTGAATTAAGATAGAACGAATTGCCACGAAGACACGAAGAAGAGATGCGAACAATATCACCAAGAGAAGAAGATATTGCGGCTAAGATTGTTGACTCGGCTTATTGCGTTCATAAAGCATTGGGGCCTGGTTTGCTGGAGAAGATTTATGAAGCGTGTCTTTGTCACGAATTGGCCAAACGCAACTTGTCGTTTCAAAGGCAGGTGGATATTCCTGTCACCTATGATGGGATGGTCTTCAACGAAGGATTGAGATTGGATGTTCTGGTTGAAGACGTCGTAATTTGCGAGTTAAAAGCAGTTGATCTGATCAATCCGGTTTGGGAAGCGCAACTGCTGAGCCATTTGAAATTGACCGGAAGGCACTTGGGTATGTTGATTAATTTGGTTCCTCGGCATAATTAGTGGGTAACGCATCTGCCATGACTGCTTCAATATATTGCCGCATAACTGGTTATGGAGATAAGCATAGCGTAGCGGCTTCGTATCCGAACGAACACACTGATCACCTACAGAAGATTTACCACAGAGCCACGGAGCCCACAGAATATACAGGACACCGAGACGCGCAAACGCCTGCCCCGCACAGCCGGGGCAGAC
>CAZALU010000175.1:0-2181 GCA_964486075.1 uncultured Verrucomicrobiota bacterium
GGCCCCCTCTCTACTCCACTGTTCTCCGTGGTAAATCTTCTGTCGGTGATCGGTGTGTTCGTTCGGATACGAAGCCGCTACGCTATGCTTATCTCCATAACCAGCTATGCGACAACATATTGAAGCATTCATGGCAGATGCGTTACCCACTAATTATGCCGAGGAGCCACAAAAACTTCAATGAAGAAAAAAATCCGCTCTAGGCACGTGGGCGACGTTTGCGGATTGAACCGCTGGGAGTTTGACGATGTCTGTTTCCATTGCTTCCACCTTGTGGTATTTGTAGACGCCAGAATCAGCAGATATAGAGTTGCAACGATCGATTCCGCGACGGAATTACATCCCGTCAATAACTTCCCGGCACAGGGCCACCCAGCGGCGGACGCGCTCTGGGTCGTTTTGCACGGTTTCCACGTCCTTGAGCGTGATATCCGTGTGGCAGTTTTTACAGGCTTCCAGGTCGCGTTGCAGGATGTGGCGGATGCGGTCGGGGTTGAAATCGTAGCTGACCATGTCGGCCGGGCTGGGTCGGTAGCTCAGGACGTAGTCCGTCCCGATCTGTTCGGCGCAGCGGGCGACGTCGGCGAAAGGCGAAACCGCGATGCGCCGCAGGTTGGGTATTTGACGGAGCATGTCGATCTTGCGGGTCAGGTCTTCGCAGCAGCCATAGGCCACCAGGCCGAAGGGCTTGATAATCGGCAGCTGGTACTGCAGCAGGAATTCGTCGTGCATCTCCGGGGAAACCGCCGTGAACTCCTGAGCCGCCATGAAGCACCATAGTTCATTGCGTTGGACCCCGTTGACGTTGGGCGCCGGATCGCGCAGTTCCTCGGCGTAGGGCATGGCCTGATTTTGATGAGCGCCCAGGCCCCAATCGCCGGCGGCTTCCGCCTGCTCGTGAGTCCGCACAATACCGTCCCGCATGAAGGCCACCAGGCGGTGCAGCCATTCCGGGTTATCCAGCATGTCCAGCATGATGTTTTCGATGCCGCGCAAATAACCCAGGTCGGTGGAAATATCGTTGGTGCATGTCCGATGATCCGGGGCCCGGTCCAGGTTGATGGGTGTTATATCGCCGATCGCCTCCTGCAGACGGTCCAAACGCTCGGCGGTGGCCGCTTCATCGATGGCATGCTGCGGCGGGATTAGGCGGTCGGCATCGGCCAGGTCCTTGATGGGGTAATCGATCTTGAACGCGCCGCGCGGGTCTTCCGGACGCTGTAGCGGAGTGTCCAAGCCCCAGCCGGGCGGCGGACGGGCAGCTGGCAGGGTTACCCAGGGCTCGAAGGTCGAATCGTCGTTGAGGCTGTTCCAGAAAATATGCTGCCGGAACCAATATTCATATTCCATCAAAAACTGTTCCTGGCAGACACAACGCGCTTCCGGCATTTCGTAAAAGGCGCAGGCCCGCACATAGATCAGAGGCCGGGTGCGTTGCAGGCTGTTGTGCCGGCGCCAGAGCGCGCGTCGTTCGCGTTGGACGTCTTGCCGGCAGATATCCATGTAGCGTTCGGCCAGCTCGCGCAAAATGGTCCGATCGGACATGCTCATGGTAGTGCATCTAACAGTTATTGGCCCCAGCCGAATCCATCAACACACAGTATAGTCCGCCCAGCTCCCGAAACGCAACTATATTCGGGCCTACTCAGGCAGCGCGTTATCCTTAATGTGGGTCATGCCCGCAACCCAAGCCTTGCACCACCCGCTTTGCTGGAGGCACGGAGAAAGAAACTCTCCGCGCTTTTCCCCTCCCGAGCCACCGTTGCGCGCATTATGCGGCTGGCAGCTGCCGTCCGCATAATGCGCGCAACACTCTGTGGGGAGATGGCAGGAGATAGAGCAGACAGATCGATCTCCGTGTTCTCCGTGGCACATTCTAGTTTTGCATTGTTCTTGTTGGGCATGGCGGTTTCTGGTTGCTAAGGCGCTAATTACATGCGCTATTTATTTGCGCGCCACCGTAACGGCGTCGTTTAGGAGTGCGTCAGTTATAGCTGTTTAGGTAATTCACCTCAGCGGATCAAGGAACCCACCCCACGCCCCTCCAGGGAGGGGATAAGATCAGTTTGAAAGATGGAGCGCGTTATCCTTAACACGGGCCACGCCCGCACCCCAAAGTTTAAGAAATTTGGCTCGTCCGCAAAATCTATGGGTTATTAATATCAGATTAGCTCGCTTTTG
>CAZALU010000176.1:0-2177 GCA_964486075.1 uncultured Verrucomicrobiota bacterium
TTTTTAATCTTGTATCAAAAGAACTGTTGCGGATTATTATCAACAGGAGCATATCATGCACAATACATCCCGTCAGCTTGCACTACTTGCAATCGGTTTATGCGTCGCCGCCGCCGCCAGTGCGGCGGCTGTCGAAGAACAAGGCTTGGCCTATACCAACCACCCCCTGCAGAGGGGTCCGGCAGACCCCTTGCTGCCATCGATCGAGATCGTGGAAGCGGATAAGGCACCGGTCGTGGACGGAGTCCTCGACGACGCCTGCTGGGCCAAGGCCAAGGAAGGGCAACTGGCGACTGACGAATACTCCTTCCCGGTTAAGCTCAAGACCACCTTCAAAATCTGCCAGAAAGACGAAGTGATTTACCTGGCCATCCGGGCCTGTTACGACGAGAAGGGTGGCAAAAAAACCGGCGAGGGCACGCATGACAAGGTACTCTGGAACGGGGAAAACGTTGAAATCTTCATCGACCCCGATAATGAGGACACACCCGGCTACTACCAGTTCATCCTGACGCCCTTCAACATCACCGGCGACCTCTACAACAACGAGCCGCGCGACCCGGAACAGCGCTGGGAGCCAAAGTACGAGGTAAAAAGCATGTGGAGCACGAACGAATGGACCATCGAGTATGGGATTCCGTTGGCAGCCTTCAATTTCACCAAGAACATCTACCAGAATTTCGGACTTAACGTACACCGCGTTTGGCAGGGCATAGCGGCCTGGTCGCCGGGGCATTCGGAAGGCTTTCATTTCCCCCACAAGTTCGGCGAGGCGCGAGGTCTGAAAGGCAAATCCGTGATCTCCAACGAGCCGGGCCTGTTCCGTTCGCCGCAGTTGAAAATTAACGATCATGTGATCAAGGCCCAGGCTAATCCATCGCTTATTCCGGAGAAGACCCCGGCGCTGGTGTCCAGTCCGGAAGTCAAGGGCGATATGATCAGCTTCGAGGTGAACACGCTGACCGACGTGGCCGTCTGGATCGAAGACGCCCAGGGCGAGGCTGTGCGCCATCTGGCGGCCGGTATGCTGGGCAAAAATCCACCGGCGCCTTTGAAGAAAGATTCGCTCAAGCAGTCCTTGACTTGGGATCAAAAGGACGACTTCGGCAAGAAAGTCCCCGCCGGCGCCTACAAGGTCAAGGTTGGGGTTGGTTCCAAGGCAACCTTGGACAAGGAAATCGGGCGCAACGACTCGCCCTACCAGATCAACGGCATTGCTGCGGATACTAAGGGGTTTGTGTACACCTACGAGGGCGCGGCCGATCAATGGTCGCGCATCAATAAATACGATCACAACGGTAAATTCGCTTCGATGCTCATGCCGCCGCCGGCGGATGTGCCAGTCGAGAAGCTCAAGGGACTGAATATCATAGATTTCGGGCCGGATGGCCAGGCGCGTTTCGGCGGCCGGGAGCTGGCTGAAACCATGCCCCATCTGGAACAGCCATTTCCACAGACCTTACTGATCAACAGCAAGGGCCAGGTAATCTTCGCCGGCTCCGAATACCAGGGCGGGCCGGGACGCTTTTACAAGATCAACGCCGATGGCAGCCTGCCGGAGGATTTTATCGGGCCATATATCAAGGATATCAACTGGCTGATCTGGTTCAACCAGTGGGCCAAGCGCTTCCATTTTGCCCTCGATCCCCTGGACGAGGATGTGATCTATATGAGCGGCTTGAAAGAGGCGCATCGTCTGCAGGATTCCGGCTCCGACAAAAATCTTGAAACGGAGGAAAAAACACCTGGTAAAATAACATTCTATAACGCTATCTGCCGGGTGCGCTGGGGCAAAGACGCCCCGCTCGAGACCTTTGTGGGCAAGCGGAACATCACCGGTACGAAAGGCTCGGACAAGCCCGGTGAGTTTTACGATCCGCAGGGGATTGCCTTCGACAAAGAGAACAACCTCTGGGTATGCGACCGTCTCAATAACCGCATTCAGGTGTTTAACCGTGACGGGAAATTCCTGTGGCAGATTCCGCACAGCGCCCCTTACGAGATACGCGTCAACCACAAGACCGGGGAACGCTATGTGTTGGGGGCGGCACCCACTGATTTTATTGCTAAACCTCATGGCAAAGACGCAACAATAACCCACTTGAAGACCGTGACCCTGACGAAATATGCAGCCGGCGCGAAGCCCAAGGCGCTGGCAGAAACCACGCTGAAGGGTT
>CAZALU010000177.1:0-2170 GCA_964486075.1 uncultured Verrucomicrobiota bacterium
GTATATTCCGTGTTCTCCGTGTTCTCCGTGGTAAATCTTCTGTCGGTGATCGGTGGGTTCGTTCGGATACGAAGCCGCTACGCTATGCTTATCTCCATAACCAGCTATGCGACAACATATTGAAGCATTCATAGCAGATGCGTTACCCACTAATTATGCCGAGGAGCCTTTTTATTCAGCGATGCCCCGAACGCCTGGCAAGCTTGCATCCCTTTGCTGAACGGGATGCGTCTGCCGGCGGCTCAGGCCACGTTCTTGACATTCCAACTCGCGGCATGATACTGATGCCTAGACCCTTTAGGCATCATATTCCATAAACGGCGATGAAATGGCAAAAGGTTATACCGGGCAGGACTACTGGCGCGCGGCGCTGAACGCGAGCCTGTGCAAGCTCTCCATTCTGCGAGCACTCTGCGAACGGCCGATGCACGGCTACGCACTGATCCGCTGGCTGGCTGAACGGAAGGGCAATTTTTGCGTGCCGACGCAAGGCACTGTGTATCCAGCCCTATGGGAATTCGAGCGTTGTGGCTGCGTACGACGGCGCGCCAAGGTATTTCGCGGCCGTAACCGTAACGTCTATACCATCACCGCCAAGGGCCGGCAGGCTTTCCGGGCCGGCGCCACGGTTTGGCGTCACCGGCTGCACCAGGTGCAGTGCTTGCTGCTGGAAAACCATATATCATAGAATAAAACAGGCATGTTGCCTTGAGGGTCAAGGCATCATACAAAAGACACATGAACCAGCACATCAAGGCGGTCGTGTTCGATTTCGATGGCACGCTGACCCGGCCGGGAGGACTGGATTTTGATGCCATACGGAAAGCCATCGGCGTGCACGGCGGCCTGCCGATCCTGGAATACATCGCCGGCTTGGCGCCGGGCAAAGCGCGCGACCGGGCCAACCACATCCTGGAGCAACATGAACACGAGGCTGCAGAACGCTCCCAACCCAACCCGGGCGCCGAGGAGCTGGTCGCCCACCTGAAAAAGCGCCAGCTCAAATTGGGCATCCTGACGCGCAACAGCCTGGCCTCGGTTCGCACGGCGCTTCATAATTTCCGACGGATTCGGGAATCGGATTTTGACGTCATCGTCACCCGGCACGACCCGGCCCGACCCAAGCCCAGCCCGGACGGCGTCCGGCTGGCGGCCAGGAAAATGAGGCTCTCGCCGGACGCCCTGCTGGTCGTGGGCGATTACGTGTTCGATATCGAGGCCGGGCAACGGGCAGGCGCTCACACCGCTTTCCTGGTAAGCAAGGCCACAAAGCATTTTCCCGATCCGCCCGCCGACGTGACGATCAGGGCTTTGACTGAGTTGAAAACGTTTATCCCCACGATCCGTCGGCCGACGGACAGGACAACCACGAATTGCCTCATCCGTCAAGAGTCGCAAGAAAAACAAGAAAGTTGACCACGGATTTCACGGGCAACACTGATTGTGTGCGGTTGTATCTGAACCCAATATCTGTGTGGTTGGGGGGTCGGCATGCCTGCGGATCGTCCGCTTCCCATTCATAAATCTCGCGCAGTGGCGCAGGGACGCTGATATTTTTCCCCTATTAAGGCTTTTGCAAAACTCCGCAGACGCGACGGAGCGCGTCCCTCCATCTTCAAAAGCACATCGGATAATCTCCCTCTTGGAGGGCCACGCTCTGTCGTGGCCGGATATTACAAGTAAAATTGGGGTCACCCATTAAAGGCCTCGTCAAGAGAAAATAATCCTAGTAAAATTGGGGTCAGCCCTGTATTTAGTATTTAATTATTTATTCGACTTTCGAGTAGGCAGGGAACTTTCAAGGCTGTAGGACGAGGTTTGTTTTCTCCGTTTCCGCCTGCTTGCGCGGCGGTGTCACAATATTTCGTCCCTATCTCGATTGTACCCCTGCCCCTCACGGAACCGGACAAGCAGCTTTCCCACATCCGGCTCTTCGGTTCGTCATTCAGTAGGCCTCCGCTCTACGATACGGGTTCAGGTCGTTGCGGATTCTCGCCGTAGTCCACTTCGCCCAAGCCAATGCTTGCCGGAAGTCGCTCCATGTGTACGCATTGCGCTGGCTCTTGCGGTTGAGCCATTTGAACAGTATGCGTGTCGCGCAGAATACGTAGTAGCTCCAGAACGAAAAGACGGCGCTACGACCCTTGAATGCGCATCCCTACGATGTGGG
>CAZALU010000178.1:0-2051 GCA_964486075.1 uncultured Verrucomicrobiota bacterium
TCGGATTCGAAGACCGCGCCCAACGTGCGCGGCTACAGAAGATTGTCCACTGCAGGCGAAAAATACCTAAGCATTGAATTAAACCCGCTCGCGCTACGCGCAGGGACGACTTTATCCCAAGGTCGGGCGAACCCTCCGGATGAGCTGTTCAGGACCGGGCGATCCGGCAGGTCCCGATTCCCGGAGATCGGAACGCCCCATCTTTTGGCAATACCTATACATTGAATTACGTTACCAAAAGCCGCTTTCGAATAAATCCCCTACGGAGTTGGCATCCGCCCTTTGATTGGGGCAGGTCATTATTTGCTGGCGTTTAAATTATGGATTGTATTATTCTCTATCGCATTGCTTTTAAAATAAAAGCGGGAGGTGCATATGATCACGCCTCGTGAAAACCTGTTGAAAGTCTTTCGGCATGAGAAGCCGGATTGGATTCCGGTTACCGGGCATGTGGATCCGTATAATCAACCCGGACGGGAGGGCATGGATCCCGAGCTGGCCCGGGACTTGGGAACTGTCCGGTGGGGCGATGGCAGTACCCGGGTTTTTTCTCAATATCTGGGATTGGATGTGATGGATTATTTCGGTCCGCCCGTCATCTGCAAGCGGCGCAAGGTTACGGTCGAGACTATCGACCAGGGCGACGGCTGGACCAATATCTACAAAACGCCGCGCGGCGAATTACGCGAAGTCCATAAGCGGGTCAGGGCCGACGGCACTTCCTACTGCCAGGAACACCTAGTGAAAAGCGGCGCCGACCTGCCCATCCTGGCCTGTATCTTTGAGGACGAAGAACTGTTGCTCGACGCGGGCGCAGCTGAGCTGTTCAATAAGCGCAAGGCGTTGGTTGGCGATCAGGGATTGGTCCGTTGCTACATGCCGGGCACGCCGCTGGGGATGATGATCAGGGTTTATTCCGGAGTCGAAACCATTGCCTACCTGTGGGCCGATCATCGCGACGAATTGCACCGCCTGTTCGAGGTCATGGAGCATAATTATCTGCGTCAATTCCGTTTGTATGCGGCCCTGGGCTATGACTTACTCTACGGAACGGATGACACGTCCACAACGGCCATCAGTCCGGCCATGTTCGAGGAGTTTTGTATGGGGTATACCGACACTGTGGCGGACGCGGTCCATGAATACGGAGTGCTCTATGCGCATCATTCTTGCGGCCATATCCGTAACCTGCTCGACCTGTATCGCCAAACCCGGATGGATGCCGTGGACGCGCTCTGCCTGAAAACGGTTGGCGATGTCAACTCGATTGCCGAGGCCAAAAGCCTGCTCGGTCCGAAGATTACGATCATGGCCGGCCTGGGTCAGATGTGTGCGAGCGTGGACGACCACACTGCTGTGGCGCAAAGCGTCGCGCAAATGTTTCACGACGCGGCGCCGGGCGACAATATTATTTTCGGGCTGGCCGCCTTTCCGCACATTAACATGGAACAGACTGCATTTGTTGCCGGGGAGTGCCGTAAGCATCAACGCATGTATGCTTGAGCATTTTCTCGCTCAGCAGAATATCTAAACTACGGTGTCAGGTTAGATGACTGCTTTCCAGGGCAACCACGATCAGTTTGGCGGCTGTGGCGAAGTCCTCATCTTTTTTGAAAAAGCCGGAGACGCCCAGCGATTCGGCTTCTTTCATGTCTTTCGGGGTGCCGTAGGCTGTGATCATTATCACCGGCAGGGTCTGATCCTTTGCGCGAATTTGGCGCAAGGTCTCGATGCCGTTCATGCCGGGCATTTTCATGTCCAGGTAAACGAGCATCGGGCGTTCCCGCGCAATAGCGGCCAAGCCTGCTTCGCCGCTGGCTACGCCGCTGACCTGGTAGCCCTTGGCCTTCAGCCAGAATTCCATGGGCCGCCTGAACCCGTCTTCGTCGTCGACCAGGAGAATCCGTATGTCTTTAGGTTCCATAGCACATGTCCTTTGAAAAAGTTATGGCATGGTTTGGATGACCAGTCAATCAAATAAATTCGTCGAGTTATGTAACTTGAGAGTACCGAGTTCTCGGCTACTTTGAGCCCTTTTTCTTTGCGATGTC
>CAZALU010000179.1:0-2021 GCA_964486075.1 uncultured Verrucomicrobiota bacterium
AGGAATTTCGATATTTTGTAGCCGCGACCGCTGGTCGCGGTCTTGGAGAACGAAGGCCGACATCAGCGATGTCGGCTACAGTAAAAGTTGCTCCGCTTTGCGGAGCCTAAGTGCTCTAAATCCGCTTGCTTCATTCGTGGTTACCCTGAATTCGTGGGGGGTATTTTTATAAATCAGGTCACCTCCGGAGGAGAATTGCCCCGCCGCGGGACGACTGTTGACTTTCCACTTTCGACCTTTGACCTTCGACTCGGCTCTCACTTCCGATGCCTATCCTTCTTAAAAATCTCACTGCCGACCAGGTTCACACCGGCTTGGCGCATGTCGGCGTGACCCCGCGCCTGGCGCGGCAGATCCAGGCGGCGGCGGTCCGGCAGGGCCGGCTGCCAGCCGGACCCGGCATATCCCTCAGGGTGCTGGATGAAGTTCGCAAGCTGGCCGTGATCCCGCGCCTGGCGCTGATCGAGAAGGTCGTCTCGCCGCGGGACGGATTTGCCAAATACCTGTTTCGCGGCAACGGGCCGGAGCCGTTCGAGGCGGTCCGTATTCCGCTCCTGCACCGGGCCGATGATCCCAAGTACGTGGTTTGCGTCAGTTGCCAGGTCGGCTGCGCGCTGGGCTGCGTTTTTTGCGCCACCGGCCGGATGGGGTTCCGGCGCGACCTGGCGGCGTGGGAAATCGTGGATCAGGTCGCCGCGATCCGGGCCGATTCCCCGCATCCGGTGCGCGGGGTGGTGTTCATGGGCATGGGTGAGCCTTTGCTCAACTACGCAGCTGTGATTCAGGCCGCGCGCATCCTGGCGGAGCCCTGCGGCATGGCTATTTCCGGCAAAGCGATTACGATTTCAACGGTTGGTATTGTGCCAGGCATCCGCCGGTTTACGCTGGAGCAGCATCCGTACCGGCTGCTTGTTTCGCTGACCAGCGCCGATCCCATACAACGGCGGGAACTGATGCCCGTCGAACGCGAGCATCCCACGGCGGATCTCATCCGGGCGCTCCATGAATATCATCAAGCCACTGGCCAACGCGTTACGCTGGCCTGGATCATGATCGCCGGTGTCAATACGAGCGAGCGGGATGCCCGCCAACTGGCGGAGCTGACTCACGGCCTGCCGATCAAACTGGATCTGGTTGATGTCAATGACCCCAGCGGCCGGTTCCGTCCTCCGTCTCCGGCGGAATTGGGAGTTTTCCGCGATGCACTGCGAGCGCACTTGGGCATGCCTATAGCGCGACGTTACAGCGGCGGACAGGATATCCAGGCCGCCTGCGGCCTGCTGGCGGGAGTCGTCCCCGGATATTTGGTTCTCTGACCTGCATTTTACGCCGAGCCGGCGCAAAATGCACCCAAAGGGCTGCCCCGTTATTCACGTTTCACGTGCCAACGCGATCACGTGATGATGGCCGCGTAAAACGCGGCCAAACGGGGTTAGCCAGCTTAGCTTCACAATAATCCAACGGGTTATTTTCGAAACTTCACGTCTTTCGCCGGCGGGCAATGTCCGTATAGGCGAAAGTGAATAGTACGACGCTCGTGCTATTCAGTTGATCAAAACCGTCATCTCTTGTGGCTGACAGATGATCCGGCTGTAGGGCGGGAACGGCCCTGGGCCTTCCCGCCGATCCTAATCGAACAGGAAACGGCGGGCAATGCCGCACGCTGCACCTGCCCGCCCTACAATTCGATACGGCCGGGCCGGCGGTGGAGTCTGAATATTTCAGGCTAGTATATTGTTATTGTCCTGAATTCGTGGATGTGGTAACATCCTCGTAATTTTCATTTTGCGCCGGCTTGCCGTAAAATTCAGGAGGTAACCAAAGAGGAGATCCTATTATGTCTACTCGACGCAAGCGAACGCCGCTAGTAATGATCGCTCTTTTAGCCGGCCTGCTGACGGCCTCGGTTCCGGTCCTGGCCAACAACCTTGTGTTAACGAACACGCACCTGCGCGCGCCGGCGGATGGCAAGGTGGAGGTTGGCTTCGACATTTCCTGGGACAACGCCTGGCGGGATGGTG
>CAZALU010000180.1:0-1951 GCA_964486075.1 uncultured Verrucomicrobiota bacterium
CAGCGGTTCCAATTCATCCTCACATTTGAGTATTGGCGGGGGCAAGCACAAAATAGCGGCGAGCGGAAGGCAAACCTTGGCGTCCGTGCGCTGAGCGTCGGATAAAAAGCGTGTCGTTAAAGGCAGGTGGGTTCGGGCAAGAGTTCCTGCTGCGCGTTCAGTTAAGCGGATGACCGGAAACGGAGTTGGCCGAAGGCCGGAATGAGGAGATTGATTCTCACCGAGAGCAAGCTGGTGCGCAATAGTTCAACCATCTTTAGAACCGTGACTTTGCGACACGCTCGCATAAGACGGTGCAGCAAGCCATACGCCAGCAGTTGCCAGAGGATGTAAGCCACCTGCATTATGAGGTGATAGTTGTGTGATGCCGTTGCGTTGGCGCAGAAGGCGTGCTCAAGCCCGAACCCGCCGTTCTTCTCGACATTGAAGACATTCTCGATGCCGTTGCGGGCACGTCCGCCCTGATTGGCAATGGCATATACCGTCTCGCGCTGAAGGTTTAAATTGGTTACCCAGCACCAAAGGGTTGCGTCTACCGGGCTGATTTCTCCGCTGAAAAGAACCGAAAATTCATATCGCGTATTCTCATCGCCGAAGGGCACGTTGTCCGTCCAACGAAGCGTTTGGTTGACCAAACCGTTCTCCCCTTGACGTTGGCTTTGAAACACATTGGCCGGACTCATAGTCATGGTCTGAACCGCCTCATCCCAGGCCGTGGGTTGGCGGCCTTCGCGTAGGGTGGTGATAAATTTCCAGTTATACAGCTTGCATATATCGAAAACCGCTTTAACCGGGTAGAGGCCATCCATCAGCAGGCAAATGGGAAGTTTTGGAAACTCGGCATGCAGACGCGGTGCCAGCCGCTTGAAAGCGTTTAGCTCACAGTCCTCCTTGTCGCGAACCGGATCGCGCATATCCACAAACTCCGTAGTTAACGGGAACATCGTCCCTGCGGGGCCGACCAGCTTCGCTTCCACGACATACTGGTAACGGGCCTCATTGTCCGGCGTACCATGGCCGCGATCCTGCAACGTTCCATCGACCGCGATCAGCCACCAACGATCAAATAGCCGCGCTTTGTCCAGCAAACGCATGGCCATCAGACGGCGAACCATTTTGACGATAATCCGGGCCACCTCGGCAACGGGAACTCGCGTCGCATGATGTTTGGCGTTTTCCGAACAGGTCACAGTCCGGCGTGGACCTAAACGCGCTTCATCCCATTTTTGATCACAGATTTGCGCCATGTTCTGCGGCAGTTCCCCGGTGTTCCTATCGCCATCGAAGGCGTTCCTGGAACCGCCCCTGAGTATAAAGGTCAGTATGATCTGCCACCAGATGTGGCGACCCGAATACACACACAACTCCTGGCGGCGAGGGTCCATCAAATCGTCAAGCCACTGGTTCAACTCCGGAAAGCAATGGCGAGAGAGAACGATCAGTTGCCGCCCGATGCTTTCATACTCCGGCGCTGGACCCGGCTTGCGGCCCGCCGGGCGGCGACATGGCCGCGAATAAGCGCCAGACTGTTGCGCGTAATCTTGCGAATCAGCTTTTTCAATCGACGATATTCTCTGGTCCATTCCTTGATCTCCTGAGCCATATCAACCGGCACATAGACCGTTCGGGTCTTGCCTTTGACTTTGAAGGTCAAACGCCAAGCGACATGCTTACAGGTGGGATGCTGCACCCCAACCAGGGACCCCTCCACGAAAGGGCCGATTTTAGCCAGCTGCTTCAACTGTGCTAAACGCTTCTGTTCAAACCGGTTTTTGATGGCTTTTGTTGTTTTCATGCTAACCAGCCTATATACTGGTGAATATATGTCAAGAAAAAAAGCGTCTCGAAGAGTCTTTTTTTGACTTTTTGAGACGCCCGAGGGCTTTCCCGCCCTCAACAGGCTTCATCCGGCCTTTCAGGAACTCGAAGAATTCCTAATTTGGAACCGTAG
>CAZALU010000181.1:0-1939 GCA_964486075.1 uncultured Verrucomicrobiota bacterium
CTCCGGTGCGCCAAGCAAGGCGCACTCAACTTGTTGAGTGAAAGGAATCAACCATGTAATTGCCTGTATGACATGTAGCGACCTTGGCCGGGCAGGCGGCAACGTCGAACCGGAAGCCCAAGGAAGCGAACGCCCGAGCCGTAATGCGAAAGCGTGAACCGGAAAGAGCCTCGTTACACGAAACACGCAGGCGGCCAACCTTTCGGAAATGGCGAAGCCTAACACTAACGGAAGCAATAACAGGCATGACCCGTTAGGCCTGCCGGGGTCAAAGCGGACAGCACGGGCGGATAGTTGAGTGACGCAACTTGGGAGGCCCCGCCGGGCGGTGGCAGCATCAACTGATTCACGGAAACCATAACGGGAATCAGGCCGGGCAGGGGCGTCGGAGAGGCCCATAGTAGCGGCGAAGCGTGTAATGAACGTGGAGCGAAGGGGCCTTACTGGATGACATGCGGAGTCAGAAGGAGGGGGGTCTGATTGAATAGGAAAGAAACCCATTCCAAGACAGAGCCGGAGGGAAGGGACAAGCACCTGCCGCCGGAACTTTCCCGACTGAGACAGAAGCTGGGTCAGAAAGCCAAGCAGGAGCCGCAGTTCCGCTTCTACACGTTATATGGGCGGATTATGGATCAGGCCACGCTGAAAGCGGCGTGGAAACGGGTGCGCGCCAATGGTGGGGCGCCCGGAGTGGATGGAATGAGCGTCGTGCAGGTGGAGCAGATGGCGGAAGGGGTGGAGGGATTTCTTGGGCGAATCCGGGAAGAACTTCATGCCAAGACGTATCGGCCTCATGCCGTGCGGCGGGTGTATATCCCGAAGCCGGATGGACGTGAGCGGCCGTTAGGTATTCCGACGGTGCGTGATCGGGTCGTGCAAACGGCGGTCTTGTTGATTCTGGAGCCGATCTTTGAAGCGGACTTTGAAGATTGCTCGTATGGATTTCGGCCAGGCCGTTCGGCGCACGATGCGTTGGAAGAAGTTCGGCAAAGCATTGCGGCAGGCTTGAAAACGATCTATGATGCTGATCTGCAAGGGTATTTCGATACGATACCGCATGACAAGCTGATAGCATGTGTGCGGATGCGGGTGGTGGACCGGTCGGTCTTGCGGTTGATTCGGCTGTGGTTGCGTGCGCCAGTTGTGGAGCCGTCGAAAGAGAAAGGCGGAAAACCAACGGTTAAGCGCAACGATAAAGGAACACCGCAAGGAGGGGTGATCTCGCCCTTGCTGGCCAACATCTACCTGCACTGGTTTGACAAAGTGTTTTATCGCGCGGACGGTCCGGCCCAGTGGGCCAAGGCCAAGCTGGTTCGATATGCGGATGACTTTGTGATTCTGGCGAAATATCAAGGCGCGGATTTGACTCGGTTTGTGGAAACGAAGCTGGAAGGATGGCTGGGACTGAAACTCAACCGGACAAAGACCCGGATAGTGGACTTGGAAGAAACCGGGGCGAGTCTGGACTTTCTGGGATATACGTTCCGCTACGATCGGGACTTGCAGGGTAGGGGCCATCGGTACCTGAACCTGACGCCGTCGAAGCAGGCAATTCTGAAGGCCTATGCGCGGATACGGGAAATGACGGGGCCAGCCCAGTGCTGGAAACCATTGGAAGCTCTCATTTTGGAAATCAATCGATTTCTGGAAGGTTGGGCGCGATATTTCCAGCGGGGATACCCCCGAAGCGCGTTCCGCAAGCTGAACGGTTATGTGTGCTTGCGTTTGAGTTGGCACTTGCATCGCCGTAGTCAACGACCAGGGCGACCGCCGGAAGGTGTGTCGGCCTACGCACATTTTCATCGCTTGGGTCTGGTTTATCTGTAGGTTACTGTGCATGTTAATGACGACAGTCTCCAGGAAAGCCGGATGCGGAAAATCCGCACGTCCGGTTTGACGAGGGAGAGGGCGGCCTTTGGCCCCCTCTCTACTCCACTGT
>CAZALU010000182.1:0-1887 GCA_964486075.1 uncultured Verrucomicrobiota bacterium
CCACGCACAACGGTTCCGGCAGTTCGGCCCAGACCCGCTCTTTCACTCGCCAATATTCCAAACCTTTCACCCCCACCACCGTCAGATATTCGGTATCTGACGCCCCGCTGGCACAGGACACCGAAGTCACCACCAGATCCCACATGGACGTGCTGGCCTCCGTCCCCTTGACCACAACCGTATCTACCCCGTTCGTAGCGCCAAGGATTTCGCCCGGCCCGGCAATTGACCAATCCGATTCCGCTGGTTCGTCGTTCTCGTACGCCCGCACCAGGGTCGTCTCGTAGACGCACAGGATATTGGTATCCGCCTCGTTCCAGTATTCGCCTCCCGGCAAGGCGAAGGCCGTCCCCACCGCCAGACCCTCGATGTCCGGCGGCAAGGGCGGCGAATAGCCCCCCTTCGCCAGGCCGCCCCCGCTCGGCGGCGCCGGCGTCCACACGCATCGCGCCGTCACGCTGGCCACCGCCGATTGGGGCGACGTGTTGACGATCCAATACGACCCGCGCGCGCCGGTCCACACGAATTCCGGGCTGGTCGAATCCAGCGTAAAATCAGGCCCGCTTTTCAGAATGTAATTCACCCCATTGGCCATTCCCTTGGCGGCGACGTTAATCGTCAAACTCGCCGTTTCGCTCTGGGCCAGCGTCCGACTGTCGGTATCCGTCGGATGGGCCGGCGATATATTGAGCGTCATCGAGGCCTGAGCCCAGGCGCTCTGTCCCGCCGCCACCAGCCAGAAGATCGTAAGCCAAACGGCCCAGCCGCGCAATTCATTCTTGGCGTCAATCCGAACGATGCCGGGATGGCGGACGCAGACGGCAGCGACACGACGGAAGAGTATGCCACAAATCGCTAAATTCATATTCGGTCTTTCCCCTTCCGGGTCATTCGTTCATTCAAGCGTTTCGCGCTCTGACGCTGTAATTCGCAGCCGGGCGAAAATATCCGGCTGTAATAGATCTCGCATACATCCCGGCAGGCGCGCGTATTGCCGGACAACTTCCCCTGCCGCGTGGCATCCGTCAGGTCGCGGGTCGTTGCGCGGGCTTTCTTCCAGTCGCCTTCGCCATACAAGGCCAGCCACAGCCGGGCCAGATACCAGTTCGGGATCGCCGGTGCCTGCCCGGTGTTCGTCCGGCAACTTTCCAGGATTTTACCCGCCTCGACCCAGCGCCCGCCGGCGTCCAGAGTCACGATCCAGCTTTTCAGGGCCCGCACCCGCCGTTCTTCCGGTATTCCCGTCTGCTCCAGATGTTCGATCAGATGCCGGGTGCGCTTTTCGACAAAGGCCGGCCGCCGCTCCGGCTTGATGCGATCGGCGTTCTTCAGAAGCCGGATTTCGAGCCAGGGCAAGCAGGCCGACCAGGCGCGGAGCTCCGCCGGCGGCGCTCCGCCGATTCGGTTCCGAGTCTCGTCCAGCAGGCTGGCGCAGGCTTCCGGCCTGGTCGTCAGCCAGGCATGGGCATAGGCTATCGTCCATTCCATTTTCACTTTCGCCTTGATCGTTTCGTCTTCCGGATCGGCATCCTCCAGTAGGCTGAGCCCTTCCCCCAGCAGACTCCAAGCCGTCTCGAACGTGCCCGCCTCTCTGCAAAAGGCATAGGTGTATATTCGTTGCAGACTCAAACCCCAGCTCTCGTAAGCGAGGTCTCTGTTCGCGTAGCTCTGGGTATAGACGGCTATTTTTCGACGAGCCGCTCCGATTTTTTCCAGGAATTCCGCACTTTGCCCCGCCCTTCCCCCGGATCGTTTAAGCCGATCCAAAACGACGCAAGTTTCCGCGATTTCGCTCCATGCTTTTGCCCGTTCCTCCGCAGCGCGCGCCGGGTCCGCGTTGCGCCACGCAACCGGCGCGGGACAAACCCTCTTCTCTTCCGGCGGCGT
>CAZALU010000183.1:0-1829 GCA_964486075.1 uncultured Verrucomicrobiota bacterium
CATCGATGATGGCGGTCCTAATCCGAGGACCGCGACCATCGGTCGCGGCTACAACGCTTTGAAATTCCTTGGCATTAAATTAGGATCGGCAACTGCCGGTCAATTTTTACTGTAGCCGACATCGATGATGGCGGTCCTAATCCGAGGACCGCGACCATCGGTCGCGGCTACAACGCTTTGAAATTCCTTGGCATTAAATTAGGACCGGCAACTGCCGGTCATTTTTACTGTAGCCGACTTCGCTGAAGTCGGTCCTAATCCGAGGACCGCGACCATCGGTCGCGGCTACAACACTTTGAAATTCCTTGGCATTAAATTAGGCACGGCAGTTGCCAGTCAACCTTTACTGTAGCCGACCACGCTGGGGTCGGCTCCCAATACCGCGCCCAACGTACGCGGCTACAAAAATCGACAGCCGGTTCGGCGCACAATTCAGGTGACAGAAAAACCCTACATTTAGCTGGCCCCGGACGTGATCAAGCCGCCGGGAAATAACGGTCGATTTCGCGCCGGGCAATTTCTGCTGCCCGGTGAGGCTTGCCGAGGTCGCCATGCACCGAGTACACATCCCGCACAACGAACTCCAGCGGAATGTTTTTACCAGCGGTAATGGCGAGTGTCTCACGAATTTCCGCAGCCCAGGCATCCTCATCAAGTCGCGCGCCCACTCCGAGCAGGTTTGGATTGGGCTTGCGCGAAAAGACAATGCCCTTCCCGTCCAATGCCTCGGCCATGAAACGCTGGTTGGCCCAGCGTGAAATTGAGACGGCTTTCAGGTTGGGCAGCTTGCTCAACGATGTTTCCCAAATCGGGTCCACCGGCTCGCAGCAACCCCAGTAAACCAGGCCGAACATGGTGGCCAAGTCCCGGTAGTATGGAAAGCAAAACTCATGGAACAGTTCGGGTGAAACCCCCACGGTTTCCTGGCTGTCCATCACGCCCCACATGTCAGAAAGTTTGACCTGGCCCGGTTCGACCGGTTGCTTGGGCAAAAGCGTTGTAAAGTTGAAGCAGGTGCCGCAAGTGCACTGATTGCCGTTGTTAAGCACAAGCAGTCCCTCCTTCTCCGCCCAGCGCGATGCGCGAATGGAATTGTCGCGCAGCAGGGCCATCAGGGCATGCAGCTTATCGGGACAATCGTACATCGCCATAAAAAATGTTTCCATGCCCATCAAGCCGATCAGGGCGCCGGTCAAGCCGTTGTTGCCATAGGTGCCCGAGCGTATGGCCACCGGCAGGATGTCGCCAAAATTTTCCTCCAGGAATGTTTTCTCGGCCAGGGTCGTCTCGCGGTTGACTCCGAATGTGGCCGGCTTGAGCATGTCGAACCCGTCCCTGAGGTCTTTAATTGGGCAATCGAAATGGTAGCCGGTCACGACGCCCTCAGCGTCCTTCGCGTACTCGGTGGGGATGTTGATGCCGAAATCGTTGCGCCAAAAATGCCAGCCCATGTCCAGAGTGTCGGGGCAAACGTGGTCATCATCCAGAAGCTCGTGATGTCGGATGTGACGAAGGAAAAGATTTTCCATGCGTCGCCCGTACGCGGAGCGGCACTGGTAGATATCCTGCGGCATGAAGTGGCGATCAAACGTCCAGGTTTCAATAACAAACGGCGGACGCGCACCGGGTTGGCCGTCATTCATGTCGGTCCACATCCGGCGGCGCCGCTCCATGATCGGCAGCGCAGCAATCTCAGCCTGGCGGCGGGCAAGCTGGCGCAGGTAAAGAAGCTCATCTTTCGCGAGTGTATACGACATGCACGAACCTCCTTTATTAACTTGAGAGTACCGAGTTTTCGGCTACTTTGAGCCCTTTTTCTTTGCGATATC
>CAZALU010000184.1:0-1793 GCA_964486075.1 uncultured Verrucomicrobiota bacterium
ATTGATAAGAAATCGCTTTTTGGTGCTCCGGGCAGGTACGCCCGTTGGGAACGATCGGAAACATGGTTTCCCCTCCTGGCGGCGGATATCGACATACCGGCAAGTATACGGACAGCCGGCGGGAAGGTCAAGATCGGGTAGAAACACGCCTTGCGGAGCAAAGCAGCTGGCCTGAGTCCCGGTGCGGACCATTTTTGCAGTGAGCGGCGCCGGCCGGCGACAGACCCCCCCGCCTGCAACGCTGTAGCACTGCGGGCAGGTCCCCTCGCGAATGTTCATCCGGTCGCGTACGCCATCCTCCTACGCTAAAGCTACGGAGGACAAGTTCACCGGTTCGGTGTCGTAATCAGGGAAAGGGTCATCCAGCCAGGGCTCGATGACCCTGTCCACAATCTCAGGTGGCGCCCTTGCCGGCGAGACACGTACGCCCTGTTCCCCTCCTTCGCTGAAGCTTCGGAGGGCAGGCCAGAGCCCGAGGTGGCGCAGGATGCGCGCGATCACCTGCCGGTCGTCAATCAGCGCCACAATCCGCATTTCCCGCGAACACTTCGGACAGATCAGCGGGTCGGCTTCCCAAACCTTCTTGATCAGCTCGCGCCACTTGGCCGAGGGAATACGGCGCGGCCGGTGCGCGGAGACATCGATCACCGCCACGTCCTTGCCGGCGGCGGCCAAGGCAGCCGCAGCCGTCCGCTTGTCCCGCTGGCCGCGCATCTTATTGCTGTACCACCCGTAATACCGGACCAGCTGGAAACTCTTGTCGGGGATGTGCTGGGTTATCGCCGCGATGAAGTCGCACGGGCTGAACACCTCGAAATTACGGTGCGTTTTCGCATTCATGCCGGAGCGGTAGATGATCGCGCCGGCGGGGTTGGCCCGGGTTGCCTCGCTCACCTGCATTTTCTCGACCGCGAAGGGATTGCGAATTATGTACTGGGCCAGCCGCTCCAGATCTGTGCGCTCGCCGGGCAGGACGCGGCGGCTGCGATGGACGTTGAACCCGGAATGCACCCAGCCGCGCAGCATCCGGGCGCGCTCCGGCGGCAGCAACCCTTTTGCAGCCATAAACGTGATGACCCTTGCCCGGAACAGCTCCTCCAGCGGCTTGAGGCTGGCAGCGGGGAGGACGTAGAACAGCCCCGAGCGCGTGAACAGGCCGTCGGCGACCAGCGCGTGCAGGTGGGGATGGAAGTCCAGGTACTCCCCGAAGGTGTGGATGGCCATGACGATGCCAGGCTGGCCATCCGGCAGACCGAGCGTGGCGCGCATGTACTCAAGCAGGCACTCGTGGGTGAGGCGGCAAAAGTCCTTGAGCAATGCGCGGTTGAAGCGGAAGTACGGGCGCAGCATCTTGGGGATGCCGAAGGTGAAATGGCGGTGCGGGACCGGAAACAGGATGGTTTCGGTGAGCAGCGCGCCGAAGAGCTGGACTTTCTTCTGGTGGCAGGAGGGACAGAACCAGCGTCCCTTGCAGGAGAAGGCCAGCAGGTATTCGTGTTGGCAATTGTCACAGCGCACGCGGGCAAACCCGTGCTCAAGGTCGCCGCAGTCGAGGAACTTGTTTACGACCTCAGGTATGACGGGGCGCAGAAAGCCATAGCGCGGCTGGTAGCGCTCCTCGTAAGCGTCCTGAAAAGCGCCGAAATGCTTCGCCAGGCATTGCCAAAACGGCGATTTTTTCGGTTTCCGGGCACGGTAGACTTGATCCCCCATGCCCGCGAGTGTATAGAGGGGGGTGTGTCATCTAACGGCACACCCCCAAACAAAGTTGAAAAAAGATGAAGGCAGGTTCA
>CAZALU010000185.1:0-1767 GCA_964486075.1 uncultured Verrucomicrobiota bacterium
GGCTCATGCTTGACGGTTTATAAGGAGTCAAGCCATGAGAGATCATTTCCCGCGTATCTGCTTGTGTTGCAAGGAAGTATTTATTCCAAACCCGCATGCGCCGCATGCGAAATATTGTTCGCAGCCGGCCTGTCGGAAGGCGAGCAAGCAGGCCAGTCAGGCACACTGGTTGAATAAGCCGGAGAACCGGGATTATTTTTGCGGCGCCCAGCAGGTGGAACGGGTCCGCCAGTGGCGCAAAGAGCATCCCGGATACTGGCGGCGCAACAAGAGCCGGAAGGCCCGACCGTTACAAGATTCGGTTGCGCTACAAGATTTAGTTCGCAGTCCGACAAGCATGGCTTTTATTGGGTTTTTGGCGGGTCAGACCGGAGATGCGTTACAAGAGACAGTAGCAACGGCCTTCTGGAATATGCACTCTCGTGGGCAAGCGATCATGGGCATGAAGTCTGTGATCAAAACGAAAGGAACGGCCTATGCAAGTGTTAAAACGTGTGTTGTGTCCGGAACGATTGCGGCGGGTTAGTCGGCCTTTCAGTTGGGTGGATGTGCGGCTGATTCGCGAGGAACGCTTGAAGGGGTGCAGTCCGACCGCCTGGGGATTATATCTGTTTTGGGTGACGGTCTCGGATGCCCAGGGGTTGAGTTATTACTCCGATACAAGCGTGGCCCGGCGGATGGGCATTTTATTGCGGGCGGTTGCATCCGCCAGGCTGGAACTTATTCGGGCAGGGTTGGTAGCCTACGAGGCACCCTTGATTCAGGTGTTGGCCTTGGATCGGCCGGAGCCGTCCGTTCGGCGTCCGATGCCTTCCACTGCGGGTATCTTATTGGGGGACGTTGTGCGGTCCCTGGCGGGAGGCGCGCAATGATGACCGCCGCTTTGTATTACCGTATGCAGCATCTCCACCGCCAGCTGGGTTTGACGACCCGGCAAATTGCGCACGAGGTGCAACTCAATGTCAAGACCGTTGCCCGCTGGCTTCCGCGCCCGGCCTTTCGGCCGCGCCAGAGCGTTGTGCGGCCCAGCAAGCTCGATGCGTTCAAGGAGACGATCCGCCGTCTGGTGGAACAGCACCCCTACAGCTCCCGGCAAGTCTTGAAACTGTTACGCGAACAGGGATACACGGGCGGATACTCTATTTTGAAAGAGTATCTCCAACTCGTCCGGCCGGTTCGAAAACGGGCCTTTTTCACGCTCCTGTATGCGCCGGGTGAATGTGCCCAGGTGGATTGGGGATCGGCCGGGGAGATTTGTATTGGGCAGGCCTCACGCCGCTTAAGTTTTCTGGTGGTGGTGTTGTGCTACAGCCGTTTGATGTATATCGAGTTCACGCCCTCTCAAACGCTGGAACACTTCCTGGCCGGGATGCAGAACGCTTTTCTATTCTTTGGCGGCGTACCCCAGAACGTGCTCAGCGACAACTTGAAGACGGCTGTGTTGCGGCATCCCGCCGGCGTAGCACCGGTTTTCCACGAACGCTATCTGGATTTCGCCGGGCATCATGGCTTCACGCCCAAGGCCTGCGGCGCTTATCAGCCCCAAGCCAAAGGCCGCGTTGAAAATGGCGTCGGCTATGTAAAAAAGAGCCTCTTGAACGGCTTGGACATCACCAGCCTGGCCGCCGTCAACACGACCGCCCGCGACTGGCTCGACACGGTGGCCAATGTCCGCATCCATGGCGAAACCCGGCAGACACCGCTGGCTCGGTTCCAGAACGAAAAGACGGCGCTACGACCCTTGAATGCGCATCCCTACGATGTGGG
>CAZALU010000186.1:0-1676 GCA_964486075.1 uncultured Verrucomicrobiota bacterium
TGCTCCATCATTTACCCTGATCCTTTTGCCATCAATTATCGTGACCTCTCTCAGAAAGCTCCCAGCCAGGCCGCCGGACTGTCCCACTGCAGGAGATAATATGTGGTCGCACGAACCCCCGGAAAGAACCCGGCCGCTTGATTTTTATTCCTGCGCTTGCAGTCCATCGCGCAGTTTCTCCATGATCCGGTCCCGCAGGCTCTTCGGGGTGAGCACCTTCACGTCCGGCATCCAGGACAGAATCCACCGCACAAGTTCTTTTTGTCCTGTTGTTTACAAGCGCATCTCGATCCGACCATCCCGTCGTGTCCGGAACTCCTGGCTGGCATGCCATTGCCGCTCGGTAATATCCATGTTCAAACGCGCCAGACGTTCGCGCGGCGCGCCGTTCATCATGGTAAACACGCCGCCAACAACGGCCTTGCCATCCGTCTGCAATGCCAGCGCATAAACCGCATCGCCGGCGTTGGGATTATACGTGGAATCCAGCATGCCATTCGGCTAAAGCCGGGCAATCCGGTTGCGCGTGGTGGCGCCCACGGTGGTAAACTGGCCGGCAATCAGAATGCGGCCGTCCGGTTGCGGTTGAACGGCAAATTTTGCTATCCGGCTGCAGCCCGATATTGAAAACCGACCCGTTGGCGGCACAATAAAACGATCCATCCAACGTGCCGTCGGCATTCAGCCGGGCCAGCCGGTTACAGATGACTCCATTCACCAGGGTAAAAGTTCCGCCAATCAGGATTTTGCCGTTCGGCTGCACCGCGATGGTGAAAACATTGTTGTTGGCGACATTCGCATCAAAGCTGTCGTCCAGGGTGCCGTCATTATTTAGCCGCGCCAACCGAGGCGGCGGGGTGAAATTGATGATGGTGAATCCACCGCCCACCAGAATTTTGCCGTCCGGCTGCATCGCCACCGCTTATACGGCGCCATTGGCTGTGGTGTCAAATCCATCCATGGGCGACTGGCAGGGAGCAAAAACAGTCATCACCAAAAGCAATCCCGAAGCGCAACCAACCACACCGACTGTTTTCGATCTGAGCATAATGTTTCCCTTATTATGTTTTTCGCAGCGCGAAAAACATTATTCCACCGTAACGGCCACTACGTCCCAAAGCATGGGGGGTCATCACGTTTTTGGTCAACAAGAGCCTCCTGCCGGTGGCGCGGGCCAACATGCTACGTGGCTGGGTCCATTCCGGATTCAATGTGCATCGCAGCCGCCGGGTGCTGCCCGAGGAGCGCGAGGATCTGGAGCGCTTGGCCTAGTACATCATCCACAACCCCTTCTCGGTCGATAAGATTCAGGTCAGCGATCCAAACCGGGGCAACCCCGACGGCTCGATCATCTACCGCTCCGGTCTCAACCCGAAGATTCAGCGCAACTTTGAGATCTTCACCCCTTGTGATTTCATCGCCGCCATCACCCAGCACATCCCCGACACGAGCTTCCAGCTGGTCCGTTACTATGGCTGGTATTCAAACAAGATACGCGGACTGGCGGTCGAAGATGCCAAAGCTGCCGGCAATACCATTGAGGTCCTTAACGTTTCCGAACACAAACCACGTCGTATTCCATCCGCTAAATGGCGGGAGCTCATCAAAAAAGTCTGGGAATCCGATCCGCTGCTGTGCCCTAAATGTTCAAAGGAAATGCGCATCGTTTCTCTTAT
>CAZALU010000187.1:0-1638 GCA_964486075.1 uncultured Verrucomicrobiota bacterium
CATAATATTATGCGTCACGTATAGCGCGGCGCGTTTCAGCTCTTACCATCAAAACTGTCAACAATATAGTTGACTGCTAATGTGTTGTTAATGTATTTTGACGGATAGCAAAACAAGCAGGAGTTATGATATGCGTCAAGCTGTTCGGCGAGGGGTTGCGGCGTTGAATACCGAGCCAAAGTGGCCGGAAGGTTATGTTGCCACATTGAGGGAGGCTGGAGCGCAGGAAAAGACGATTCCGTTCCTGGTGACCTGGGTCCGGCGTTTTTTTGCGCGGTTTCCCGGTAGGAGGCGGCGCGACCTGAGCCGGATGGAAATCGAAACGTTCCTGGGTGAGATGGCTCGGCGTAATGAAATCTCGAACTGGGGCATTGCGCAGGCACGCGACGCGCTGGAACTCTACTACGAACAATTCCGCGGCATTGCACTGGCCCCGCGCCCGGACGGTGTTCTCCCGATAACATCATTGTCAACCTCCGCGCGGCCATCACGGGTAGGCGACAAGCTTTCTGCCGCAGATGGCCATTCGGTTCAAGAACCAAGACCAACAGTCAAACTAGCTGCACCGTATCAAACGCAGCGTGTTCCTGTCAATGCGGTTGTGCGGGAGAATACCGGGCATGGCGGAGTATCACCCGCGCCGGCGGCGCCGGCGAAAGTCGTTCCGGCCAAAGGTACCGTGGCGGGGAAGACAAACTGGCCTCTGCTGGCAGCCCGGGTGCGGGAGTATTTGAGGGTGGCACACTATTCCTATCGCACAGAGCAAACCTATCTCGGATGGATACGGCAATTCGTGGGTTTTCATCAAGGGCAGAAGCCTTCCAGCATGGGCGCCGGTCATGTTCGGGACTTCCTGCGGCATCTGGCGATAGACCGGCAGGTGGCAGCCTCCACGCAGAACCAGGCGCTGAACGCAGTGGTTTTCCTGTTCAAATCGGTACTCAAGAAGGATATCGGCGATTTTTCTGATTTTCAGAGAGCACGGCGCGTATTCCGGTTGCCTGTCGTGGCCAGTCGGGAAGAAATCAAGGCCGTGATTGAGTGTCTGTCCGGGCGGGAGCGGTTCATGGGGGCGCTTTTATACGGTACAGGGATGCGCATCAACGAGTTATTGCGGTTGCGTGTTCAGGATGTGCAATTCGACCAGAACCGACTCATGGTGCGCGGAGGCAAAGGAGACAAAGACCGGTATGTGCCGTTTCCAACGAAATATCGCGAAGAAATGCAACAGTGGCTCAAGCGGCGGCAGGAGCAGTATCAGATCGCAAAGGCTGACAACAGGCACGAGGTGGAGGTGCCCGGCGCGCTGGCGCAGAAATATCCGAACGCGCCGTGGGAATGGCGTTGGCAATATGTCTTTGCGGCGGACGATTTTTCGGAGGATCCCCGGTCGGGACATATCCGGCGGCATCATGTGGACGAGCAACATCTCCAGCGCGCCGTTCGTAAGGCGGTTCGCGCGGCAGGGCTGACGATCCGGTTCACGCCGCATTGTTTCCGGCACAGTTTTGCGACCCATTTGCTGGAGGCCGGCCAGGACATCCGGACGGTGCAAGCTTTGCTGGGGCATTCGCAGGTGGAGACGACGATGATCTACACGCACGTGCTCAATAAGGGACCGATGGGCGTCGTCAGCCC
>CAZALU010000188.1:0-1612 GCA_964486075.1 uncultured Verrucomicrobiota bacterium
AAATATGCAGCCGGCGCGAAGCCCAAGGCGCTGGCAGAAACCACGCTGAAGGGTTTCTGGAGCTATTGGTGGGACATGGCCTTGGACGAATCAGGCGCCAAGCCGTGCATCTGGGTGGTCTGGGCCGGTGATGTGAATTACGCCCACGGCTCCGGCACCGCAACCGCAAAATCCTTGGCACGTGTGCAAGACCTGGGGAACAAATTCGGGGAGCCCGAAGTCCTGATCGGCAAGGAACCGACGCCCCACTATTACCGAATCGCGGCGGGGTGGGATTCGGATATCATAAGCGCAGGCACCAAGTGGTTCGATGGCAACAGCGGCCGCTATCTGGGTGAACGCAAACGAGGTAAAGAAGTGGCCGCCACGCGCGACGGACGCTGGGTGATACGCGAAGGCTATGATTTCGAGAATATGCAAGTCTTCCCGGAGGCCTGGGCAACGAACTCAGATGTTGCGCCCCTGACCAACTGGGCATTGGTTCCTCCTTCCCTGACGCGGGCCGGCGAACGCGGGTTTTATGTGGCGCCCAACAACGATGTGTACGTGATGCGCTACTACGAGTGGTTCGAGAAAACCGCTGGTCGCGGGGGCATTGAGGGCCCGGATCAGCATGCCACGGTTGACCGTTACAGCATCGACGGCAAGCTGCTCGGCAAGCGGCTGGTTTACGAGCTCTCCGGCGGCGCCTGCTCGCCGGTAGTTGATATCAAAGGCAACATCTACGTCGCCGACAACCTGGGCCGCAAGCTGGGTCAATTTTACGAAGACGACATCGCCTCCAATATGCCGTCCTGGGCGCCGGACTACAAAATCAGCGCGGCGGAGTGGGATACCTTACGCAGCGGCAACACGGTATATGCCGGCTACCGGAAATTCGTCCAGAACCCACTCATCCGCCAGGTCGGCTCGATCTTCAAGTTCGGGCCCAAGGGCGGCGGATTGTTGTGGCGGGCGGCTCAGGGTGAATATCCGCATCATTCGCCCGTGACCAATGCAGAAGGCAATGTGACTCGCTGGCTGGATTGGGGCTATCCTCCCAAACCCCAGCCCACCACCCCGGCAACGCACTGGAATGCGACATGGCTCACCGCCTGTGACGGCCGCGAAGGCATGTTCCCGTGGTGGACCGAAGGAGTGGAATGGGAGTTCCTGGGCGTCAGCCCGGCCCCCGGCCGCTACACCAAGGGGCATGACGGCTGTGTCTGTTTCACTCTGCGCTTCTGCGTGGACGATTTCGGACGCAGCTACGTGCCGGCCGCGCATCGCAACACGATCCGCATGATCGATACGGCTGGTAATGAAGTGCTGCGCATCGGGCGTTACGGCAACCTGGATTCCGGGCCGAACGCGCGCCTAAAGGAGCCGAACATTCCCCTACGCTTCCCGACGGCCACGGCGCTCTCCAAGCGCTACCTCTACGTGGTGGAAAACGACATCGCCCGCGTCCTGCGCATCAAGCTGGGGTATGAACAGGAACAGGATGCCAAGCTGGAAGTGCGCTAGGACTGTGTCCCATAAATCCCTTAACATATAAACGTGTCTTTTCTCGGGTAGCGCAGGCTTTATGCCTGCGAGTAGACGCCCATGTTAAGGCATAATTACAATTACT
>CAZALU010000189.1:0-1548 GCA_964486075.1 uncultured Verrucomicrobiota bacterium
TGGATATCGCAAAGAAAAAGGGCTCAAAGTAGCCGAAAACTCGGTACTCTCAAGGGTAAAAGTATTGGATCAGAAAAAGGAAATATTTTATGGGCGCCAATATTAAGCAGTCAGTGCGGGCGATGAAGGGGTATGTTCCCGGCGAACAGCCGGCGGACCTGTCTGTCGTCAAGCTTAATACCAACGAGAATCCCTACTCGCCGTCGCCGCGTATCCGCAAGGTCCTGGCCGGGCTGGGTCTCGATGCGCTGCGTCGCTATCCCGACCCGCTTAGTTTGGTTCTGCGCCGGGAGCTGGCGAACCTGCACGGGTGCGATCCGGAGCGAGTTTTTGCCGGGAACGGCTCCGATGAAATTCTGGCCCTTTGCACTCGCGCCTTCGTGGAGGATACGGGATCAATCGGTTATTTCAATCCGTCCTATTCCCTATATCCCGTGCTGGCCGCCATCCGCGACGTGGCAACCCGGCCGGTTGAGCTTGGTAAAAAATTCGAATGGCGGATGCCGGATGACTACGTCTGCTCGCTTTTTTTTCTGACCAATCCGAATGCGCCCACCGGGCTCCTGTATCCCAAAGCGGAAGTAAAAGCCTTTTGCCGCCGGTTGCGGGGGGTGGTGGTGATTGACGAGGCCTACGTTGATTTTTCACGCGAGCACTGCATGGACCTGGCACTGGCCTCCGATCATGTCCTGGTTTTGCGCACGCTCTCCAAGGCCTATTCGCTGGCGGGCTTGCGGCTGGGGTATGCCGTGGGGGCGCCGGCGCTGATCGCGGCCCTGTATAAGATCAAGGATTCCTATAATCTGAACCGGTTGACGCAGCAGGTCGGCTTGGCGGCGGTCAGCGACCAGGCCGCGATGCGCGCCAACGTAACACGCGTTAAACGGACCCGCGGGCGCTTGACGGCAGCCTTGGCAAAGATGGGTTTTTTTGTTTTCCCGTCCGAGACAAATTTTCTATGGGTCAAGCCGCCCGGCATCGCGGCGCGGACGCTTTATCAGCGGCTTGCCGGACGCAAGATCTTTGTGCGTTATTTTTCCGGTCCGCGCACTGGCGCTTACCTGCGTATCACCGTTGGCACCGATTTCCAGGTCAACGCGCTCCTGAAGGCCGTGCGTGCGATTCTTGACGTGAAATGAAAATTGTTGCGAGCTGGGAGCAGGAAGCGCCGAGCCTATCTTAACTTGGCGTATAGGAATTTTCCGCCATTGGCGGATCCGCCTGTGGCTGACAATCCTTGTTGATAGGAATTTGTTATTTGTAGGGCGGGCACGTGCCGCATGCGGCATTGCCCGCCGACCCATTCCCAGACGGCGGGAAGCCCAGGGGGCGTTCCCGCCCTACAATTCAGAATAAAGTCCGTCCCATTGCGGGGGTCTAATTTATCTTGTTTATTTCGTTGTTGTCCTGAATTAGTGGGGGTAATATTGTTGGAATGCGGTTGTACGTTGCCGGACGCTGTGGTGGGGGCGATCTGGATTGGACAGGCTTAGTTCTTGAGAGTACCGAGTTTTCGGCTACTTTGAGCCCTTTTTCTTTGCGATATCC